>JAUIFX010000048.1 GCA_030429865.1 Gammaproteobacteria bacterium | reverse complement strand
ACGGCGCGCGCTTCGACGACGGCAGCCCGGTCACGGCCGGGGACGTTGCCGCGACCTATCGCTCGGTCCTGGACCCTGCGCGTGCATCTCCCCACCGTGGTTCGCTCACGAATATCGAGCGCATCGAAGTGGTGGACGCGCGCACCGTGGATTTCGTGCTCGCCGCGCCGGACCCGTTGTTCCCGGGGACGCTCGTGGTCGGTGTGCTCGCCGCGGCCGACCTGGCTGCCGGCGACGGCCGCGACGCGTGGCGGCGCGGAGCGGGTGATTTCACCCGTGTTGCCTGGCGCGACGACGGCAGCGTCACCCTCAAGCGGCGGCGCGACGGTCAGCACGTGGTGTTCGTGACGGTGCGCGACCCGAGCGTACGGGCGATGAAGCTCGTGAGCGGCGAACTCGACATCGTGCAGGGCAACCTCTCGCCTGAACTCTACCGCTGGCTGGCCGCGCGTCCCGGCCTGACCGGGCAGCAGGTTGCGGGGTCCACCTTCAGCTACCTCGGTTTCAACCTCGCCGATCCCCTCACGGGCCGGCGCGCGCTGCGCCAGGCGATTGCGCACGCGCTCGATCGCGAGGCCATCGTACGCCACGTGTTCGGCGGTACCGCACGGCTCGCGCAGGCGGTCTTCCCGCCCGAGCACTGGGCCGGCGCTGGCGGGCTCGTGGCGCCCGCGCACGACCCCGACGCCGCGCGCCGCCTGCTCGCCACGGCCGGACTCGGTGACGGCGTGCGCCTCACCTACAAGATCTCGAGCGATCCGTTTCGCCTGCGGCTCGCCACCATCGTGCAGAGCCAGCTCGCCGCGGTCGGCATCACGCTGGACATCCAGAGCTACGACTGGGGGACGTTCTACGGTGACGTCACCCACGGCCGCTTCGAGGTCTACGGCCTGTCCTGGGTCGGCCTGCGCCTGCCGGATATCTTTCGCCATGCGTTCCACAGCACCTCGATACCGCCGGCCGGCGCCAATCGCGGCCGCTACGCAAGCGCGCGCGCCGACCGCCTCATCGAGCAGGCCGAACAGGCCGCGGAGCGCGCCGCGCGCGTCGCGGCCTACCACGCGCTGGAGGAACATCTGCTGTACGATCTGCCCTACGTACCGCTGTGGTTCGAAGACCAGCTCGTCGTCACCCGCAGCGACATCGCGGGCTACCAAACCGACGGCGCGGGCAGTTTCGACGCGCTGGCCGAGACCTCCAGGAAGCCGCCCCGTGGCGAAGATTGAGCACATCGAAATCGATCTCGCGCGCCAGCTGCTGCGCGCCATCCCGGCCGCCGGCGAGGCGCGCGTCTATTCCGTGTCGACGGCCCGCAACGGTCCCGGCGAGGTCATGGACAGCGAGTGCACGCCGCGCGGGCGCCACGAGATCGCGGAGAAGATCGGCGCCGGCAGCGCCCCGGACACCGTCTTCGTCGGCCGCCGCCCGACCGGCGAGGTGTGGACCCCGGCCCTGGCTGCCGCCGCGCCCGGACGCGACTGGATACTGACCCGCATCCTGTGGCTCGCGGGCTGCGAACCGGGGCGCAACGCGGGCGGCCGCTGCGACACCCGTGCGCGCTACATCTACATCCACGGCACCCCGGATACGACGCCGCTCGGCGAGCCGGGCTCGCGCGGCTGCATCCGCATGCGCAACGCCGACGTCATCGAGCTGTTCGACGCGGTCTGCGTCGGCACCCCGGTCGATATCCACGACTGAGCGGCGCCCGCCGGGCCGCCCGCGAAGCGCGAGATTCCGTCAATCTGTGAACCCCGTCATAAAGTCGGCGGGCGGACGGCCGACACAAAGCACAGCCGTTTCCGCCTGCATTCGACCTGCCCGTCCGGGCCGGAGGAGTTCTCATGCCGACCAGCACCGCGCCACGCCCGTCGACCGGACGCCCGGCCGTCCCTGCCACGGAGGCCGCGCGCGGCCCGCTGCTCGGCCGCTTCGCAGCCGCCATCGCGCGCGCCCGTGACACCGGCCCGCTGAGCCAGCTGACCACGGTCCACCCGTGCTTCATCAACGGCGTGCGCACGCTGGTACACCGCCGCGGCCTCGACCGCAGTGAGCCCGGCGTGTTCCAGCGTCTCAAGGCTTACGCGCTCAGCAACGGCTTCGAACTCCTCGAAGACCGGCGCAAGCGGGAACTGACCTGCCGCGACGAGCGTCGCCGCCTCGCCCCGCTGCTGATGTTCGCGGCCACCTTGCTCGGTGACGTCGCCATGGCCGAGGACGGCACCCTCAACGACGGCACGCAGGCCGTGGTGCCGACAATCGAAATCGTCGGCACCCGTACCCGTACCGACGACGGCCGCGAGTACCTCAGTGTCGGCGGCAAGCGCTTCATCTCCGAACCGATGGGCGAAGTCGAACAGATCATGGACGTTGCCGCGACCGTGCGCGCCAGCGGCGAGCACCACCGCGTGCGCACGCGCGGCCTGTCGATGCCGAGCGAGTACACTGCAAGCTTCATCGACCGCTACGACTACACCATGCCCGAGAACTGCGGCGGTCAGCAGTTCAGCTACTACGAAGGCGATGGATTTGCCGCGCTCGGCTACCATTCCGGGAAAGGCCACGTGGTGCTCGACGTGCTGGCCGGCGGCGGCCCGTTCTCGGCGCCGCGTCTGTGGGGCGCCTACGACCAGGTGCTGAACGCCAACATCCGCATGGATCTCATGTTCGGCGACGGCCTCAAGGACGGCATGGGGCTGATGATGGCGTCCTACAAGATCGGACTGATGCCGGTCATGCGCTCACGCTCGAAGAATTACTACGGCGAACTCTACTCGCGGGCCGTGGCGCTGGCCGCCGATTGCCACGCGCCGGCGGCGCCGGCGGTGCGACAGGCCGACGCCGACAGCCGCACGCGCGGCAGCGACGCCGGTTGAACGCGGTCTGAAGCGTTCGGGCGCCGTCAGGCGGCCCGCGTGCGCTCGCGCAGCAGGGCGCGCGCCAGCTTGCCGACCTTGACGTCGTAGAGCGCGAGTTCGCCGCCGGTACGTACCGCGGCGATGGCCAGGCGGCCGATCAGCAGCAGCAGCAGGATCGCGATCGCCCAGGCCACGAAGTAGGAGAAGCGGAAGCTCGTCGCCGGGTCGGAACCACCCGGCAACGCTGCGCGCGGCTGCCCATCCGTGTCGGCGCCACGCGCCGTTTCGAGCTCGGCGCGGCCGGCCGCGGCGCTGCCCGAGAGGGTCAGGTCGAGGTTCGAGCCGCGCTCGACCTCGCGCGCGAATGCTTCGATGCGCGCCGGATCCTCGTACAGCGACCACGCGCTCGCGATGACCATCAGCGCGACGACGAAGCCGACGGCGAGCAGGACCAGGCCCGTGGCTCGCACGACCAGGCCGAGCAGGCGGGTGCTGCCGTCGACCCAGTCGTCGCGAACATCTTCCTTGTCGAACTCGTAGCGCGGCATGGGCGCGATGATACACCGCGCCTTGCAAACGCGGACATCGCAATCGTGCAATGGTGGCCGGGTTCACGCAACGGCGCCCGGCGACGCTGCCCGACCCCTCTGCTACAGTGCGCGCCGTGTACGCAGTCCTGCCCCTCTTCACCGCCCGCCTGGCGAGTGCCGCGGTGGTCGTCGTCGGCGTGACGTTTCTCGTGTTCCTGCTGCTCCACCTGGTGCCCGGGGACCCGGTCGAGGTCATGCTCGGCGAGTACGCGACGGCCGGCGACCGCGCGGCGCTGCGCGAGGCATTGGGCCTGGACCGCCCGCTCGCCGCGCAGTGGTTCGCGTTCGTCGAGGGCCTCCTACGTGGCGATCTCGGCACTTCGCTGGCGAGCGGCAGGCCGGTCGCGGCGTTACTTGCCGAGGGCTTGCGCATGACGGCCTTGCTCGCCGTCGCCGGGCTGGCCGTGGCCGTCGCCCTCGGCCTGCCGCTCGGCGTCCTCGCGGCGCTGGCGCGTGGGCGCGCCTGGGACGCCGCGACCAGCGCGCTGGCGGTGCTCGGCATGTCGATACCGAACTTCGTGCTCGGACCGCTGCTCATGCTGCTGTTCGCGGTGCTGCTCGGTTGGTTTCCCATCGGTGGTGCCGGCGGCGTGCGCGCCCTGGTACTGCCGGCGCTGACGCTCGGCACCTCGCTCGCCGCGATCGTCGCGCGCATGAGCCGCGCGGCGATGATCGACGTACTCGGTGAGCCCTACGTGCTGGCCGCCCGCGCTCGCGGGCTGGCGGAGTGGCGCGTCGTGCTCGTGCACGCACTGCGCAACGCGGCATTGCCGATCGTGACGACGCTCGGCCTGCAACTCGGCGCCCTGCTCGGCGGTGCAGTGATCACCGAGACCGTGTTCGGCTGGCCGGGCCTGGGCTTGCTCGTGGTCGACTCCATCCATCGCCGCGACTACCCGGTCGTACAGGCCTGCGTGCTGGTGATCGCGCTCACCTACGTCCTCGTCAATACCCTCACCGACCTGCTCTGCGCCTGGCTCGACCCGCGCATCGGGGGGGCGCGGTGAGCGGAGGGACGCGCGGCGCGCTGCTGGTCGTTTTCTTGTGGAGCCTCGCCGCGCTGGCGGCCCCCTGGCTGGAAACGGAAGCGAACCGCATCGCTCTCGACCAGATCCTGGCGCCGCCGTCCTGGAGCGCGCCGATGGGACGCGACGATCTCGGCCGGCCGCTGCTGGCACGCGTGCTGGTCGGCGCGCGGCTGTCGCTCGGCGTCACGCTGGCGGTGGTCGCGCTGGCAGCTGCCGCCGGCACCCTGATCGGCGTGCTGGCCGGTTGGTACGGCGGCCTGGTCGACCTGCTCGTGGTGCGCGTGATCGACGTCTTCCTGGCGTTTCCGGGCATCCTGCTCGCGATCGCCCTGGCCGGCATCCTCGGACCCGGCATCGACAATCTCGTCATCGCCCTGAGCGTGGTCGGCTGGGTCGGCTTCGCGCGCCTCGCGCGTGCGCAGACGCTGAGCCTGCGCACGCGCGACCACGTGCAGGTCGCGCAGGCCCTGGGCACGCCGCTGCCGCGCCTTTTGCGGCTGCACGTACTGCCGTTGCTGAGCGGGCCGCTCGTCGTCGAAGCGACCTTCGCGCTCGCCGCCGTCATCGTCGCCGAGGCCGGGCTGTCGTTCCTGGGGCTCGGCGTGCAGCCGCCGACGCCGTCGTGGGGCGCGCTGATCCGCGATGGCACCCGCTACCTGCTGATAGCCCCGCACGTGGTGCTCATGCCCGGGCTGGCGCTGCTCAGCCTGGTGGTCGCGATCAACCTTCTCGGCGATCGCCTGCGCGACCACCTGGGCGGCCGTCCGCGATGAGCGATGTCGTCGAGGCCCACGTATACTGGCGCGCGCCGGCGCTGCCGCCGTGACCGTCACCGAAGAGGACCCGCTCCGCATGCTCGGACCGCTGATGATCGATATCGAGGGCCTCGCGCTCGATGCGAGCGATCGCGAGCTGCTGCGCCACCCGCTGGTCGGCGGCGTGATCCTGTTCGCGCGCAACTATGCCGATCCGGTGCAGCTTGCCGCGCTGACGCGCGAGATCCACGCGCTGCGCGAACCGCGCCTGCTGATCGCCGTCGACCAGGAGGGCGGCCGGGTGCAGCGCTTCCGTGATGGCTTCGTCGAACTGCCTCCCTTGTCGATGCTGGGCGAAGTCTACGATCGCGATCCCGATGCCGCACTCGACCTGGTTGGCGACTGCGCCTGGCTGATGGCGAGCGAACTGCGCGCGGTCGGCGTGGACTTCAGTTTCGCCCCGGTGCTCGACCTGCGCACGCCGCACAGCCGCGTCATCGGCGATCGTGCGTTCCATGCCGAGCCGCGCGTCGTCGCCCGCCTCGCGCAGGCCTATGTCGGCGCGCTGCATCGCGCCGGCATGGCCGCGGTGGGTAAGCATTTCCCGGGACACGGCGTGGTCGCGGCCGATTCGCATGTCGAGCTGCCGGTCGACGAGCGCGACCTGCTGGACATCGAGCAGGCGGACCTGTTGCCGTTTCGTGCGCTGGTCAATGCCGGTATCGAGGGCATGATGATGGCCCATGTCCGCTATCCGCGGGTCGATGACATCGCGGCCGGTTACTCGCGCCGCTGGATCGGCGACATCCTGCGCGGCGACATGCATTTCGAGGGCGTGGTGTTCAGTGACGACCTGTCGATGGCCGGCGCCGAGCACGGCGGCAGCTTCGCCGAGCGCGCTGAGAGCGCGCTTGCAGCCGGCTGCGACGTGCTGCTGGTATGCAATCACCGTGAGGCCGTGATCGAGATCATGGGGTCCCTGGGGCGCGAGGCACGCTATCCGCAGACCCAGGCGCGTCTCATGCGCATGCACGCACGCGGCACCGTGCCGCCGCTCGCGACGCTGCACGACGAGCCGCGCTGGCAACGGGTCGCTGCGCGCGTGCGCGACCTCGATCCCTGCCCCGAGCTCGATCTCGGTGACGACAACCTGCTCGGCTGAGACCTGATGCGCTGCGCGGCCGCCCAGCATCGTCCCGCGCGCGGGTGTTCGCGCTGGTGGCAGGTGGGCCTGGTGTTGGCCGTTGCGCTGCTGGCGGCGTTACCGGCGCAGCAGGCGCGTGCGCTCGAGTGCGCACCCCTGGCGAGCGGCGCGGTGCCGGACATCGGCGCCATCGTCCACCGTCGCGGCCTGCTTTGGCGCATCACCACGCCGGGAGGGGCCGAGAGTACCCTGCTCGGCACGATGCACGTCGCCGATCCGCGGGTCAGTGCGGTGAGGGAAGCCGCCCGCCCCCGTTTCGATGCCGCCGGCACGTTCGTCATGGAGGTAATCCTCGATGGCGAGACGGTCGCGGCGCTGCAACGCGCGATGTTCTACGCCGGCGATGCGAGCCTCCGCGAGACGCTCGGTGAGCCCTTGTTCGAACGTGCGGCCGCCGCCATGCAGGCATACGGCCTGGGTCCGGAGATCGTCGCGCGCATGAAACCCTGGGCGGTGTTCCTCACGCTCAGCCAGCCGGCCGGGCAGAGCGGCGCCGCGCTCGATCTCGCGCTCATGCTCGATGCGCAGGCGGCGGGGAAACCGGTCATCGGCCTCGAGACCGTCGCCGAGCAGATCGGCCTGTTCGAAGCGCTGGAAGAGAGCGAACAGATTGCTTTCCTGCGCGAGATGGCCTGCCATCACGAGGTCTTCCAGGCCGAAATCGAAGACATGGTCGAGCGCTACGCGGCGCGCGATCTCGCCGGGCTGACCGAACTCTCCCTGCGGCACGTGGCGGCGCACAACCAGGCTTTCGTCGATGCCTTGTTGTGGCAACGTAACGAACGCATGCTCGAGCGGCTGGTTCCCGTGATCGAAGCAGGCGACGCGTTCATCGCGGTCGGCGCGCTGCATCTGCCGGGCACGCGCGGCCTGCTGCAGAGCCTGGAACGTGACGGCTACACCGTCGAGATGATTTACTGAGGCGCCGGCAGGCGGCGACCCGCCGGCTCGAGTCCGTCCGACATCGATTTCCATGGATAACGCCCTACTCGAAAAACTGCTCGCCATCTTCCGCGACGACACCTGGATCGTGCACATGTTCGTCGTCGTGCTGGTCACGCTCACGCTGGACTTCCTGCAGAAGCGGGTACTCGACCGCGCCTACGATCGCCTCAGCAAGAACGGCAACTACTGGGACGATGCCCTGATCGACGCCATGCGCGCGCCGCTGCGCACGCTGATCTGGCTGATCGGCCTGAGCTATGCCATCGGCATCGCGCATGCCGAAGAGGCCAATGCGCTGTTCGAACTCGTCCCGCAGGTCCGCGATATCGGCATCATCGTCACTATCGCGTGGTTTCTCGCCCGCTTTATCAAGCGCGGCGAACAATCCTATATCCGGCAGCGCGTCGCGCGCGGCCAGGCGGTCGACCGTACCACCACCGACGCGGTGGCCAAGCTGCTGCGCCTGTCGGTCGTCATCACCGCCGTTCTGGTCATCCTGCAGACCCTCGGCTACAGCATCTCGGGCGTGCTCGCCTTCGGTGGTGTGGGCGGTATCGCGGTCGGTTTCGCGGCCAAGGACCTGCTCGCGAATTTCTTCGGCGGCCTGATGATCTATCTCGACCGGCCGTTCAGTGTCGGCGACTGGGTACGCTCTCCGGACCGCGACATCGAGGGCACGGTAGAGGAGATCGGCTGGCGGCTGACCAAGCTGCGTACCTTCGACCTGCGCCCGCTCTACGTGCCGAACTCGTTGTTCAACAACGTCATCGTCGAGAATCCCTCGCGCATGCTCAACCGGCGTATCTTCGAAACCGTGGGTATCCGCTACGAGGACGCCGGGCGCATGGCCGCGATCGTGGATGACGTGCGTACCATGCTCGAGGAGCACCCGGAAATCGATACCAACCAGACCCTGATCGTGAATTTCACGACGTTCGCCGCGTCGTCGCTGAACTTTTTCGTCTACACGTTCACCAAGACGCGTGAATGGGTGAAGTACCACGCCGTGAAGCAGGACGTGCTGCTCAAGGTCATTGAGATCGTCGAGCAGCACGGCGCCGAATGCGCGTTCCCGACCACCACGCTGCACGTCGCCAGCATGCCACCGCCGCTCGACGGTGACCGGGGCGATGATGCGGCGGGTGCGCGGGCATAACGCCAAGCCACGACCAGGAATCCGCGATGCGCCTGCCTTTCGTCAAGATGCACGGTCTCGGCAACGATTTCGTCGTCATCGATGCGCGCGCCGCAGACCCGGGCCTGAGCCGCGAGCAATTCGCGCAGCTCGCCGATCGCCGGCGCGGTGTCGGCTGTGACCAGGTGCTGCTGCTCGAGCCGGCCCGGGACGCGCGCGCACTGGCCCGATACCGCGTGGTCAATGCCGACGGCTCGCCCGCCGAGCATTGCGGCAACGGGGTGCGCTGCGTGGCGCGCTACCTCGAACGCTGCGGGGCGCGCGGACCACTGCTCGATATCGAAATCGGTGATGCCGTGTACACGCTGGAGCTGCTCGCCGCCGGTGACGTGCGCGTCGACATGGGAGCGCCGCGTTTCGAGCCAGCTGCGATTCCGCTCGACGTGGCGGCCGGGCAGGCACGTTACGCGTGCGAGATCGACGGGCGCGAATGGGTTTTCGGCGCCGTTTCGATGGGCAACCCGCACGCGGTGATCGAAGTGGCCGATGTCGCCGCCACCCCGGTCACCACGCTGGGGCCGGCCGTGCAGGGCTGCGGCCTGTTTCCCGCCGGCGTCAACGTCGGCTTCATGCAGGTCGAAGCCCCCGATGCCGTGCGCCTGCGCGTCTACGAGCGCGGCGCCGGCGAAACCGAGGCCTGCGGCACGGGCGCTTGCGCAGCGGTGGTGATCGGCCGAAGATGGGGCCGGCTCGACGCTCGCGTCGAGGTCACGCTGCGCGGCGGCCGCCTCGTCATCGAATGGGACGGCGATCCCATGCACCCGGTGTGGATGACCGGCCCCGCGACTTTCGTTTTCGAGGGATCCATCGACTTATGAGTTCATCCGGCCCTTCCCAGGCAACGCCGGCGGCACAGCTCGCGGCCGAGGAAGTCATCGCTTTCCTGCGCGCCAACCCGGCCTTTCTCGACCATCACCCCGAGCTGCTCGCGCGCCTCGAGATTCCCCATGCCAGCGGCGAGGCAGTGTCGCTGCTGGAACGCCAGGTCGCAGTCTTGCGCGCCGACAACCAGCGCCTCAAGCAGCAGCTCGATCGGCTCTACGCGCTCGCGCGCGACAACGAGGCACTCAACGCGCGCATCCATGGGCTCGCGCTCAAGCTCATGAACGCGGCCGGCCCGCAGGCGGTGTTCGGCCTGCTCGACGGCGGCTTGTGCGCGGAGTTCGGCGCGGACCGCAGCGCGACCCTGGTTTTCGCCGAGACCGGTTTCGTCGACGCCGGCAGCGTGCCGCAGTTCGTCGGCGGCGACAACGGCGCACGCGAGGCTTTCGCGGCGCTGCTCGAACAGGGCGGCGCACGCTGTGGCGTCCTCGACGAGGCGCAGCACGCGGCGTTGTTCGGCGACGCGCCGCGTGGCTCGGCTGTGCTCATGCCGCTGGCCGGCGCGGGCTGGGACGGCGTGCTCGCGATCGCGAGCGACGACGCCTCCCGCTACGAGGCCGGCATGGGGACGGAGTTCCTGACCTACCTGCGCGACGTCGTCGCGCTCGTCGTCGACCCCTGGGTCAAGCGCGCCCGCGCGCGCTGAGCACTGCGCGCCGATGCCGCTGGCCGCAGACGTCGACGCTTTTCTCGCGCGGCTGGCCGGGGGCTCCGCGCACACGCGCGATGCCTACGCCCGCGACCTGCAGGCATTTCTCGATCACCTCGCGGCCGAGGCCATCGGCCGCTGGGAGGACGTCGACGTGCATTGCGTGCGGCGCTACGTGGCGGCGGCGCATCGCCGGGGCCTGGGCGGGCGGTCCATCGCCCGGCGGCTCTCCGCCCTGCGCGCGTTGTTCCGCGATCTCGTGCGCCGCGGCCGCGCCGCCGACAACCCGGCCGCCGACGTGCGCGCACCGAAGAGTCCGCGCCGCCTGCCGCGTGCGCTCGACGTCGACCAGGTCGCGACCCTGGTCGAACAGCGCGGCGAAGGCCCGCTCGGTGTGCGCGATCGGGCCATGTGGGAGCTGCTCTACTCGAGCGGCCTGCGCGTGTCGGAGCTCACCGCGCTCGATCTCGGCGACCTCGATCGCGGCGCGCGCGAGGCGCGCGTGCTCGGCAAGGGCCGCAAGCAGCGCATCGTCCCGGTCGGGCGCCACGCGCTGGCCGCGCTCGAGGCCTGGCTGGCGGTGCGCGGAGAACTCGCCCGCGACGGCACGCGAGCGCTGTTCGTCGCCCGCCACGGTGGCCGCATGAGCACGCGCAGCGTGCAGCAGCGGCTCGTCGCGTGGGCGCGGCGGCATGGTATCGACACGCACGTCCACCCGCACGTGCTGCGGCATTCCTTCGCCAGCCACATGCTCGAATCGTCGGGCGACCTGCGCGCGGTGCAGGAGCTGCTCGGCCACGCCGATATCAGTACCACGCAGGTCTACACGCACCTCGATTTCCAGCATCTAGCGCGCGTCTACGACGCTGCCCATCCGCGCGCCCGACGCCGCCGCGAATGAGCTCCGGGCCGGGCGCCGGCGCCGCCACCGGGGCCCATCGTGTACAATTCGCGCTTCTCGAATCCCGGTTCAAACAGTGTTCCACGGCACCACCATTCTGTCGGTCCGGCGCGGCCGTCACGTCGTCATCGGCGGTGACGGCCAGGTCTCCATGGGCGATACCGTGCTCAAGGGCAACGCGCGCAAGGTGCGCCGTCTCTACCACGATCGGATCATCGCCGGCTTCGCGGGCGGCACCGCCGACGCGTTCACGCTTTTCGAGCGTTTCGAAGGCAAGCTCGAAGAGCATCGCGGCAACCTGCTCCGCGCGGCCGTGGAACTGGCCAAGGACTGGCGCACCGATCGCATGCTGCGCCGCCTCGAGGCGATGCTCGCGGTCGCCGACCAGGACCATTCGTTGATCATTTCCGGTACGGGCGACGTGATCGAGCCCGAGCACGACATCATTGCGATCGGCTCGGGCGGCGCCTACGCGCGCGCCGCGGCGCGCGCGCTGCTCGAAGAGACCGCGCTGGACCCGGAAGCGATCGTGCGCCGCGCGATGGCCATCGCCGGCGAAATCTGCGTCTACACCAACGACAGGCTCACGCTCGAAGCGTTGCACGAAGAGCGCTGAGCGTTGCGCCCACAGGCACGCGCACCATGGATACCCTGACTCCACAGGAAATCGTCGAGCAGCTCGACAAGCACATCATCGGCCAGGACGAGGCCAAGCGCGCGGTCGCGATCGCGCTGCGCAACCGCTGGCGCCGCGCCCAGGTCGATGCCGCGCTGCGTAACGAGATCACGCCGAAGAACATCCTCATGATCGGACCGACCGGGGTCGGCAAGACCGAGATCGCGCGGCGCCTCGCGCGCCTCGCCGGCGCGCCGTTCATCAAGATCGAGGCAACCAAGTTCACCGAGGTCGGCTACGTCGGACGCGATGTCGAATCAATCGTGCGCGACCTCGCCGACATCGCGGTCAACATGGCACGCGAAGAGGCCATGAGCGCGGTACGCGACCAAGCCGAGGATGCCGCCGAGGAGCGTATCCTCGACGTCCTCCTGCCCGGGCCTCGCACCTTCGGCGAGACCGGCCCGGAAGACGAGTCGGCAACACGGCAGCGCTTCCGCAAGATGTTGCGCGAGGGCAAGCTCGAGGATCGCGAGATCGAGATCGAACTGGCCGCGCCGTCGCTCGGTGTCGAGATCATGGCGCCGCCCGGCATGGAGGAGATGACCAACCAGCTGCAGCGCATGTTCCAGAACATGGGTCAGGGCAAGCGCAGCAGCCGTCGAGTACGCATCGAGGTCGCGCGCAAGATGCTGATCGAAGAGGAGGCCGCCCGCCTGATCAACGACGAGGACGTGCGCGCGCGCGCGCTGGAGAACGTCGAGCAGCACGGCATCGTGTTCCTCGACGAGATCGACAAGGTCGCGCGCCGCGCCGACGTTTCCGGCGCCGACGTGTCGCGCGAGGGTGTCCAGCGAGACCTGCTGCCGCTCGTCGAGGGCTGCACCGTGTCGACCAAGCACGGCATGATCAAGACCGATCACATCCTGTTCATCGCCTCCGGCGCGTTTCACCTGTCGAAGCCGTCGGATCTCATTCCCGAGCTGCAGGGCCGCCTGCCGAACCGCGTCGAGCTCGCGCCCCTGACGGTCGAGGACTTCGTCCGCATCCTGACCGAACCGGACGCCTCGCTGTGCCGCCAGTACACCGCGCTGCTGGCGACCGAGGGCGTCAAGGTCGAGTTCACCGCCGACGGCATTCGCCGTATCGCCGAGTGCGCCTGTGACATCAACGATCGCAGCGAGAACATCGGCGCGCGGCGCCTCTACACGGTGATGGAGAAGCTGCTCGAGGCGGTCTCGTTCACCGCGCCGGCGCTGGCCGGACAGACCGTGACCGTGGATGCCGACCACGTCGATACCCACATCGGCCGTCTCGTCGGCGATACCGACCTTGCCAAGTACATCCTGTGACGCCATGAGCACTCCGTTTCCGACCGATCTCAAGCTGCACCAGCACTCGCGCAAGCTCGAAGTGAGCTTCGACGACGGCAGCGTGTTCGAGCTGCCCTGCGAATACCTGCGGGTCTACTCGCCGTCGGCCGAAGTGCGTGGCCACGGACCCGACCAGGCGGTGCTGCAGGTGGGCAAGGAGAACGTCAACATCACGGCCATCGAGCCGGTCGGCAACTACGCCGTGAAACTGGTCTTCGACGACGGCCACGATTCGGGCCTCTACAGCTGGTCCTACCTCCACGAACTCGGCAGCCGCCGTGCCGAGTACTGGGCGCGTTACCTCGAGGCGCTCGCGGCGGCCGGTCACGAGCGCGGCGGCTGAACGGTCACGCGGCGGCGCGGGCGGAGCAAGACATGAGCGACAGCGAAGAGAGCCTGTTCGGTTACGAGCGCGTCACGCCGGCGGCCAAGACGGCCCGCGTGCGCGGCGTCTTCGACTCCGTGGCCGACCGCTACGACCTGATGAACGACCTGATGTCGGGCGGGCTGCACCGGCTGTGGAAGCGCTACGCGGTCGACCTGCTCGACGTACGTGACGGCCACGAGGTGCTCGATCTCGCCGCCGGCACGGCCGACCTGACGCGGCTCATCGCGGCGCGCCGGCAGCTCAGCGTGTGGTGTTGCGACATCAACGCGCGAATGCTTGCACGCGGCCGCGACCGCAACATCGACGCCGGGTTCGCGAGCAGGATCGGCTATGTCCAGGCCGACGCGAGCGCACTGCCGTTCGCTTCCGGCGGCCTCGACCGGGTGATCATCGGTTTCGGGCTGCGCAACGTCACGCACAAGTCACAGGCACTGGCCGAGATGGTCCGCGTGCTCAAGCCGGGCGGGCGCGCGTTGATCCTCGAATTCTCCCATGTCCAGGCCCCGACCCTGGCGCGCCTCTACGACACCTACTCGTTCAAGCTGCTGCCGCGCCTCGGCGGGTTGGTCGCCGGCGATGCCGACAGTTACCGCTACCTCGCCGAGTCGATCCGGGTCCACCCCGACCAGGAAGCGCTCAAGCTGATGATGGAACGCGCCGGCTTCAGCGGCGTGAAGTACTACAACCTCCTGGGCGGGGTCGTTGCCGTGCACGTGGGGTACACGTGCTGAGCCGGTTGCTCGGTCGGGCTGCCGGCGCGGACGCGGCGGAGTCGGCCGTGCGCCCGCTCGAGCGCCTGTTGAACACGGCGCTGAACCGCGTCCTCGCGCTCGATGCCGGGGCGATGATGCGCCTCGCGCGGCTCGAGGGGCGCACGCTCGCGATTCGCCTGCGGGACCGCGACTGGCACGCGTCCGCGGTCGTCACCCAGGGGCAGCTCGAGCTGCGCCGTGCCTCGTCCGGGCCGGTCGACGTCACCATCACCGGCCGCGTCGCCGATTTCGTCGCACTGGCGCGCGCCAACCGCCACGGCGAGGCGCTCGGCGCCGGCCGCGTCGAGATCATGGGCGACCTTGCCGTCGCGCAGGACGTGCAGGCGCTGCTGGCCGATCTCGACATCGATTGGGACGAATGGCTCGCCGGTTACGTCGGCGACGTTGCCGCGCACCGCCTCGGCCGCGCCGCGCGTGGTGCGGCGGGCTTCGCCGGCTCGTCGGCGCGGCGCCTCGAGCAGGACCTCGCCGACTACCTGCGGCACGAACTCGAGCTGCTACCCCTGCGTCCCGAGCTCGAGGCCTACGGCCGCGAGGTGTACGCGCTGGCCGATGCCGTCGAGCGGGCCGCCGTCCGCGTGCGCCGCCTGCGCGAGCGTGCCGACCGGTCGTGATCACGCCGCGACAGTTCATTCGCGTCCTCACCATCCAGCGGGTGCTGGTACGCCACGGTTTCGACGAACTGGTGTTCTCCGTCCCGCTGCTGCGTCCGGCGCGCTTCCTGCTCTACCTGCTGCCGTGGAACTGGGCGCGGCGCGACTACAAGCCGCGCGGTGAGCGCATCCGTGCAGTGCTCGAGGACCTCGGCCCGCTGTTCGTGAAGTTCGGCCAGATCCTCTCGACCCGCCGCGACCTGCTTGCCGACGACATCGTCGAGGAGCTCGCGCGCCTGCAGGACCACGTGCCGCCGTTTCCGGGCGAGCAGGCGCGGCAGATCGTGGAGAAGGCCTACGGGCGTTCCGTCGCCGAGGTGTTCGCGCATTTCGACGAGACGCCGCTGGCTTCGGCGTCGATCGCGCAGGTGCACTGCGCACGGCTGCGCGACGGGCGCGAGGTGATCGTCAAGGTCGTACGCCCCAACCTGCGCCCGACCATCGAGCAGGACATCGCGTTGATGTACATCATCGCGGATCTCGCCGAGCGCTACTGGGCGCGCGGCAAGCAGCTCAAGCCGACCGTGGTGGTAGCGGAGTTCGAGAAGACCATCCTCGACGAACTCGACATGATGCGCGAAGCAGCCAACGCCTCCCAGCTGCGGCGCAACTTCGTCGATTCGGACGCGATGTACGTACCGGAGGTCTACTGGGACTATACGCGGCGCAACGTGCTGGTGATGGAGCGCATCAGCGGACTCGGGGTGGCGGACATCGAGGGCCTGGTGCGAGCCGGCGTCGACCTGCAGATGCTCGCCCAGCGTGGCATCGAGATTTTCTTCACCCAGGTCTTCCGTGACCATTTCTTCCACGCCGACGTGCATCCCGGCAACCTCTTCATCATGCCGGGTGACGCGGAGCAACCAACCCGTTTCGCGCCGGTGGATTTCGGCATCATGGGCTCTTTGAGCGAGTTCGACCAGCGTTACCTGGCGGAGAACTTCGCCGCCTTTCTCAATCGCGACTACCGCCGCGTGGCCACGCTTCACGTCGAATCGGGCTGGGTGCCGCCGGATACCCGCGTCGACGAGTTCGAGTTCGCCATTCGTGCCGTGTGCGAGCCGATTTTCGATCGCCCCATGAAGGACATCTCGGTCGGTCATCTCCTGCTCAGCCTGTTCCAGACCGCGCAGCGTTTCCACATGGAGATCCTGCCGCAGCTGCTGTTGTTGCAGAAGACCCTGGTCAATGTCGAAGGCATCGGGCGCCAGCTCTATCCCGAGCTGGACCTGTGGCGAGCGGCGCGTCCGGCGCTGGAGAACTTCATGCGCGACCGCGTCGGCGTCCGCCGGCTGCTCGGCACGTTTCGCGATTCGGTGCCGCGCTGGGCGGATCGCCTGCCCGAGCTGCCGGGCCTCGCGATGGAGACGCTGGAGCAGGTCCGCGGCGGCCGGCTCAAGGTGCAGACCGCCGATCCCATGCTGGAAGAGATCCGCAACGAGGTGCGCGACCTGCACCGCCGCGTCGTCTATACGATGGTCGGCGTCGGCCTGTTGATCTGCGCGGCCATCCTGTTCGGTATGCGTGCCGAAGCGAGTTTCCTCATCGGGCCGTTACCGATCAGCGTATGGGTACTGGGAGGACTCGGGCTCATCACCACCATCGCGGCCCTGCGCGGACCGCGGCGCTGAGCCGCCGCGTGAGAGCGCTGCGTAGCGGGTGCGGCATTCCCGTGCGCGCTTGAGGCGTTCGAGCGAGACGATGCGCACGCTGTCGAGTCCGGGCAGTCGCCGCTCGAGCACGGCCAGGGTTTCGGGGTAGGGATGGCCGATGGCGATGGCGTCGCCGCGCAGTTCGGCATGCCGAACCAGCTCGTCGAGGCGGGCATTGATGTAGCGCTCGTCGCGCTCGTTGTCGAGAAAGATATCGCGGGCGAGAAAGGGCACTGCCGCGTCGCGCGCCGCCTTGCGGGCGGCACTATGGGAGGTTGTGCGGCTGTCCAGGAACAGCAGTTCACCGCGTTCGGCGACGACATCCATCAACCAGGCCATGCGCTCGGCGTCGCCGGTCAGCAAGCTGCCCATGTGGTTGTTGAGGCCGCGGGCCCGTGGGAAGGCGTCGAGTGCGGCACGCGCGGTCGCGACGAACTCGCCGCGCGTCATGGTCGTCCGCAGCGCTCCGGGACCGAGCAGCTCGTTGTGATTGCGCGCCTCCATCGGCAGGTGCAGCAGCACTTCCTTGCCAGCGGCGTGCAGGCGTTCGGCGAGGGCCGTGGCGAGCGGCGTGGGCGGCAGGATGGCGAAACTCTCGAGGCGCCGAACCGAGATGGCGGCATGGTCCAGGCGTGGCCGGTAGCCGAGGTCGTCGATGACGATGGCGACGGGAGGCGGCAGCCCGGCGTCGGCGGCGCAGCCGCCGATGAACAGCGCCGCCAGGAGCGCGAGCATCGTGCGCGACTCAGGGCGCCGCGCTGCGCTGTCTCAGCATGTGCATGCCCTTGAGCATGTTGAGCGCTTCGAACAACTCGTAGTCGCGCTCGGCGAGAGGCTGGGATTCGTCCCCGCCACCTGCCGCGTCGAGCGCTTCGTCGGCCGGCTCGGCCTCGTCGAGATCGGTGTTGACGAGATGCCGCGCGAGGTTTGCTTCCTTGACCACCTCACCGCCCTGGCGTTCGGCCAGCTTGAGCTTGTCGACGATGATATCCGGCTTGATGCCCTCGGCCTGGATGGAACGTCCCGATGGCGTGAAGTAGCGCGCGGTGGTCAGCTTGAGTGCGGCCTTGTTGTTCATCGGCAGGATGGTCTGGACCGATCCCTTGCCGAAAGTCTGGCGTCCCATGACGAGCGCGCGCTGACGATCCTGCAACGCACCGGCGACGATCTCGGACGCCGAGGCCGAACCCTCGTTGACCAGCACGATCAGCGGCGCTCCCTGTAGGAGGTCCGGCGGCCGCGCGGAGAACTCGAGTTCGGAATCTTCGATGCGGCCCTCGGTGTAGACGACCAGTCCGCTGTCCAGAAAGGCATCGGCGACCGATACGGCAGCGCCGAGTATGCCGCCCGGGTTGTTGCGCAGGTCGAGCACCAGGCCGTGCAGCACGCCGTCGTTCTCTTCCTTCAGCTCGCGCAAGTGCTTGCGCACGTCGTCGCCCGTGGGGCCCTGGAATTGCGAGATGCGGATATAGCCGAAACCGGGTTCGAGGGTTCGGCCGCGGACGCTGCGCACCTTGACCATGGCGCGCGTGATATCGAATATCAGCGGCTTTTCTTCGCCTTCGCGCACGATGGTCAACTTGATCGCGCTGCCGGGCTTGCCGCGCATCTTGCTCACCGCGTCGTTCAGCGACATGCCTTTGACCGGCGTGTCGTCGATGCGCACGATGACGTCGCCCGCCTGCACGCCCGCTTCGGCCGCCGGCGTGTCGTCGATCGGTGCGATGACCTTGACGAAGCCGTCTTCCATGCCGACCTCGATGCCGAGGCCGCCGAATTCGCCCGAAGTGCCTTCCTGCAGGTCGAGGTACTCGTCGGAATCGAGGTAGGAGGAGTGCGGGTCGAGGCCCGAGAGCATGCCGCGCATGGCATTCTCGATCAGCGTCTTGTCGTCGATCGGCTCGACGTAGTCCTGCTTGATCTTGTGAAACACCTCGACGAGAACGCGGATGTCGTCCACCGGTACCGGTTCGCGTGCGTCACCGCCGGCCTCGGCGGCGCTGTCCGCCGCGGCCGCGTCGGTGGTCGGGGACCCCGCCGCGGGAGCCGGCGCGGCTTCGTCGGCTTCGTCGGCGGCAAGCGCGGCCTGCCGGCACGGTGCGGCGACGAGGGTCACGAGCAGGGCGAAGGGCAGCAGTTTGTTCAGCATGGTGTCGACGTGGGGCTCGGGTATGAGAGGTTGCCGCTCAGCGTTTCGCGCACCAGGTGCGCGGGTCGAGCGGGCGGCCGCCGGCGCGCAGCTCGAAGTAGAGACCGGCCGGCATCTCGGCGCTGGCAGCGCCGACGCGCGCTATGGTATCACCGGCCGTGACGACGGCGCCGTCCCGCGTCGCTAGTTCGTCCAGGTTGCCGTAGAGGGTCATGTAGCCGGCACCATGGTCGACGATGACCAGCTTGCCGAGATTGCGGAACCGGTCGGCATACACGACCCGGCCGCCGGCGACTGCCTGCACCGCAGCGCCCGGTGCGCTGGCGATGAGGACGCCGGCCCAGCGTGCGCCGTCGTCGCGCAGCCGTGCTCCCGGGCGCGAGGCCAGGCGGCCCTTGGCGGGCCAGGCAAGATGGCCCTTGAGCGCGGCAAAATCGTCTTCCGTGTTCGCCTTCGTGGCCGTCTGCAGCGTCTCCACGAGTTCGCGCAGCCGCTGCTCGTCGGCGCTGAGTTGCTCGAGCCGCAGGGTGTCGTCGCGCATGCGCGCGGCGATCGCGGCGGCGAGCGCTTCGTGCTCGCTGCGCAGGTTCTTCAGGGTCGTGAGCTGCGTGTCGTGGCGCTGGCGCAGGCGGCGCAGCTTGGCGGTCTCGAGATCGACGGCCGCGGTCTTTTGCTCGAGCGCCGCGACCTGTTCGGCGAGTGCCGCGAAATCGCGTGCCCACGCGCGGCTCGCGTAATCGTGGTAGGCCAGGTGACGGGCGAGTCGCGCCGTGTCCGGCTGGTTGAGCAGCAGCTTCAGGCGTGGCTGGGTGCTGAGCGCGTAGCGCTGTACGAGGCTGCGCCCGAGTGCACGGCGGGCCCGGGCCAGGGCCTCACTCAGCCCGGCGCGTTCGGCATCGAGCCTGGCGACACGCGCTCGGCGCCTGGCGATGCGGGCTTCGAGCGTGGCGCGTGCGGCTGACAGTTGGTCGATCTCGCGAGCGAGGGTGAACGCGCGTTCGCGCGCTTCGCCCAGCGTGTCGTCGTGGCGCGCGAGCCGGTCGCGCAGGCTCGCCATCTCGCTGCGAAGGCGTGCGAGGTCGCCGCCTTCGTCAGCGCCTGCGCCGAGCGCGAGACCGAGCAGGCAGCCGGCGGCCAGCCTGCGTGGTGTTGCGTCGCGTGCGCGGCGCCCGGTACGGACTCCGCAGCAGAGTTTGCGTGTTCCCGAACGGCCGTCGGCCTCAGGCCGCATCTTGCGCCGAGGGCACCGGCTTGACCAGCGAGTGCCCGCTCATCTCCGCCGGCACCTCGAGGTCCATCAGGGCAAGCATGGTCGGCGCGAGATCGGCGAGGCTGCCGTCGCCGGCGATACGCGCGTCGCGCCCGACGTAGACCAGCGGTACCAGGTTCGAGGTGTGGGCGGTATGCGGTTCGTCGTCAGCGTGGGGCGCGCGCATCTGTTCGGCGTTGCCGTGGTCGGCGGTGATGAGGACATCGTAGCCGTGCGCGCGCGCCGCTTCGAGCGTGCGCCCGAGGCAGGCATCGAGCGTTTCGATGCAGGCGACGGTGGCCTCGAAGTTACCGGTGTGCCCGACCATGTCGGCATTGGCATAGTTGCAGATGATGGCGTCGTAGCGCTCCTCACCAATTGCCGCGACGAGGCGGTCGGTGACCTCCGGCGCGCTCATCTCAGGCTTGAGATCGTAGGTTGCGACGTCTGGGGAGGGAATCAGCTGGCGGTCCTCACCGGCGAACACCTGCTCCTGGCCACCGTTGAAGAAGAACGTGACGTGAGCGTACTTCTCGGTCTCGGCGATGCGCAGCTGGCGCAGTCCCTTCTCGGCGAGCACGGCGCCGAAGGTGTTCGGCAGCTCGAACGCCGGGAAGGCGACGGGCAGGTCGAACTGCTCGCCGTAATCGGTCATCGTGACGAAGGCGGCGAGGCGCGGCACGCGCGCGCGCGCGAAGCCGTCGAACTCGGCCGAGGTCATGGCGCTGGTCAGCTGGCGCGCGCGGTCGGCGCGGAAATTCGCAAACAGTATCGCGTCGCCGTCGGCGACGCGGTGCCCGTGCTGCGAGCCGATCACGGTCGCGTGGACGAATTCGTCGGTCTCGCCGCGTGCATAGGCGGCCTCCAGTCCGGCCACCGCGTCGGGCGCGACGTGCTCGCCGTGGCCGTCGACAACCAGGTCGTAGGCGCTCGCGATGCGATCCCAGTTGTTGTTGCGATCCATCGCGTAGTAGCGGCCCACGAGCGACGCGATGCGGGCGCCCCCGCGCTGTGCGCAGTGGGCGGCGACGCGCTCGAGCGAAGCCGCGGCGCTCTGCGGCGGCATGTCGCGGCCATCGAGAAAAGCGTGCACGAGGACCTCTGCGACCCCGCAGTCGCGCGCGAGGTCGACCAGGGCAAGGATGTGATCCTCGTGGCTGTGGACACCTCCCGGCGAGAGCAGGCCGAGGATGTGCACGCGGCCGCCATTCGCAGCGGCCGCGGTGCAGGCTGCACGGAAGGCCTCGTTGTGCAGGAACTCGCCGTTGGCGATGGCCTTGCCGATGCGCGAGAAGTCCTGGTCGATGAGGCGGCCGGCGCCGATGTGCATGTGTCCGACCTCGGAATTGCCCATCTGGCGATCGGGCAGGCCGACGTCGGTTCCCGAGCAGCGGATCAGGGTGTGCTCGGCGTGCTTCCAGAGATCGTCCCATACCGGCGTACGGGCCGCCTGGATGGCGTTGAAACGGTCGTCCTCGCTGTAACCCCAACCGTCCAGGATGAGCAGCAGGACCGGGTGCTTGACTGTGGCCATGATCGTGTTCGGCTTGCGAGTGGTGGGCATGCCTCGCCCGCTGGGCGCCGGGGGCGGCGCCGGCGTCTGCGCAGGCGGCGTAAAAGTGTATCATACCGGCCCGCTGCGGCCCCGGTGGCCGCGCCCCGGGCGCACGTGTCGTCCCATTCCATATCAGCAGCGCATCGCACCCCTATGGAGCAGTTGTCAGAGTTTGTCGTCAATCACTGGATGCTGGTAACCGCCTTCTGCGCGGTTGCGGGGCTCCTGCTGGCCAATGTCATGACCGGCGTCGGCGGCGTGTCGCCGCTGGCGGCAGTCAATCTGATCAACCGCGAGAACGCCCAGGTCATCGATATCCGCTCCGCCGACGACTTCGCGCGGGGGCATGTCGCCGGCGCGGTCAACGTGCCGTTCAAGGAACTCGCCCAGGCCGGCGAGAAGCTGCAGCGCTTCAAGGACCGGCCGGTCCTGGTGTGCTGCCAGAGCGGCTCGACGGCGAGCGCGGCAGCCCGGCAGTTGCGCGGCCTGGGCGTGAGTGACGCACGCGTGCTCGCCGGTGGGGTGAACGCCTGGCGCGGGGCCAACCTGCCGCTGACCAGCGACTGAACCCGGAACGGGAGTGACGTGCGCGCGAGGGTGTCACGCCACGGTCACGGAGCCGGCGCACGATGCGCGCTGCGCGCCGCGCCCGGCGGCCGCCTGGGACGACCCGATTGAGACAACATTTCACGGAGTTTCGACAGCATGGCAGAGAACAACGACCAGGCCGCCGCGGGTGGCGCCCAGCAGCCGATCACCGGGCAACTCGCGATCCAGAAGATCTACCTCAAGGACCTCTCGTTCGAAGCGCCCAATTCGCCCCAGGTCTTCTCGCAGCAGCTCAACCCGACCGCGGACGTGCAGTTCAACAACGCGACCACCGCGCTCGACAACGACAACCACGAGGTCGTGCTGACGGTCACCGTCAAGGTGCAGCAGGAGGAGCGCACCATCTATCTCGTCGAAGTCCAGCAGGCCGGTATCTTCACCGTGCGCGGGTTCCCTGCCGAACACCTGCCGGCGATCCTGGCCACGGCCTGCCCCAACACCCTGTTTCCGTTCGCCCGCGAGGCGATCTGCGACATCGTCGTCAAGGGCGGATTCCCGCAGTTGTTGCTCGCGCCGGTCAACTTCGAGATCCTCTACGCACAGGAGTTGCAGCGGCGCCAGGCGCAGGCGGGGGGCGAGGCGCATTGAGCCTCGTGCTCCGTCGCGCCGCGGGTAGCGGGGACAGGGGAGCAGCATCACGGGAGAACCGATGAGCGGTGCAAGCATACTCGTCGTCGGCGCCGGCGCATGGGGCAGCGCCCTGGCCAACGTGTTCGCGCGCGCCGGCTCGGCAGTCGTGCTGTGGGACGCCGACAGCGAACTCGTTGCCCACATCGCGCGCACCGCTCACCACCCGCGCTGTTTCAGCGACGTCGCGTTTCATCCCGGTGTCAGTGCGCACAGCACGCTCGAGGCCGGTAGCGAGTTCGACTGTGCGGTGTTCGTCGTGCCGTTCCAGGTCCTCGCGCGCGCGCTCGCCGGCGTGCGCGAGGCCGGGGTGAGCGCTGCGGCCGTCGCCTGCGCGAGCAAGGGATTCGAACTCGAGACGCATCGCATGGCGCACGAGATCGTGGCCGATGCATGGTCGGGGCGCGTGCCGTTTGCCCAGCTCTCGGGGCCCAATTTCGCCACCGAGGTCATGCACGAGGCGCCGGCCGCGATCACCATCGGTGCCTCGAGCGCCGCGCTCGGTGAGCAGCTCACCCGCGCCATGCACAGTGCGCGCTTCCGTCCCTACTACACCGATGACGTGATCGGGGTGGAAGTGGGCGGTGCGTTGAAGAACGTCATCGCGATTGCCGCGGGCATCGCCGACGGCCTCGCGCTGGGCTCGAACACGCGCGCCGCGCTGATCACGCGCGGCCTCGCCGAGATTGCCCGCTTCGGCGCTGCGCGTGGTGGGCGGACGGAGACGTTCATGGGATTGTCGGGCATGGGCGATCTCGTATTGACCTGCACCGATGACCAGTCGCGCAATCGCCGCTTCGGCCTCGCGCTTGCCGGCACCGGTGACGTCGACGCCGCGGCGCGCGAGGTCGGCGCGCTGGTCGAAGGCGTCGCCACCGCACACGCGGTGGCCGAGATCGCGGCGGCGCAGGGCATCGAGATGCCGATCGTCGCCGCTGTCGCCTCGGTGCTCGCGGGCGCGAGCACGCCGATGGCCGCGGTCGAGAGCCTGCTCAACCGCGACCTCACCGCCGAGACCGAGCGGGTCACCTGAGCACCGGTTGCCGCGCCGCGGACGTCGACCGCGCGGCCCGCGGCACCGAAAGCCGACTCCCGTCACAATTTCCCCCTCAAGCCCCGCGGCGCTCGTGCCGTTGACCGTTACGCGGGCAACGCCGGGCGCACGCCACCATGCGCCATCGCCGCGTCCGCTGGTTGACCCAGGCGGGAGAGACGAGCATGAGATTCAGGAAAGCGCGCTTGACCTTCATCGATTTCGCGGCGTTCGTCATCGTGGTCAGCATACTGACCGGCGCCGCGGCGCCACGCCTGGTGCCGCTGGAGGCGCCTTCGCGCGAAGACGCGCTGCACGCGCTGGCCGGATCGATGCGCAGCGCGAGCGCCCTGGTCCACGCCCTGTGGCAGGCGGAAGGCGGCCGCGCCCGCAGCGTGGATCTCGATGGCACCGCCGTCGCAGTCGACGCGCGCGGCTTCCCGACGCAGGTTTCGATTCGCGACGCACTCGGCAACGACCCCGCCGATGCGAGCAGCGGCTTCGTCGAGGTCGCGCCGCGCTCGGGCGTGTTCGCGCCGGTCGGCGCCGCCGGCGCGGCGGAATGCAACGTGACCTATCGCAGCGCCACGGCGACGAGCCCGCCGCAGATCGTGGTGACCGCCGGCCGCTGCGGCTGAGTTCGAACGTCAGCGCCGCGCCTCACCCGGCGCCGGCGTAGCCGTGCTGCCGCCAGGCTTCGTAGACCGCGACCGCGACGGCGTTGGACAGGTTCAGGCTGCGGTTGCCCGGACACATCGGCAGGCGAACCACGCGGGCCAGCTCGTCGCGGGCCAGCACCGTGCCTGGCAGCCCGCGCGATTCGGGCCCGAACAGCAGGACGCTGCCGGCCGGGAAGCGGACCGCGTCGAGGCGGCAGCTCGCGCGCGTGGAGAACGCGAACACGGGCGCCGGCGCGAGGGTTTGCAGGCAGGCGTCGAGCGTCGCGTGCACGCGCAGTTCGGCATATTCGTGGTAGTCGAGCCCGGCGCGGCGCAGATCGCGATCGGCGAGGCCGAAACCGAGCGGTTCGACGAGGTGCAGGCGGGCGCCCGTGTTCGCGCACAGGCGTATAATGTTGCCGGTATTGGGCGGGATCTCCGGCTCGTAGAGCACGATGTCGAACACGTCGTCGTTCCGTTCCCGCTCCTGGATTCCACTGCCTGCTTGCCGCGAAATCGCTCCGCTCCATGACCGACCAGCACACGCCCGACCCGCGCCTCGCCATCGACTTCTGCGGCTTCGCGATGGCGTCGCCGCTGGTCCTGTTATCCGGCTGCGTCGGTTTCGGCGAGGAGTATACGCGGGTTGCGGGTTTCTCCAATGCCGATGTCGGCGCAGTCTGCCTGAAGGGAACGACACTCGAGCCGCGTCTCGGCAACCGCGCGCACCGTGTCTACGAAACCCCCGGCGGTATGCTGAATGCGATCGGGCTGCAGAACCCCGGTGCGCGTTGCGTCGTCGAGGAGATCCTGCCGACGCTCGATTTCAGCGAGACGCGTTTCGTCGCCAACGTCTCCGGTTCGACCATCGAGGAGTACGAGGCGGTCACGCGCATCTTCGACGATTCGCCCATCGACGCCATCGAGATCAACATCTCCTGCCCCAACGTGAAAGAAGGCGGTGTCACGTTCGGCAACGACCCCGACATGTCCGCGCGCGTCGTCGCCGCTTGTCGGCGGGCGACGAGCAAGCCGCTCATCACCAAGCTTTCGCCGAACCAGACCGATATCGCCGACAACGCCAGGCGCTGCATCGATGCCGGTACCAACGCGTTCGCCGTCATCAACACGCTGATGGGCATGGCGATCGACATCGAACGCCGCCAGCCCGTGATCGGCAACAACCAGGGCGGCCTGTCGGGACCGGCAATCAAGCCGATCGCGGTGTTCAAGGTCTTCCAGGTCCACCAGGTCGCGCGTGCGCACGGAATACCCATCATCGGCCAGGGCGGCGTGACCTGCGCGGCCGACGCGATCGAGTTCCTGCTCGCCGGGGCCAGCGCGGTCGGCGTCGGCACGGGGCTGTTTTATGAACCCCTGGTGTGCCGCGAGATCAATGCCGGTATTGCCGATTACCTCGCCCGTCACGGGGTCGCCCGTGTCGCCGATCTGACCGGCGCAATGACGCTGAACGGGACCTGAGCTTCGGCGTCAGCCCGGATCGCCGGCGGCTTTCCGCGCGCGTTTCAGAAAAACCTGCATCTCTTTCGCCGCCTGCACGTCGCCGCGGCGCTCCGCGACCGCAATCCCCGAGGCGAACGCCTCGGCAGCGCGTGCGTGCTCGCCGTTCGCCGCGAGCGCGCGCCCGAGCAGCTTCCAGGCCGCGGAGTAATCGGGATCCTGGTCGACGGCCTGCGCGAGATGCTCGGCGGCCCGGGCCGGGTCGTCCTTGAGGTAGGCATTGCCCAGGCCGAAGCGCAGCATCGCAGAATCCTGGCCATCGGCGAGCATCTTCTCGAGGCGCTCGATCATGTGAGTCAGCTCCGCCAGAACGAGGGTGTCAGAAGCACCAGCAGCGTGAAGATCTCGAGCCGTCCGAGCAGCATGGCCAGGCATAGCAGGTATTTCGCGACGGCGGAGATGTCCCCGTAGTGCAGGCTCACCGCGCCGAGGCCCGGACCGAGGTTGTTGAGACAGGCGGCGACCGCCGAAAACGCGGTGACCTGGTCGAGTCCCGTCGCCATCAGCGCGAGCAGCAGCACGACGAACACCGCAACGTAGGTCGCGAAGAAACCCCACACGGCGTCGACGACGCGGTCAGCCACCGAACGGTCGCCCATGCGGATGTTGATGATGGCGTTGGGATGGATC
>JAUIFX010000246.1 GCA_030429865.1 Gammaproteobacteria bacterium | reverse complement strand
CGCCGAGTTCACTTTCGAGCACGCGCTCAAGCATGGCCGCCGCAAGGTCACGGTGGTGCACAAGGCCAACATCTTGAAGTCCCTCACCGGCCTGTTCCTGGAGACCGTGCAGGACGTCGGCCGCGCCTACGAGGGGCGCGTGCTGCTCGAAGATCGCATCGTCGACAACTGCGCCATGCAGCTCGTCATCAACCCGGCGCAGTTCGACATGATCCTCACCACCAACATGTTCGGCGACATCCTCTCCGACGAAGTGGCCGGCCTGATCGGCGGTCTCGGCCTCGCCCCGGCAGCGAACATCGGCAAGGACGCAGCCATCTTCGAGGCCGTGCACGGCTCCGCACCCGACATCGCCGGACAGGACAAGGCCAACCCCACGGCCCTGATGCTGTCCGCTGCGCTGATGCTCGAGCACTGCGACCTCCACGAGGCCGGCGCGCGCATGCGCAATGCGATTCTCGCCGCCATCGGCAACCCGGCCACGCGTACCGGCGACCTCGGCGGTCCGCTTGGCACGCGCGCGTTCGCCGATGCCGTGATCGCCCGGCTCTAAGCCGCCCCAGCGTGGCCAATTCCGCGCGCGGCCTCGAACGCCTGGTCCGCGCTTTCGGCTATTCCATGAAGGGGTTCGCCGCCGGTTGGCGGCACGAGGAGGCGTTCCGCCAGGAAGTGCTCCTCAGCCTGGCCTTGTTGCCGTTGACCTTCTGGGTCGGTCGCGGCCCGCTCGACTACCTGCTGCTGGTCACGAGCCTCGCCTTGCTGCTGATCACGGAGCTGTTCAACTCCGCCATCGAAGCGCTCACCGATCGTGTCGGCGTCGAACACCACGAGCTATCGGGGCGCGCCAAGGACCTCGCCTCGGCCGCGGTGTTCCTCGCCCTGGTGCTGGTCGCGCTGGTATGGGGAACGATCGCCTGGTTGCGCTTCGCGCCGGCCTGAACCCCGGCGCTACTTGCCGAGCGCGCGCGCGAGTTCCTTGCTCGTCGCCTGGAGACGCTCGATGAGCACTTCCTGGAAACTGCGGTTGAGCCGCACCTGCGTCGGCAGCGACGCCCATTCCTTGAAATCGCGCTCGACCTTGACGATGGTCGAATCGCGGTTGGCGAGCACGGTGGCGGTACGGCCGGTCCCCGAGAGGTATTCCATCTCGCCGAAACAATCGCCTGCCTCCAGATCGCGGATACGCGTGCCGTTGATGGTCACCGCGACCGAACCTTCGGCAACGATGTAGAACGCCTTCTCCTTCAGGCCCTCGCTGAATACCGTCTCGCCCGCACCGTAATCCCGCCAGTCGGCGACACGCGCGACTTCCTTCAACTCGCTTTTCGAAAAGCGTTCGAAGAAGCCCAGCTCCTTCATCTTCTCGATCTTCTGTTCCTCGCTCAGCATCACCGGCGAGCGCTCGAGCGCTTCGATGATCCGGTCGAGGTCGGCGACGATCTCGGCACCGCTCTTGTAGCGCCCCGCGAGGTCCTTGGTGAGCATCTTCCTGACCACGCGCCAAATCGGTTCGGAGACCTCGGGGCGCACCTCGGGCAGCGGACGCGGATCCTCGTTGACGACCTTCTGAATCAGGCTCGACAGTCCCTTCGCCGCGAACGGCGGCGTGCCGGCCAGCATCTCGTAGAAGACCGAACCCAGCGAGTAGAGATCGGACTGCGGCGTGAGATCCTTGTCCTGGGCCTGCTCCGGCGACATGTACAACGGCGAGCCGAACCAGCCGATGATCTGGGTCTGGTCCACGCCCATGCGCCGCGCGATACCGAAATCGCCGAGCTTGGCCACGCCGCTCTCGGTCAGCATGATGTTGGCCGGCTTGATGTCACGATGCAGCACGCCCTGCGTGTGCGCGTAGTCGAGCGCATCGGCTGCCTGGCGGATGAGTTCGCACACGCGCTTGATCGGCAGCAGGGTATCGGGCTTGCAGTACGAACGCAGGGTATCGCCCCCGTTGATGAACTCCATCACCATGTAGGGCATCCCCTGCTCCTCGCCGGCCTCGTAGACCTTGAGGATGTTGGGATGATCGAGCCGGCCGGCCGAGCGCGCCTCGTTGACGAACATGCGCCGCGCCATGCTCTCCGCTTCGCCGTCCGCATCGGTGTTGGTGGCGACCTTGATCGCGACCGGCCTGTCGACGTAGGCATCATGGCCCTTGTAGACGACGCCCATGGCGCCCTTGCCGAGAACGTCGATGACGTCGTACTTACCGATCTTGGCAGGCTGCTGTTCTAGCGTGTTCATGGCGTCTTGCCGGCAATTTGGATGCTGTCGCTCAGATCATGCACGAAATCGATGCCGATCTCGCTCATCGTGTGCAGGAGATCGGCGCCCGGGGCCTGCTTGCCGATGGTCTTCTTGCCCATGAAGTGCACCAGCTCGTTGATCGACTTCGCCATCGCGAAATCCTTCGGGTTGTTGCCGGCATCGCTGATGAAGCTGCTCCGGATCGAGACGAAATCGATGTCGACTTCCTTGATGTAGTCGTAATTGGCGTGGCCGCTGCCGAACTCGTCGAGCACGAAGCGGCAGCCGAACTCCTTGAGCGTGCTGATCAGGTCGCCGGCGCCGACCACGTTCTCGACCACGTCGCGATCCGGCAGCTCGAAACAGATGCGCCCCGGCGGCACCGCCGCCTGCATGAAATGCCCCATGAGGTGGCTCGCCAGGTCTTCGTCACGCAAGGACATCGACGACAAGGGCACGATGAACAGGGCGTAGTCGTCGAGCGCGGCATCATTGTCGACGAGCCAGGCAAGGGTCTGCTCGAACGCCCACAGGTCGATGCGCGAGGCCGCGTTCGAGCGCGCCAGCGCGGGCGCGAACACGTGCGTAGGAATGCGCCTGTCGCTGCGATCGAGCGCGCCGACCACGACGCGCAGCGCCGGCAAGACACCGTCGCCGGCGAGACTGCGTATGCGCTGGCCGTGCAGCGTGAGCACGCCGCGGTCCAGTGCCTTGTTGGCATAGGCGACGAGCTGTTCGAGCTGACGGCGTTGCTGGTTCTCCGCACCGCTCACGTAAATCGTGAAGGGTCCGGCCTCGCGCGCCGCGGCACACGCCTGGTGGGCGGACGCGAGCAGCCCCTCACCCTGGACCAGCCCGTCCTCGGCACCCGTCACGCCGATCACGAAGGTGGCCTTGACCGCGCGCACCACGGTCGCATCGTCGACACCGGCCTGCATGTCCACCGTGGCATCCGGATCGCCGTCGCTCGCCTCGGGCTCGGACGCCACTGCCACCCCGCGCAGCGCGTCGAGCGCCGCGCGCAGCTTGCGCTCGGCAGCCGCGGCGCCGCCGTTCGGCCAGTACACGCCGAACGCGGCACCACCGAGGCGCCCGAAGGCGATGTCCTTGCCGCGCAGCTTGCGCCTGATCTCACTGGCAAAAGCCGCGAGCAGCGCATCGCCCACGGCGTTGCCGTAAGCCTCGTTCACCTCGCCGAGATCCTCCAGGGCGATCTCGCACACCGCCGCGTTGCGCGCGGCGCTGGTCTCGCCGTCGGGCAGCGCGGCATCGACTGCCTCGACGAAGAAACGGCGGTTGAGGAAGCCGGTCAGCGCGTCGCGCGTCGCCTCTTCCTCGACCTGCCGGTGAAAGCGGTCGACGACGCCGAACATCGCCCGGTCGAGCGCGGTACCGGCGGCATCTTCACCGAGCGGACGCAATATTCCCCGGCGCAGGTACATCGCGACCTGCTGTTGCGTGAGCGTGCTGGCCTTGTTGCCCTGTTCGTCGACGTGTACGAACAGGTTGTTCCGCGGCTCCTTCCACACCAGGGTGACGACCTGCGGGTTGGCGCTCGTCGCGTTCATCAGCATACGCTGGCCAACCTCGAGCTGGCGCGCCCGGTCGAGCCACTTGTGCCATTCTTCCGGCAGGTCGGAGCGTGCCGCGGAGCTGTCGGTGCTTTCCAGGCTGGTGCCGCGACGCGCCTCGAGTACGCGTTGCTGCTCTTCGAACGAATCGACCACCGAGCCGACACGTTCGCGGTACTCGTCCTCCTGCTCGGCAAGGATGGTCTCGACCTCGTCGAGCACCTCGTCGAACACGCCAAGGTCGTCGCGGAACTCGCGGTTGGCCCGCCCCACCAGTTCGTGCACGCGCGCATGGCGCTGCTGCTGACCCTCGCTCTTGCCGTCGCGCAGGCGAGCGAGACGGTCGATGAGCTGGCGCACGGGATGACCCGGCGAATCGAAGAACTGCGAATCGAGCAGCGCTGCACGATGGACCGACGGCTGCAGGCGCGTCAGCTCCTGCTTGGCGCTTCCGGCGATGAGCGCATCCTGCAGCAGGGAACCGAACAGGCTCGCCACGACCTCGATGGCATCGGACGCCTTACCGGCGACCTCGCGCCGCGGGACCCCGGCGGCAGTCAGCGCGCCGATGATGCGCTGCTTCAGTTCGGCGACATCGAGCGGCTCCGCCGGTCCCTCGGCGTAGGCGTTCTGTAGCGCACCCAGGCCCTCGACGATCTGCACGGTGTCGTAGCCGACCGCCGCCCCTTCGCCGGGGACGGGTACGGGATCGAGCTGCCGCCGCAAAGCGAGCTGTGCCTGCGCGGCGGTGTACGCGCGCTGCGCGAGGGGCGCCGCGTAACGCGCCGGCCCCACCGTCCAGCCGCCTGCCGGAACGCTACCGCCACCCACCGTCGCGGCCATGCCCGCGGC
>JAUIFX010000245.1 GCA_030429865.1 Gammaproteobacteria bacterium | reverse complement strand
AGGGACACCAGTCGCTGATGGTCGAGCTCGAGAACACCGGGACGTTGTTCCTCGCCGGCGACGCGGTCTACACGCCCGAGAACGAAGCGGGCGTGATTCCGGGCATCACCTGGAACACCTACGAGTCGATGAAGTCGATCGACCGCCTCAAGATGCTGCGCGACGCCCACCAGGGTCAGCTGTGGTACTCGCACGGCATCGAGCAGTACAACTCGCACAAGCACGACACCTACTACGACTGAGCCAGTACCGCCGCGTGCGCTGGGCACGCGGCGCCGCACGATTGAGCGAATCCCGCGCCACCCCGGTCCTGACGCTGCGCGACGTCGCCAAGCGCTATCGGCGCCGCGTCGTCCTCGACGGCCTGGACCTGGCGCTGGGCCGCGGCGAGATCGTCGGTCTGCTCGGCCCCAACGGCAGTGGCAAGACGACGACGCTGCGCATCGCGGCCGGCCTGCTGTGGCCGGATCGCGGTGCGGTCGAGGTGGCCGGCGAGCCGCTGACGCCCGAGCAGCCGGCATTGCGCGCGCGCGTCGGCTACCTGCCGGAGCGCGTGCCTCTCTACGATCCGATGACGGTGCGCGGCTACCTCGAGTTCGTTGCCGGCGTGCGTGGCCTGAGCGCTGCACGACACCGCGCGGCGGTGGCCGATGTGCTCGGCGCGTTTGACCTCGAGGCGGTTGCCGGACGCGTCATCGGGCATCTCTCCAAGGGGTTCCGCCAGCGTATCGGGCTCGCCCAGGCACTGATTGCCGCGCCCGACGTCCTGCTGCTCGACGAACCGACCAACGGCCTCGACCCGTTCCAGATCATCGAGGCGCGCGCCATGATCGTGCGCGCGAGCGAGGGCCGTGGCGTGATTTTCTCCACGCACATCCTGCAGGAGGTGGCCGCCCTGTGTACCCGGGTGGTCTACCTGCACGGCGGGCGCCTGATCACGCTCAGCCCGGCAGCGTGCGCTGCACGGCGCCTGCGCGCCGTCATTGTCTGTGCCGACCCGGCGCCGGTGGTCGATGCCGTCCGTGGCCTGGCTGCCGGCATCGGGATGCGTGTGCCGCAGGCGCTCGGCCCGCGGCGCTGGCAGCTCGACATCGAGCTTGCTGACGGCGGTGCCAGCCGCGCCGCGGTGGCGCGTGTGCTCGCCACGACGGCGGAGCTCGAGTCGCTCGGCGGCGATGGGTTCGAACTCGAGTCCGCGCTCGAGCAGGCGCTCGCCGGCTTCGCGGACGGAGCGCCTGCATGAGGGCCTTCGGCTGGCTGCTGCGGCGCGAGCTGCAGCACTATTTCGTCACGCCGATCGCGGCCGTGTCGATCGCGGTGTTCTGGGCGGCCAGCGGCTTCTTCTTCAGCTTCAACGCCCTGTTCGTTTCCGCGGTCGACATGGTCACCGCGTTCCACAACATGAGCCTGTTGTTGATGTTGATGATGCCATTGCTCAGCATGCGCACGCTGGCCGAGGAGCGCCAGGCGGATACCCTCGAGCTGCTCCTGACGCTGCCGTTGGGAGAGGGCGCGATCATCGGGGCGAAGTACTGTGCGCTGCTCGTCGTCCTCCTCGCGATGCTCGCCGGCAGTACCCTCATCATCGTACCGCTGGCGCTGTACGGCGCCCCGGACTACGGTCCGATCGTCGGTGGCTACCTCGGCGTTTTCGTTCTCGGTGCGGCGTTTGCCGCGATTGGCGTGTGTGCATCGAGCATCGCGAGGAACCAGGTCGTGGCCGCGGTTTCGACCTGGGCGGCGCTGCTGCTGGCGTGGTTCATCGACTACGCGGCGGCCCTCGATCCGCTGAGCGGCGCGGCGCGCTGGCTGCAGCACGTGTCGTTCTCCGTGCAGTACGTCGACCTGATCCGGGGGGTGATCTCGCGCGAAGCACTGACCTGGTTCGGCAGCGTCATCGCCGTCATGCTGGTGTGCGCGGTACAGCTGTTGCGCTGGCGGCGCCTGTGAGCAGCGTGCGCGCCTTGCGGCTCCTGCTGCCGGTAGTCGCGGTGCTGGCCGCGTCGGCGGTGCTCAACCGCTGGGCGCTGGAGCATCCGGCGCGGCTCGACATCACGACCGGACAGGTCTATTCGATCAGCGGCGAAACGCAGACGGTGCTGGCGCGGCTCGGGCGCCCTGTCGACATCACGTACTTCTACGACGTGCGCATCCGCGCGATGCTCGATGCACGTCACCTGCTCGAGCAATATGCGGCGGCCTCGCCGATGGTGACACTGAGCAGCCACGATCCTCAGCTCGAGCCGGCGGCGGCCGCACGCCACGCGGTGCGTTTCGCCGGGACCGCGGTGTTCACCTCGGGCGGACGCCGCGTCGTCGTCGACAAGCCGGACGAGACGGCGTTCACCAACGCATTGATTCGGGTCAGCAGCGACGCGACCGGGTTGGTCTGCTTCAGCGACGGTCACATCGAGAGCAACCCGTTCAGCCTGCAGAGCCACGATCACTTCGAGGGCGGAAGCGATGACCACGGCCACTCGCACGCGAGCGGTGGGCGTCCGCTCACGCTGCACGAACGCCACGGCATGGGCATGGCGCGCAATGCGCTCGAGACGCTGGGTTACGTGGTCGAACAGCGTCGGCTGCTGGCAGGGCCGCAGGCTCTCGCCGGGTGCTCGGTCGTCATCGTGGCTTCACCCCAGCAGGCGTTCGAAGCGCGCGAGGTCACCGAGCTGGCGCGCGTCCTGGAGGCGGGCACGCCGGTGTTCTTCCTGCTCGAACCCGGTATCGTGAGTGGTCTCGAGCCGCTTCTCGCGACCTATGGCGTGGAGGTCGGCGGCGCTGTCGTGCGCGACCCCGAGCGCCACTACTGGACCGACCCGGCGACCCCGGCGGTGAGTGATTATGCGCGTCACCGCATCACCCGCCGGCTCGCCCTGAGTTTCTTCCCGGGTGCGACGGCGCTGCGGCCGGCCGCAACCGGCGTGCCCGCCGACATGGTGATCGTGCCGCTCGCCGAGACCAGCCCCGCGGCCCATGCCGGCGACGACAGCGTGGCCCGCGCGCGTACCCTCGTACTCAGCGCGTCGAGCACGACGCGTCCCGTGCGTTTCGTGGTCGCCGGTGACGGCGACTTCGCCACCAACTCGTTCTTCGGTGCGCTCGGCAACGGCCAGCTGTTTCTCAACGTCGTCGCGGCACTCGCCGACAACCACCGCCTCATCGACATCGCGCCGCGCGAATACGTCGTCGCCGAGCTGCGCCTGACCAATGCGGAACTGCGCCTGACTTTCCTGCTTACTACGGTACTCGGCCCGGCCCTGATACTGTCGATCGCGGCCTGGACGGGGTGGCGGCGCCGATGAGGCGGATGGACGCGTTCTGGCTGCTGGTGCTGGGTGTCGCGCTCGCTGCCGGCCTGTGGATGAGGCCTGCTGAGCAACACGCCGACAGCGCGGCCGCCACGGCGGAACCGTTGCTGCCCGGCGGGCTGGGTTCAATCGCCGCCGTGGCCCTCGAACGCGCTGGGACGGTGCATGGGGTCACGCGTGACGCGCGGGGCTGGCACTTCGATGCGCGGCTGGCCGCCGCCCACGCTGGCCACGACCACGACCACGAGCACGACCACGACCACGAGCACGAGCACGAGCACGAGCACGAGCACGAGCACGAGCACGAGCACGAGCACGAGCACGAGCACGAGCACGAGCACGAGCACGAGCACGAGGCCATTCGGAAAGGGCTTGCCATGTTCGCCGTTGCCACGGTCGAGCGGCGCTTCGCGCCCGGTGACGCGGGAACCGCCGCGTACGGCATCGATGAGCGGGCACCGCGCATCGTCGTTACGCTGCGGGATACCGCGGCGCCGTCGCTCGCGTGGCGGCTCGGTGCGCGCACCCCGGGAGGTTTCGGCCAGTACCTCCTCGACGAGCGGCGCGGTGAGGTCGTGGTGTTGCCGGCCTACCAGGTCGAGCACCTCGAACGCCTGCTGTTGCCCCGCCCCTGAGCATTACTGCAGCGCCCGCTCACCGTTCAGCCGCGATTCACCGCAACGCTCCTAAGCTCCTTCCCAAGGGACGGCTGTCTGCCAGCCGCCCGGCAAGCATCCATCGTGGATGAGCAAGGAGACCGACATGAACAAGACAACCCGCAAGCTTTCCGCTCTCGCCGTGCTCGCTTGTGGCCTGCTGCTCGGTAGTGGCACCGCGAGCGCCCACGGGCGCGGCCATGGTGACCATCGCCACTTCGAACGCCACGGATATGGTCATGGATATGGCTATGGATATGGCCACGTCGAGCGTCACCGTCATGCCCGTGCCTGGGGGCGGGGGCGTGACGGCGGTGTGCGCATCGTCGTCGAGGCGGGAGGCTATGCGCCGCCGCCTGCCACCGTGATCGTACGTGAACGCTACGTGCCGCCACCGCGCACGGTCGTCGTGCGCGAGCACTACGCCCCCGCACCGCCGCTCGGCTATCGCGCCGCGTACGGGGCGGGCGTGCCCAACGTCGGCAACGCCATCGGCGGTGCGCTCGGCGGCTTCGTCGGCGCCCAGGTCGGCGAGGGCTCGGGCCAGCTGGCCGCTACCGCTGCCGGCGCCGTGATGGGTTATGTACTCGGCGGCCGCATCGCCGATCCCTACCGCTGACCCGCGGCACTACCAGCCGGTGCTTGCGTGAACGGGTACGCGCCGCCGCCGGCGGCGCGTACCCGCGTACCGTTGTTTGCCGCAT
>JAUIFX010000047.1 GCA_030429865.1 Gammaproteobacteria bacterium | reverse complement strand
TCATGCGCGTCGGCGAATGCCTCGTTGCCGGAGGACCGCCGGGAACGGCAGCCGAACCCGAAGTCGCGATCGGCGAGATGGACGGCCCCATGGGCGTCGCTTTCGGCAACCTGCTCGGTGACCAGGTCAAGGGGCATTCGCGCGTACTCGCGATCATGAACACCGACGTCATGGTGCGCCCCGCGACGCTGATGGTGAGCAAGGTCACGGTCAAGAACAGCCGTTACACGAACATTCTCATGGGGACCGTGCAGGGGGCGATCGCGAACGGCGTGCTCGACGCCGTGCGCGCTGGCGACATTCCGCGCGACAAAGTCAACGACCTCGGCATCATCGTTTCGGTCTGGCTCAATCCGAGCGTCGCGGACGACGACAACCTCGACCACAAGGCCCTGTTCGACATCCACCGCGAAGCGACCGCCAAGGCCATCCACAAGGCGATGAGCAACGAGCCTTCGATCGACTGGCTGCTCGAGCACCAGGACGAGATCGTGCACAAGTACTACCAGATGGGGCTCGACGGGAAGATCTGAACCCGGGTGGGCCGCGATGCGCCGCGACCTGCGCGGGCATCGCCGCCGCCGGCGCCGTGCGATCTAGTCCGTTGCGGGCTCGGTGACACCCGCGATCTGGTGCGCGATCGCCGCGCTGGCGTGAACCAGCACGAGCAGCAGCAACGCGCTGGCCAGGCCCTCGTGCCAGGCGCGCGCGGCGCCGGCCAGCGCCCCGTCCGCCGTGCCGATCCGGCCGAGCAGCGGCACCGCCGCGCCGCTCGCCGCCAGCGCGGCGAGGCCGACGAGGCTCTGGCCGATGACGACCACGTAGAGGCTGCGGTGGACGCCGAGCGCCAGCGCGCGGCGCCAGGGCGACAGCCGGAAGCGATGGACGGGGTTCGGATTGCCGAGCCGCCAGGCCAGCCGCAGGCACATCAACGCGAGCAGGCCGAGACCGGCCGCGGCGTGGGCGGCGACCACCGCGTCGCGTGAATGCACCTTGGGCGGCACGTCGAGGCCGCTGACGTCGAGGTAGAGCCAGCCGACCAGCACGACGCTGGTCCAGTGCGCGATGCGCGCGATCCAGCCGTAATGCGACGGGGTGTTGGTGAGCTGCATGGCGGCGGACGGAATGGGCTCGGTCGATTCTAAGCAAGCCGGCGCCGCTCCGGAAAGCATCGCGGCGCGGCATGGCCGGACGCTCAGTCCCGTCCGGTCGCGGCGCTGCCGGCGCCGAGTGCATCGATCAGGGCGCGCTCGCCGGGAGTCGCCAGCGCTGCGTCCCAGTGCGCGAGGCGCGGTGCGATGACCCGCCGCCACAGCGGTGGTACCAGCACGATCGGCAGAGTGGCCAGGTAACCCGCGCCCAGGCGGGGCGCGCCCGGGCTCGGGCCGAGCTCAGGATATCGCGCGGTGCTGCGGTGATGATGATCGGCGTGCCACGGCAGATTGAACAAGGCAGCATGGCTGAAGGCGCTGACCGAGTCCCAGGCGTGGCGCGGCTCGATCGGTGTGCCGGGAACGCGGACCAGCCCGTAGTGTTCCATGTAGTTCAGTGCTTCGAGCAGCAGCTTGTTCCACGTCGATGCGAGCAGGAACCAGCCGAGCGCGCTGATGCCGCCACTGGCGAGGAAGGCCGCGGCGACGAGTCCGGAGCGGACAAAGCCGCGCAAGACCCGGTTGCGCAGCCAGCGCCACGGCGGCGTCTGTGCCGCGAGCCGCGCGCGTTCGATGCGCCAGGCCTGCCCGACCTGGCCGACCGTCGAGCGGACGAAGAAACGGTAAACGCCCTCCCCGCGCCGCGCGGTTGCCGGGTCCTTGTGCGTCCCGACTTCGCTGTGGTGGCCGAAGACGTGCGCGACTTCGAGCGTGGCGTTGAAGGCCATGGCGAGCATGGCGCGGCCGACCGCCAGCGCGAGCGGGTCGTGTTGGCGGTGGAGCAGCTCGTGCGCGGTGAGGATGCCAGCCATGGCGATCGCGAGCGCGAACGACCAGCTCGCGCCGAGCCGGTCGGCGAAGGTGGTCGCGTCGCGCGCCGCGAGCGCGTCGTAACCGGTCACGGCGCTAAGGGTCTGTCCGATGCCCAGCAGGTCGCGCTCGGCGAGCGACCATGCAAACACCACCGATAGCACGAGCAACGGCGCCAGCAGGCTGTACAGGGCGAGGTCGAGAACCCGGCGATGGTGATAGTCGGGGCGATCCCCGGCAACAGGTCCGGACAAGGCGTCGCCGCCAATCCAGCCGACGATGCCGGTGAGCAGGCCGAGCCAGCTCCACGAGCCGCCGAGCAGCAGGCCCACCGTGGCGGCCGCCACCAGCAGGTGGGTACCGAAGTAGCGCAGGTAGGCGAACACGCGGTGCCCCCGCGCGCGTCAGGCCGCCGCGGTGGTGGCGAGGTTGAGCGTCACGATACCGGCGACGACGAGCACGATGCCGATCGCCTTGAGGGCATGCGCGCGCTCGCCGAGCGCGATAACGCCGAGCAGCGCTACCGCGGCCGTGCCGCCGCCGGCCCATACCGGGTAGACGCTGCTGACCGGGAGGTCGACGAGCGCCAGGCTGACGAGGTAGAACGCCGCCGCGAAGGCGCCGAGCGCGGCGAGCGTGGGCAATGCACGGGTGAACCCGTCACTCGCGCGCAGCATCAGCGCGGCCAGCGTTTCGGCCCCGACGGCGCCACCAACCAACAACCACGCTTCCGTAAGAGGTGCATGCATGATGCTTTCGCTCCGCCGCTCAACAGCCGCTGCGCTTCTCGCTGACGAGGTTGACCAGCACGACGCCGGCCATGACCAGGACGACCCCGAGCACCTTGATACCGGTGATGGGCTCCCCCAGCGCGAGCACGCCGAGCAGCGCGACGCCGGCGGTGCCGCCGCCGGCCCATATCGGGTAGGCGATGCTGACCGGCAGTGACCGCATGACGCGGCTGACCAGGTAGAGGGCGAGGGCGAACGATGCGAGCGCGAACAGCGTGGGCGCGAGCCGGCTGAAGCCGGCGCTGAAGCGCAGCGCCAGTGCGCCCGCAATCTCGCCCGAGATGGCGAGGGCGAGGAGTAGCCAGGCGCGTCCGCCGGCCGTCTCTGTGCAGGTCGTCGCGTCGCAACGGGATGCCGCCATCGATAACATTCATTCATTTTCGATAATGATTGAATGTTAGCAGGCTTGCGTCAGATGTCCAGCCGTGATGGGGCGGGTCTCAGCGGGCTGCTTCGCGCAGCAGCAACAGATCGCCGGCGAGTGCGTCGCGCAGCCCGCTGCTGGTCAGCTCGTAGAAGACCAGTCGGCCTTCGGCGACGGCACGCAGCCAGCCGTGCTGACGCAGGATCTTGAGTTGTTGCGAGGTGGCGGCGACGCTCAAGCCGAGCACCTGGGCGAGGTCGCCCACGCACAAGCGCCGCGTCTCGCTCAACGCCAGCAGGATCTTCAGGCGCATGGGGTTGGCGAGCAGCTTGTACAACTCGGCCAGGCGCGGTACCTGCACGCGTTCGCGTGCGAGCAGGCGGCGCGCGCGCGCCACGCCTTCGGCATCGACGGCGCCGGACGGAGCGCTGGTCGGCATGCGGATCTCCTCGAGAACTCGGCCTGGTATCACGCTATTGTGGCCCAACTGCCCGAGGCTTGTGTGGCCGTCGCCACGCGGAACGTCTCGGCGCGAGCCCGGTCAGAATCTTTCGTGACCCTCGACGGAGAGCAGGCATGCCCGCGACGCCCTGGATTGTCCACCCCCACTTCGCGCTCGGCGATCTCATTCAGCACCGACTCTTCGATTACCGCGGCGTGGTCGTCGACGTCGACGCGCGTTTCGACCTGAGTGACGAGTTGTACGAGGCGGTGGCGCGCACGCGCCCGCCCAAGGACCAGCCGTGGTACCGGGTGCTCGTCGACGGCGCCGACCAGGCGACCTACGTCGCCGAGCGTAACCTGGTGGCGGACGAGTCCGGTGCCCCGGTCGATCATCCTTGGCTCGAACAGCTGTTTGCGGGCTTCGAGAATGGCCGTTACGTACCCTGCGAGCGCGGTAACTGAGGCCGTGAGCGGCGCGACGGCGGTGCACTGAGCGCCGCACCGCGGGCCCATGGACAGCGCACTCGCCAGCCGCCTCGCGGCCGATGCGCTGCTCGTCGCACATGCTGCTTTCGTGGTCTTCGTCATCGCGGGCCTGGTGCTCGTGCTGCTCGGCGGCGCGTGCGGCTGGCGCTGGGTGCACAACCGCTGTTTCCGCCTGGTGCACGTCGCCGCCATCGGCGTGGTCGTGCTGCAATCCTGGCTCGGCATCGTGTGTCCGTTGACGACGTTCGAAATGGCCCTGCGCGCGCGTGCCGGTGACGCGACCTACGCCGGCGGATTCGTCGCCCACTGGGTGCATCACCTGCTCTACTACGATGCGCCGGCTTGGCTGTTCGCGGCCGGGTACAGCGCTTTCGGCCTGCTCGTCGGGCTTGCCTGGTGGCGCGTGCCGCCGCGGCCCTGGCATCGTGGCGCGTCGCGTTGATCGCTACGACCCCCGCCCGCATGGCGGCACCGCCTCCCGACCTGCGCGCGGGGCGCTTCGCCGGCGACGGGTTTGCCCGCCGATCCCAAGCATTGCGATAATCGGTGCCGCCTGCACGCCCTGGTATCAGTGTTCCTTCCATGAGCCCCGGTGACCTCCATCGCTTCTCCTTCGAAGGCGCCCCCGTGCGCGGCGCGCTGGTACGCCTGACGACGAGCTGGCGCGAGGCGCTGCGCCGCCGCGCCGTGGTCGGCGCCTTTCCCGCCCCGGTTCGCCTGCTGCTCGGCGAGATGGCCGCGGCCGGGATGTTGATGCGCTCGGGCATCAAGTTCGATGGCGCGCTCGTGCTGCAGCTCAAGGGCGATGGTCCGGTCGGCCTGGCCGTGGCCGAAATCAGTTCGGGCCTGAGCTTCCGCGCCACTGCCCAGGTCGTCGACGAGGTCGCCGCCGATGCCACGCTGGCCGGCCTCGTCAACGTCGGCGGCGGCGGACACTGCGCGATCACGCTCGATCCGCGCGACCGTCCGGCCGGCCGGCTGCCCTACCAGGGGGTCGTGCCGCTGTCCGACGACGGCGGCCGGGCCATGACCTGCCTGGCCGATGCGCTCGAGTACTACATGCTGCAGTCCGAGCAGCTCGCGACCCGCTTCGTACTCGCGGCCAACGACGAGGTTGCCGCCGGCCTGATGCTGCAGCGCATGCCTGCCGGCGACGGCGCCGGGCACGATCCGCTGGCCCCGCACGAGGACTTCGAGCGCATCACCGCGCTGGGCGGCAGCCTGACCAGCACCGAGCTGCTCACGCTCGATGCGGACACCATTCTGCACCGCTTGTTCTGGCAGGAAACCGTGATGCGCTACGCGCCACGCGCGGTCGACTTCCGCTGCTCGTGCTCGCGCGAACGCGTGCGCGGCATGCTGCTTGCGCTCGGTCGCGAGGAGATCGAGGACATCGTCGCCGAACAGACCCAGGTCGAGGTCGGCTGCGATTTCTGCGGCGAGCAGTATCGCTTCGACGCCGTCGACGTCGGCGAGATGTTCGCGCCCCCCAGTGCACAGTCCGCGGGCACCGATACCCTGCAATAGGAGCAACACGTGCGCATGCGACCCCGTTACCGGCGATTACGCGCATGGGCGAGTTCGACGCTCGCCCTGTGCGCGCTGTTCGCCGCGGCTACCGCGGCCGGTCAGCGCGGACTGCCCGATTTCAGTCCTTACGTGAGCGTCGAGGCAGACACGATCGAATCGGGCAAGGCGGCCGGCGTGGTGCGCAACGTCGGCGGCGTCCCGGTACGCAATATCGTCCTGCGCGTGCGCCACAGCTGGCGCTGGTCCGGCGGCGATTTCTCGCGCGATCGCCGCGTCGAGGTTCCCGACCTCGTCCTGCCCGGCGACCTGAAGGGCTTCGCTTCGATCATGGCACCGGGTGCCGCCGTGCCCGCCGGGGCCCGTTACGCGGTGGACGTCCTGGTCACCGAGCTGACGACGTTGCAGATGGCGCCGCAGTGAGCGCTGCGCCGGCGGCCGCGCGGCGCGGGCCGCGCGAGCTGTTCGCGTTCGGCCTGCTCAGCGTGCCCCTGGCGACCGGTGGCCTGCCGGTGGCGCTCTACCTCGCGCCGTTCTACGCGGGCGAACTCGGGCTCGGCCTGGCGGGGCTCGGTGTCGTGCTGACACTGATCCGGTTGACCGACGTCGTCACCGATCCGCTGATCGGTGCCTTGTCCGACCGCACCCCTGCGCGCTTCGGCCGGCGCGGCCTGTGGATCGCGCTCGGGTTGCCGGTGATGGCGGCGGCGACCTGGGCGGTGTTCGTACCGCCGGCGGCGCCCGGCCTGGGCTACGTGGCGGTGAGCTTCGCCGTGCTCTACCTCGGCTGGACGCTGATCGGCATTCCGCTCGGTGCCTGGACTGCCGAGATCTCTTCCGACTACCACGAGCGCTCGCGGGTCAGCGGCGCGCGTACCTGGGGCAACCTCCTCGGCGCGCTGCTCGCGATCCTCGCCCCGCTGCTCGTCACCGCACTCGCCGCGGCCGGCATCGACGGCTTCGACAGCGGCGCGGGCGAGAGCCTCGCGCCGACGCTGCGCGTGCTTGCCTGCCTCACCATCGGCCTGCTCGCCGTGAGCATTCCATGGCTGCTCGCGAGCGTGCCGCAGCCGCGTTTCGCCGCGCGCGGGCACGTCGACCTGCGCGGTGGTCTCGCCCTGATCCTCGCCAACCGCGCCTTCCGCCACCTGCTGCTCGCGGGGATGTGCGCGGCGATCGGCTGGCACGCGATCAATACCCTGTTCGTCTTCTTCGCAACCGCCTATCTCGGCGCGAGCCAGGCCGAGTGGCCGCTGATCCTGCTCGTGTATCTCGTCGCGCAACTCGTCGGTACGCCCCTGGTCGTGCGTTTCGCGCCGCGTTTCGAGAAACACCGCATGGTCGCCGGCTGTTCGCTGGTGCAGATAGCGCTGTTCGCGCTGGTGCTCGCGCTGCCGCCCGGTGCCTGGCAGCTCTACGCACTGCTCACCGCGTTTACCGGCCTGCTCGCGCCGGTGGTTCCGGTGCTGGGACCGTCGATGGCGGCGGACGTCATCGACGAACACGAACTCGCCAGCGGGGCGCAGCGTGGCGCGCTGTTCATGGCCCTGTGGGGCATGGCCGACAAGCTCGCCGTCGCGCTGGCCGCGGTGGTGGTGCTGCCGCTCGTCGAGTGGCTCGGCTTCGACCCGGTTGCCGGCACCGGGCTCGGGGCGCTCAAGCTGTCGTTCTGCCTGGTCCCGGAGTTGTTCTTCGTCGCCTCGGTCGTTTTCATCTGGCGTTACCCGTTGACGCGTGCGCGCCACGCCGCGGTGCGCCAGGCACTCGACGCACGCCGTGCGCCGACCTGATAGATTTGCACTCTGGAACCGTCCACGGCAGCGCAGACCCGTCATGACCGACAGCACTCCCGGCCCCACCTCGCACACCTACTTCTCGCAGCGGCTGCGCCTGCATTACGTCGACTGGGGCAATCCCGAGGCGCCGCCGTTGTTGCTGCTGCACGGCGGCCGCGATCATTGCCGCAACTGGGACTGGGTCGCGCAGGCGCTGCGCCTCGAGTGGCACGTAATCGCGCCCGACCTGCGCGGTCACGGCGACAGCGAATGGTCGGCCGACGGGCACTACACGATGGAGAGTTACATCTACGACCTGGCGCAGCTCATCCATCAACAGAAGCTCGCGCCGGTCAGCATCGTCGCGCATTCGCTGGGCGGCAACATCGCGCTGCGCTACACCGGCTGCTACCCGGAGACCGTGCGTCAGCTGGTGGCGATCGAGGGACTCGGCTTTTCGCCGGCCAAGCTCGCCGAGCGCGACGCCATCGGGCTCGACGAGCGCCTGCGCGAATGGATTTCCGAGAAGCGCCGCCTGTCCGGGCGCCTGCCGCGCCGCTACGCGTCGATCGAAGAGGCCTACCAGCGCATGCAGGAAGAGAACAAGCACCTCTCGCCCGAGCGCGCGCGGCACCTGACCATCCACGGCGTCAACCAGAACGAGGACGGCACCTACTCGTGGAAGTTCGACAACTACGTCCGCTCGTGGCCGGCCTACGACATGCCGGCGGACGAGGTCGCCACCCTGTGGAGCCGCATTACCTGTCCCACCCTGCTCATCTACGGCGCCGAGAGCTTTGCCTCCAACCCGCTGCGCGACGGCCGCGCGAAGCACTTCACGAACGCGCGGGTGGAGACCATCGAGCAGGCCGGACACTGGCTGCATCACGACCAGTTCGACGAGTTCATGTCGCTGGTCAGCGGCTTCCTGCGCTGACGCGCCTGGCCGTGCAGAGTTGCCGCGAACACCAGCACGCGCAGCGACCATGATGCTGCGTACGATCCCGCGCTGTCGCGCCGACGAACCCGCAGAGGGATTGCGCTGCGCTGCTGCGCCGGTTTTCAGGGTGCCGGTCGTCACCGGCGATCGGCACCGCAGCGGGCCAGGCCCGAGGAGGAATTAGCACGTGTCTGCAACCCTGGACGAGTTCCGCGCCGAGACGCGCGCCTGGCTGGAGGCGAATTGCCCGGCCTCGATGCGCACCCCCCTGCCAGACAACGAGCGTGTCTGGGGCGGGCGCAGGGCCGTGTTCAACAACCCGGACAGCAAGCTGTGGCTGGAGCGCATGGCAGAACGCGGCCTGACCGTGCCGACCTGGCCGCGCGAGTACGGCGGTGCCGGCTTGTCGGCGGACGAGGCGCAGGTGCTGCGCGAGGAGATGTCACGCCTCAAGTGCCGGCAGCCGCTGTCCTCGTTCGGTATCTGGATGCTCGGCCCGGTCCTGCTCAAGTACGGCAACGAGGACCAGAAGCGCGAGCACCTGCCGAAGATCGCGCGCGGAGAGATCCGCTGGTGCCAGGGCTATTCCGAGCCCGGCGCAGGTTCGGACCTGGCCGCGCTGAAGACGCGCTGCGAGGACCGGGGCGATCACTACCTCGTCAACGGCCAGAAGATCTGGACCTCCTACGCCGACCAGGCGGATTGGATTTTCTGTCTCGTGCGCACCGACACCACGGTCAAGCACGGCGGCATCAGCTTCGTCCTGTTCGACATGGCGAGCGAGGGCGTCGAGACGCGCCCGATCACGCTGATCAGCGGCGCCTCGGTTTTCTGCGAGACGTTTTTCACCGACGTGCGCGTACCCAAGGAGAACCTGGTCGGCGAGCTCAACGGCGGCTGGACGATCGCCAAGGAACTGCTGCAGCACGAACGCGGCATGATCGCCGAGATCGGCCGTACCGTCGGCGGCACCGTGCCGCCGGTCGACGTCATCGCGAAGCGATATCTGGACGACGGCTCGGGCCGCATCGGCGATCCGCTGCTGCGCGACGCAGTCACGCGCCACGTGATGAACGATCGCGCGTTCGGCCTGACCATGCGGCGTGCCGCGCAGGAAAGCGAGGCCGGCATGGCTTCCGGCGGCGTGTCCTCGATGTTCAAGTATTACGGGACGGAGCAGAACAAGGCCAAGTTCGAACTGATTCTGAAATGCGCCGGCACGCAGGCGCTCGGCTGGACGGGCGACGGGTTCAGCGCCGGCGAGCTCGACATCTGCCGCACCTGGCTGCGCTCGAAAGGCAACTCGATCGAGGGCGGCACCTCGGAGATCCAGCTCAACGTCATTGCCAAGCGCGTGCTCGGCCTGCCTGATTGAGGAAAGCATCATGAACCTCGTGCTGAACGAAGAAGAGCGCATCCTGCGGCGCGGCGCGCAGGAATACTTCAGCGAACGGCTGCCGGTCAGCGCGCTGCGCAAGCTGCGTGACGATGACGACGCCAACGGCTTCGATACCGGCGCCTGGCGCGAGATGGCCGACATGGGCTGGGCCGGCGTCCTGCTGCCCGAGGAGCACGGCGGCGCCGGTTTCGGTTACAAGGGCCTGGGCCAGGTGCTCGAAGCAGCCGGACGGACGCTGGCCGCCTCGCCGCTGGTCTCGACGGCGCTGGTCGGTGCGCCGCTGGTGCTCGCCGCGGGCAGCGCGAAGCAGCAGGCGGCCCTGCTGCCCGCCGTGGCCGCCGGTGACTGCATACTCGCGCTCGCACTCGACGAGCAGCCGCGCCACGCGCCGAGCACGATCGCCACGCGTGCCACGGCCGACGGCAGCTGTTATCGCCTCGCCGGCAGCAAGACCTTCGTGCTCGACGCTCACGTCGCCGATCATCTCATCGTCGTCGCGCGCACCGCGGGCGATGCTGACGCGACCGACGGGCTGACGCTGTTCCTGGTTCCCGCGCGTGCGCCGGGCCTCGATATCGCACGCCTGCGCCTGGTCGATTCGCGCAACGCCGCGCGCGTGACGCTGCACGACGTCGCGCTCGGTGCCGACGCCGTGCTCGGCCCTGTCGGCGGCGCCTGGCCGCTGCTCGAGCGCGTACTCGACGGCGCGCGGGCCGGCCTCGCCGCCGAGATGCTCGGCACCGCGCAGGAAGCGTTCGAGCGGACCGTCGCCTACCTCAAGCTGCGCGAGCAGTTCGGCGTCGCGATCGGCAGCTTCCAGGCCTTGAAGCATCGCGCGGCGCTGATGTTCTGCGAGCTCGAGCTGACGCGCTCGGCGGTGCTCGCCGCGCTCGATGCGCTCGATGGCGGGCACGCCGACGTCGCGGCGCTCGCGAGTCTCGCCAAGTGCAAGGCCTGCGAGACGCTCGAGCTCGTCAGCAGCGAGGCGGTGCAGCTGCACGGTGGAATCGGCATGACCGACGCCGAGGAGATCGGGCTGTTCCTCAAGCGCGCACGGGTCGCCCAGCAGACCTTCGGCGATGCGGCGTTCCATCGCCAGCGCTATGCCGCCCTGCTGGGGCTGTGAGCGACGGCGCGGAGGATACGCGGACCGGCATCCGTGAACGAGTACCTGGTCACGCTGGCGGACGATGGCGACGGGCGCCGCGAGGTCACGCTGCTCGCAGAGAGCGCGGCGGCGGCGCGTGAGGCCGCCGAGGAGACGACGGATGACGAAGTCGTCGCCGTGCGTTTCGTGCGCGCGGTGACGTTCAGTTGCCGCACCCGCGACGGGCGGCCGGTGCGCTAGCGGCTTGCGCGCGGCGCGCCGCCTCGCGACACTGCTGTCACCGTCGCCAGCGCGCGTTCAGCGCGCGCGGCGCCCGGGCGCTAGCGCGACGCGGCCCGGCGAGCGCGGCGGCGTGCCCAGCAGACGGCCGCAACGGCCCGGATCCGCCGTGGTCGGGAGCGGCCGAGGAGGAACCCCCCCATGGCCAGTCCCGCGATCCTGCCCTTCACGACCCGAACCGCAACAGGCGACGGGCTCGAGGTGCGTTTTCCCCTGCACCCCGAGACCGTCAATGCCGCGCACACCGCCGAGTTGCTCACGCGCACCTTGGATACGGTCACGCATGCAGTCACCGGCGAGGAGGCCTACGCCAACGGTGACGTGCTGCAGTCGCTCGCAATGGCGCTCGCCCTGCGCGCGACGATGATCCACGCACCGCCGGAAGTCACTGCGCGGCTCGCGCGCGAGCTGCTCGACACGGCGCTCGACGCAACGCACGCCGCGAGCAGCGGCCAGGCGCCGGGCGGCACCGCCTGAGGCGCCCGGCCCGCCTGCGCCGCTGTTGCCGCTGTGTCCCCGCGGCGCCGCGCGACGGGGCGCGCTAAAGCTCCGCGCCGCGGTGTCGCTAGAAACCGGGTTGCCGTCATTCGGTCTAGGGAAGGGCAAGTCAGCGCATGCAGCAAATCAGCGGGGATGCCACTGCGCACCCGGTTCGGGCCATCATGCCCGCTTCGCAGCGCCAGCTCGCGGCGCTGTGCGAACGCCTCAGGCCCGAGCAGGGCGAGTGCGTGCAGCCACACGCCGCGCTGCTCTACCTGACGGGAGCCGAGCACCGCGTTACGCGGCTGAGCCGGAACCTGGGCGAACTCGCCGGCCGCCCCGTCGAGGAACTCCTGGGCGTGGCGCTCGCGGAACTGTTCGACCCGGCGTGTGTGAGCGAGCTGAAGCGCTGTGCTGCCGAACTTTCCAGTCCGCACATGCGCCTCGCAATACCCCTGTCCCTGCACGGTCGTGACCTCGGTGACGGTATCGTTCATCGCAGTGGTGACGGCTTGTGCCTGGAGTTCGAGCTGCCGCGCGAGCAGAGCACCGAGCGCGTGCCCTTCCACCTGATCCAGCACTATCTCGAGGTGCTCGCGCAGGAGGACCGGGGGGCCGACCGGCTGGCCGCCGAAACGTGCCGCCACTTACGCCGCATCACCGGCGCCGACCGGGTCTATTACTGCCATTTCGAAAGCGACGGGCATGGTCACGTGCCCGCGGAAGACCGCGACGCCACGATGACGTCGTTGCTCGATCACCACTTTCCGGCTTCGGACGTGCCGCGCAACGTGCGCACACTCTACCTCGCCAATCGCTTCCGTTTCGTCGCCGACATCGATGCCGCGCCGGTGCCGATCATCGGGGGCGGACCGGGATCCGCGCCACTGGACCTGACCATGTCCACGTGGCGCGGACTGGCCCCGTCGCATCTCGTCTACCTGCGTAACCTGGGGCTACGCGCGTCGGGTTCCTTCTCCGTCATCCGCGACGGCCGGCTGATCGGCATGTTCGGCCTGCATTTCCGCGCGCCGCGTTACCTCAACTTCCGCCTTCTCGCCACCGGGCAGCACTTCGTCGAACTCTACCTCAACCGGTTCCAGGCTCTCCAGATCGACGAGCAGCAGGCCAAGGCGCGGGCGCGCATGCAGTCGGTGAATGCCATCGCGGAGTCCTTGCAGGCCGACGAGACCGGCGAGCGCGGACTCTCACGTGACGAGTTCGAGCGCCTGGTCGCCGTGATGGACGCCGATGACCTGGTCATCTCCAGCAGCGACGGTATCGTGGGTGGCCGCCTGTTATCCCGCGAGGCGCGGGTTCGGCTCATCGAGGCGCTGGTTCCGCGTGTCAGGGACAACCGTCTCTTCGCCACGCACCGCCTGGCGCACGACGTGCCCGAACTCGCCGGACTGGTCGAGGGTGTGGGCGGGGCATTCGCCTTCTCGCTGGCCGACCAGGGCGAGTACACGTTCGCCTGGCTCCGGCGCGAACGTCCGGTCACCATGAAGTGGAGCGGTGACCCGGATCATGCAGTGGTCTCCGACGGTTCCGGCGGTAGCGGACCGCGCCGCTCGTTCGAGACGTTCCTCAAGGAAACGCGCGGCACCAGCGAAGCGTGGGAGCCGTGGCAGTTCGAGTTCGGACAGCACATGCGTCAGATCGGCAACCACGTGCGGGTCACGCATTTCACGCAACGCATGTACCGCGAAGCCGAAGCGGCCAATGCGATGAAAACGGAGTTCGTCGCCAACATCAGTCACGAGCTGCGTTCGCCCCTGCATTCGATCCTCGGCCTGTCCGATGCCCTCGAGCAGCGCGGCGACGCGCTTCCCGCCGAGCGTCGCGCCAAGTACATCAGCACGATCCAGGCAAGCGCCCGGCGCCTGCTGGCCCTGGTCAACGACCTGCTCGACCTGGCCAAGCTCGAGGCCGGCCGCATGACGTTCGAGTTCGAGCCGCTCGACGTTGCCGGGCTCGTTCGGGCCTGCTTCGACGAGATGGAGCAGCAGGCGCGCGAGCGGGGCATCGCCCTGGTGCTCGAGGACGAACGAAGCGAGTGCGAGCAGACGATGGATCGGCAATCCATGACCCAGCTGCTGGCCAACCTGCTGTCGAACGCGATCAAGTTCAGTCACCCGGATGGCACGGTGACGGTAACCTTGTCCGACAACGTTCCGGGAGAACCCGAGCACGGGCTGCGCATCGAAGTCGCCGACCAGGGTATCGGCATCGCCGAGAAGGAACTCGACATGGTGTTCGAGAAGTTCGTGCAAAGCTCGCGTACCAAGACGGGAGCCGGTGGTACCGGTCTCGGACTGCCGATTTGCCGCGAGATCGTCAACGCCCATCGCGGCACCATCCGTGCCCGTACCAATCACAGCGGCGGCGCGACATTCCTCGTCTTCCTGCCGATGCGCGAACGATGATCACGCCAACAAAAAGAACAAGGAGTGTATGACATGGCCGTAGGCAAACACGTGATCGCAATCGATGACGAGCCCGCCAACCTGTTGCTGCTCGAGGATTACCTCGATGACGAACCCGTGACGCTGACATGCTTCGAATCCGCACGTGAGGCGCTGCAATGGTTGCGGGACGGCAATCCCTGCGACGCCATCCTGCTCGACCGCATGATGCCGGTGATGGACGGTATGGGCTTCATGAAGGCCATGCGCGATGAACCGGACCTGCCGCAGGTGCCGGTCATCATGCAGACCGCGGCGGCGTCGCCGGCGCAGGTCGCCGAGGGCATCGCGGCGGGGGTCTTCTACTACCTGACCAAGCCGTTCGAACGGAAGGCGTTGACGACCATCATGCATCGGGCGCTCGACGAAGAGGCGGCGTTGCGCCAGGTAACCGCGAGCATCGGGGAACTGCAGGGTGCGCTCGCGGGTTTGCGCGAGGCCCGGTTCGCGGTGCGCACACTCAGGCAGGTCAGCGAGGTCAGCAGCCTGCTCGCCACGCTGTTTCCCGACACGGGATCGGCCGCAATGGGTCTGCGCGAGATACTTCTCAACGCGGTCGAGCACGGCAACCTCGGCATCACTTACCAGGAGAAATCCGAGCTGTTGAAGAACCAGGCCTGGGAAGACGAGATCGCGCGGCGGCTGGCCCTGCCGGAACAGGCCGGGCGTCACGCCGAGGTGAGTATGACGCGCAGCGAGACCGAGATTCGCATCGTCATCACCGATTGCGGGCCGGGCTTCGAGTGGCGCCGCTATCTCACCATCGATCCGGTCCGGGCCGGCGATGCCCATGGGCGTGGAATCGCCATGGCGGCGCTGCTCGGCTTCGACGAGCTGCGCTACAACGAGGCGGGAAACTCCGTTACCTGCGTCAAGGGCTTGCCGGCCGCGGAAGGTAAGGACAGCGCGCACCAGGAAGCGAAGCCGGCGAAGGTCGCGTAAGCCGCGCCGATGATGATGGCGCGCGCCGACGCGCCCCTGTCGGCGCTGCGCAGCGCGTCCTGCATGGAACGCCACATGCGGCCGGCCTCGGGCCCGTAGGCCGTGTGAAATGCCCCACCGTTGCGCGCGTCGATGCCGAGGCGGGCATCGAGGTGCCGGGCGATGACGCGTCCGCCCAGCGTCGCACCCTCCAGGACGTACAGGCAGCCGAGCGCTGCGAGCGGCGTGTCCAATCGCGGGACCAGGTCCGGTGGCACCGTCGTCGTCACGCCGCGTTGCGGCCGCAGATGGTGCAGGTCGCGTTCGAGCAGCGGCAGCTTGCGGCGCCGTTCGAGGGCCGGCACCCAGTCGTCGAGGCCGGGCAAGGCGTAGATCTGCGCCTCGAGCGGTGCATAGTAGGCTGCGAAGACCGAGAGCACGTAAGCGTAAGCCGCAACGTCGAGATCCGGATCGAGGAGATCGAGACGGGTCTCGAGATCGTCGTGTAACGGCGCGGTCGCGGTCCGCAAGGCGGTCAACACGTCCGCGCCGGCATTGCCGGCCGTGTCCATGCGCAGATTAGCGGCACCCGGGCGGGACGCTTGATGCGCTTCAGCTGGCCGCTGCGACGATGTCGCCGCACGCGATGCGGCCGTCACTGAGCACGCGTGCCGTGATGCCGCCATGACCGCGCATGGCGTTGTAGCCGCCGGCGCCGAGCGCCTCCTCCATGCGCGAACAGGGGTGACAGGCGCCGGTCCCTTCGAGCAGTACCTCGCCGATGCGGAAACGCCGTTGCCTGAGAGCCAGCAGGTTGATGCCGGCGACGACGACGTTGCGCCGGAGCAGCGTCGCCTCGATGTCCGGTCGTCCGAGCAGTGCGCGCAGGACCTCGATGTGCTCGGCCTGGATCAGCGTCACCTGGCGCTTGCCGCTGCGCCCGGCGTAATGATCGCCGGCGATCCCGGACACCGGGTCGAGCTGCAGTGCGGCGCATTCGTCGAGGGCGGCCCGGCGCCGGGCACGCGCGCCGAGCCACACCACGCGGCCGCGTTGCGGCAGGGTGTCGAGCAGTGCGGCGAGCGAGCCGGTGGCCATGGGCGGGTCCCCGGTGTGCGGCGCCGGTTCGATCGTCGCGCCTGCCGCGCGTGCCGGTGTCAGGCGCGTCTCGACGTCTTCTTCTTCGCCGTCTTCTTCGCCGTGCGAGGCTGCTTCGCGGCCGCCTTCTTCGCGGCCGCCTTCTTCGTTGCCGCCGTCCCGGTTGCCTTCTTCGCGATGCGACGCGGCGGCGTCACGGCGTCGAACAGGCGTTCCTTGGGATACTCCGCGCCGGCCACGTGTTCGAGGGTCTGCAGGCGGACGAGTTGGTAGGTGCGGATGCGGAAGGCCGGATCGCAGGACATGCGCACGTAGAGATCGCGCGGAGGCACGCCGTAGTCCTCTTCCAGCCATTGCATCAGGTTGGCGGTGGCATCGTAGACCGCGTGCTCGAACGGCCGGTTGATGCCGACGGCGACGATCGATTCCGGCTTGTCGATGCGCACGCAGGGCAGACGCTTGTTCTTCACCACCGTGCACGAGAGCTGCACCGTGGCGCGGGTCTCGTCGGCGATGCCGGTGAACTCGGTGTCGCCCTGGCCACCGTGCACGTCGCCGACGTAGAGCAGGCCGCCGTCGTTGTAGCTGTTCAGGTAGATGGTGTGGCCGGCACGGATGTCGCGGCAGTCGATGTTGCCGCCGAACGGCCCCTGGCCGAGGACCGAGGTGAAGACCTCGCGTTCGGGCGCCGTCGCCAGCGTGCCAATGAAAGGCTCGAGTGGCCAGGTGAGGGAATCGGAATACTTGCCGAAGCCGTCGCGCGTGTGTCCGGACGGGCCCGGCAGGTGCTCGATGACGTGAACATAGCCTTCGGCGCAATCCTTGTAGCGCAGCGAATCACCGAGCGGCCCCATGTGCGGCAGTACCCCGGAGAAGCCATAGCGCCAGGGATCGATCCAGTCGATGTGCACGGCGAGCACGTCGCCGGCCTTGCAACCCTCGACGTAGATCGGGCCGACGACGGGATTGAACAGGCCCGGCGTGGCCTTGGCGAGCCTGGCGAAGTGCGGCCCGTCGAAGCCCTCGACGCGCGGGTTGTCGCTGTCGTCGGCGATCATGCCGGACAGCGCGTCGTTGGTCTCGAGCTGGAAGGTCTCGCCCGGCTTGACCTTCAGGCACGGCTTGTCGCGATTGTCGAAGGCATATTTCTGCACCTTTCCGCGCTTGATTCGCTGCATCGTCCCGTTCCCCGCGTGGTTGGCATTGCGCACTGCATTCTAGAAGGGGTCTCGAGATTAATCACGGCACCGCCTCGGCGAGCCCGCAGCCGCCGTCGAGGAAGTGTGCCCTTCGGCCGCAGCGAACGCGTATCCCCCCGCGCGTCGAACGCGGGTATCCTGAGCCCCCTGGGCAGCCGGGCGGCGGGCGCGAGCCCGCTCCCCGGCGTCGCAGGCAGAGGATCATAGGGACACCGCGATGGGAGATTTCGACATGGCCCGCGACATCGAGCGGGTGCTGCAGACGTGGTTTGCCGGCGACGTCAACGACGCGGCCGTGATGCAGGCACGTATCGAGAAGCTGTTCTCGGTCGATCCTGCGTTCGACGAAGAACTGCGTGCGGGCTTCGCGCCGCTGGTCGAGCGTGCGCTCGATGGGGCACTCGAGTCCTGGGCGGACGAAGCGCGCGGCGCGCTCGCGCTGATCGTGCTGCTCGACCAGTTGCCACGCAACCTCTATCGCGGCAGTCCGCGCGCGTTTGCCGGCGACGCGGCGGCGCGCCGCGTTGCCCTGCGCTCGTTCGACGCCGGCTACGATCGCCGGCTCGCGCCGCTCGAGCAGGTCTTTCTGTACCTGCCGCTCGAGCATGCCGAGGACCTGGTGCTGCAGGAGCGCTGCGTCGCCGGCCAGGAGGCCCTGCGTGCCGCGGCAACGCCGGACTTCGTCACGCTCATGGATCAGGTGGTGGCCGCCGGCCATGCCCATCGCGAGGTGATCGCGCGTTTCGGGCGCTTTCCGCATCGCAATGCCGTGCTCGGCCGGGCGTCGACGCCCGAGGAACTCGCCTGGCTGGCCGAGAACCGCCACGGCTGGGGCCAGGGCGCGGCCGATGTCGAGCGCTGCCGGCAACGCTGACGGGGCACCCCCTGCAGCGCGCGCGGATCCGGCTCAGGATGCCGGCAGGCGGGCGAGCAGCTTCTCCGCTTCGCCGATCAGCGCATCCTGGTGCGGCTGCAGTTCCTGCTGGCCCATGTTGCCGAGGATCTGCTGGAAAGGATCGACGAGGCCGGTTTCGGCGCCGGCCAGCGTTTCGATCACCGCGTGGGCGAAGAACGGCACCGTGGGCGCGCTGTAGCCGCCTTCGTGGCACATGACGATGCGGCCGCCGCAGCATTGTTCGGCGAAGCGCATCAGGCGGCGCGTGAGCCCGCGGTAGGCCTCGCTGGTCAGCATCTGGCGGCCGAGCGGGTCGTAGGCGCCGGCGTCGAACCCGGAGGGCACGACGATAAGCTCCGGCCGGTACTTCTCGAGCGCGGGCAGCACGACGCGATCGTAGACCGCCTCGTAGGCGCCGACGCCCGAGCCCGGCGGCAGCGGTACGTTGATGTTGTAGCCGGCGCCGCGTCCTTCGCCGTTCTCGTCGAGAAAGCCCGAGTTGTGCGGGAAGCAGCGGTCCTGGTGCACCGAGATGGTCAGCGCACGCGGGTCGTCGTAGAAAGCCGCCTGGGTGCCGTTGCCGTGGTGCACGTCCCAGTCGACGTAGGCGATACGCGTCAGCCCGCGCGTCGCGAGGGCGTGGCGCCCGGCGATCGCGGCATTGCCGAAGATGCAGAAGCCCATCGCGAGGTCGGGCATCGCGTGGTGGCCCGGCGGGCGCACCAGCGCGTAGGCGTTGTCGACGCGGCCGTCGAGCACCGCGTCGACCGCTTCGATGACGCCGCCGGCGGCGAGCAGCGCGATATCGAAGCTGCCGCGGCCCATCGGCGTGAACACGCCGGCGTCGGCGCCGAGCGAATCGTTCAGCGCGCGGACGTGCTCGAGATGCTGGCGCGTGTGCACGCGCAGCACCTCGTCCTCGGTCGCGGCGCGCGGCGCGAGCGGGGTGAGCACGTCGAGCAGGCCGGTCACGGCCATGAGGTTGCGGATGCGCCGCTTGGTATCGGGGTTCTCGGCGTGCTCGTAGGGCTCGACCGGGTTGCCATAGGGCATCACGCCGGCGAGGTTGCCGGTGTTGTGCCAGAGGTAGAGCTCGTGAAAGACGAAACCGGTGGTCATGACGCATCCTCATCGCGGACAGGCCCGGCCGTGCGTCCGGGCACGACCGAAAAAGCCTAAAAGAATCAACTGAATCGAGGCCCTGCCGGGTTCAAGCCGGGGACGCCCGTGCCGCTACCGGAAAGGAACCGCCGGAGATCCCCGATCACCCCATGCAAGTCGTTGCCGCGCCGCCGCGCACCGTCTCCCCCTGCTTCGCGCGCGTCGCCGCAGCGGGCATTGTATGCCTGTGCGGCGCGGGGACCGTGCCCGCTGCCGATCTCGAGGTACGCGTCAGCGCGGGCGGGGCGCCTCTCGACGACGTGGTCGTCGCCGTACACGGTGAGGTAGCGGCCCCGGCCACGCCGCGTGAGCACGTCGTCGACCAGGTCGACAAGCGCTTCGTGCCGCACGTCGCCGCGATCCGTGTCGGCGACCGTGTGAGTTTTCCGAACAGTGACGATATCCGCCACCATGTCTACTCGTTCTCGCCGGCCAAGGTCTTCGAGCTGCCGCTCTACCACGGGATCCCGAGCGAACCGGTCACGTTCGAGCGGCCGGGCAAGGTGGTGCTCGGCTGCAACATCCACGACCGGATGTCGGCCTACGTCTACGTGCTCACCGCCGAGCGCTTCGCGCTCGCGGACGAAGGCGCGGCACGTTTTACCGATCTCCCACCCGGACGCTACGAGATCGCCCTTTGGCACCCGCGCCAGGCGCGCGCGAGCGAGGGTGTGCGCCACCCGTTAACGCTCGGTGACGCGGATGCCGCGCTCGCCTTCGATCTCGCGCTCGAGCCGCGGCCGGCCGTCGTGCCCGCCACGCTGTCGCCGCTCGAAGCGAAGTTTCGGGCCCTGCGCGAGCGGGCTGCCGCCGGCGACGGCAGCTGATCGTGCGGCGCGTATTCATCGTGAACCTGCGCCCGGCTTCGTGCCCGGGCGCACCCTGGAGCGGTCATGCCGCGGCGCGCTGACAGCCTGCTGCACAAGATCATCGTGCTCCTGCTCGCCGCGCTCGGGGTGTGCCAGGCGGCAACCCTGGTCGCGGTGCTGCTGGTCACCCGGCACGACGTGCGCACCGACATCGAGCGCGAGTTGGCGCTGTCCGAGGCGGTGTTCGCACGTTTGTTCGAGCGCCGCTACCTGCGCCTGGCCGAATCGCTGCAGGTGCTCGCGGCCGATTTCGGCTTCAAGCGGGCCGCCGCGAGCGGCGACGCCCCGACCATCGTCTCCGCGCTCGAGAACCACGGCGCGCGAGCCGGCGCGGGGCTCGGCATCTTCGTCGACGTGGACGGACAGCCGCTGGCCACGACCCGGGCGCTGCCGGAGCTCTATGCCGGCACGCAGTGGTCCGAGATGCTGGCCACGCTCGATCGGAGCGATCTCGCCGCGCGCACGCTGCATGCGCAGGGTCAGGCCTGGCAGCTCGTTGGCGTGCCGGTGCGTGCGCCCGAGCGCATCGGCTGGCTGGTCATGGGCTTCGCGGTCGACGATGCGCTGGCGCGGGAACTGACCGCCCTGACCGGGCGCGAGATCGCGTTCGTGACCCGCGACGCGACGCCGACGCGGGTGCTTGCCTCGACACTCCCGCCGCAGCGCCACGCGGCGCTCGTCGCCGCCCTCGGCCGCCCCGCGCCGGCGGCGGAGCTGCGCGAGCTGCGACTGGGCGACGCCGATCACCTGAGCCGGAGTCATCCGCTCGACGGCGCAGCGAGCGTGGTCCAGGCCGTGCTCATGGAGTCCTTGTCGGCGGCGCTCGCGCCGTATCACAAGCTCGCGCTGGAACTGGCCGCGCTGTTCCTCGTCACGCTCGTGCTGGCCTGTCTCGGCGCGGTCGTGCTGGCGCGCGGGATCACGCGCCCGGTGGCACGGCTGGCCCGTGCCGCGCGACGCATCGGCGAAGGCGATTACGCCGTGCGCTTCGACATCGAGTCCGACGACGAGGTGGGCCACCTCGCGCGTGCGCTCGACACCATGCAGGCGGAGATCGCCGAGCGCGAACGGCGCCTCGTGCACCAGGCACAGCACGACGAGTTGACCGGCCTGCCCAATCGCTGGCTCGCGTCCGATCGGCTGACGCTCGCGGTCAACCGGGCACGCCGCGAGGGCAGCAGCTTTACCGTGGCGCAGCTCGACCTGTCACGGTTCAAGCACATCAACGACACGTTCGGCCATCATGTCGGCGATGTCGTGCTCGAAGAGATCGGGCGGCGGCTGGTCACGCGCTTACGCCGCTCGGACACCGTGGCGCGGCTCGGCGGCGACGATTTCTTCCTCATCCTGGAACGTACCACGCTTGCCGACGGCGAGCATTTCATCGAAACGCTGCGCGCCACGCTGACGCGCCCGGTCGAACTCGACGGCATGCGCGTTTCGCTCGACTTCCACGCCGGCGTCGCCGCCTATCCGCTGCACGCCGAGGACGGCACGGGGCTGATGCGGCGCGCCGAGATCGCCCTCTACGATGCGAAGAGCTCGCGGCGGCGCCGTGTCACCTATGCGGTCGGCCGCGACGATCACCACCTGCGCCAGATCGCGGTCGTGAGCGATCTCCCGCGCGCGATGAGCCATGGCGAACTCAGCCTGCACTACCAGCCCAAGGTCGACCTCGGTAGCGGCGAGCCGTTCCAGGCCGAGGCGCTGGTGCGCTGGATGCACCCGACGTTCGGCTTCATGCCCCCGGACGAGTTCATCGGCGTGCTCGAGGAGTCTGGCCACATCTCCACGCTCACCCGCTGGGTGTTCACCAATGCCGTACAGCAATGTCGTGCGTGGCGCGCACGTGGCCTGGACATCGCGCTGAGCCTGAATCTCTCGGCGATGGACCTGCTCGACGAGTCCCTGCCCGGATTCTTCGCCGAGGAGCTGGCCCGCGCCGGACTGCCCAGTGAACGCATCACGCTCGAGATCACCGAGAGCGCGGTGATGCGCGATCCCGAGCTCGCGCTCGGCGTGCTCGGCGATCTGCGCGCGCGCGGCTTCCGTCTCTCGATCGACGATTTCGGCACCGGCTACTCGTCGCTCGCGCAGCTCAAGCGCATGCCGGTCTCCGAGCTCAAGGTGGACAAGTCGTTCGTGCTCGACCTGCGTGCCGATGGCGACGACGCGACCATCGTGCGTTCGACCATCGAACTTGCCCACGGCATGGGCCTCGCCGTCACCGCCGAGGGCGTAGAGACACCGGCGGCGTATCGCCTGCTGACGTCTTACGGCTGCGATCGCGCACAGGGCTTCCTGATCTCGCGCCCGCTGCCGGCCGCACAGTTCGAGGCCTGGCTCGTGGCCATACGCGACGCCGACGGCGCTTTCACGGTGGCGGCATGAGCGGCGGCCGTCGTCCCCGCGCGGCGTCGCTCGGCGGTGTCTTCGTGGCGGTCTTGCTGGCGGCGTCGGCGAGCGGCGCGATCGAGCGCCTCGCGGCCGGTAGCCGGCTGCTCGCCACGGGCGGCGGCACCCAGGTCGAAGGCCAGGCCGGCGGCGGCATCGTCCCCTGGGCCGTGATGGCCGGTTACGGATCGAGCGGCGAAGTCGGCGCGAGCGCGTTCTACACCCATGTCGAGCTCGACGACTACGCGCTGGATGCACTCGGCGTGGCCGTCAGTGTCGACAACCGCATCGAGTTCTCGCTGGCCCGCCAGCAGCTCGATCTCGGCACGCTCGGCGACGCGCTCGGGTTGCCGGACAAATCGCTGCGCCAGGACATACTCGGTCTGAAGCTGCGCGTGGCGGGCGATCTGATCTATGGCGGCCTGCCACAGATCGCGGCTGGCCTGCAGTTCAAGCGCCACCTCGACTTCGGTATCCCGGCCGCGGTCGGGGCGGTGCGCCGGCGCGACGCCGATTTCTTCCTTGCCGCGAGCAAGCTGTGGCTGGCCGGTCCGTTCGATCGCAACGTGTTCGCCAATGCCACGTTGCGCTATACCCGCGCCAACCAGGGCGGGCTGCTCGGTTTCGGTGGCGACCGCGACGACAGCCGCGATGTCATGTTCGAGGGCGCGGTCGGCGTGTTCCTGAACCGTCACGTCGCCGTCGGCTTCGAGTACCGTCAACAGCCGGACAACCTCCGCTTCTCCGACCAGGACGCGTGGATGGATGCCTTCGTCGGCGTGTTCCCGTCCAAGCACGTCTCGCTCGTCGCTGCCTGGGCCAGCCTGGGCACCGTCGCTACGCTCGACGGGCAGCAGGGCTGGTACCTGTCGCTCGAAGTGGCGTTCTGAGAGCACGGTGCGCGCCATGTTCCATCGTCTCCGCCGATGCCCACCACTGCGCGCCGCGCTGTTCGTGCTGGTTCTGCTCGGCGGTACCGCGGGCACGGCGCGGGGCGACGATGATCTCTACCAGGACCTCGGGGGACGTCCAGGCGTTGGCGCGGTCGTCGAAGCCTTCCTGTTCCGCCTCGCCGACGACGCGCGCATCAACCACCACTTCGCCGAGACGAACGTGGTGCGTTTCCACGACAAGCTGGTCGAACTGCTGTGCGAACTCACTGGCGGACCATGCACCTATAGCGGTGACAGCATGAAGCTGACCCACGCTGGCATGGGGATCGATCACGCGGATTTCAACGCGGTCGTGGAGAACCTGGTCGAGGCGATGAGCGGATTGGGCATTGCCACGGGCGTACAGAATCGCCTGCTTGCGCGCCTCGCACCGCTGCACGCCGACATCATCGAGCGCTGAGCCGCTGACGGCGCCGGCTGCGCCCGGGCCGCGGCGCGCTTCCCGCTCGTGCGCTGCGGCGCACGATTGTCGGCCACCCGCCGCTGGACTATCGTGGGAACATCGTTCCACCGACAGTGATCGCGGTCGTCGCCGCGGGGAGGTTTCCTACCATGGGTTTCGTTCGCAGCCAGGAAGAGATCGCGCGCATCCAGCAGGCACTCAGCAAGCCCCGCTTCGTCAACGCCGAAATGCTCTCGGTCGATTTCCTCACCCATGCCTCCGTGGTCGAGCACCTGCTGCCGCCGGGGCTGGAGCCGACGGCCACCCCGCGCGTGACAGCAATGGTCGGGCGCTGGCAGAGCAACCGCGTGGGCGATTTCGACGGCGGCGCCGTCTACCTCGAAGCGCGTCATGGCGACCTCGTCGGTGATTACGTGCTCGCCATGTACATGGACCGCGACCAACCCATCATCTACGGGCGCGAACTGTTCGGCGAGCCGAAGAAACAGGCCACCTCGCGGCTGCACAAGAGCGGCACGCACATGAACGCGCGCATCGATCGCTACGGCGTCCCCCTGATCGAACTGGAAGTCGAGCTGGGTGACGACGAGGGGCCGAGCACGGGCGAAGGGATCAACTTCAACTACAAGGCCATTCCGGCGACGCACGGGATTGGCCTGGAATGGGACGCGGCGCTGACCTGCGCGCGTTTCGAATCCATCGTGCGCGTGCATCGCGCCGGCCGCGGGCTGGTACGCCTGGGGCACGGCGTCCACGATCCGCTCGACGAGATCCCGGTCGTCGAGGTCACCGGCGCACGCTACGTCGAGGGCGATCTGCTGGCGAGCGCAGAAACCCTGGCCTACGTCCCCGGCGCCGAATTCCTGCCCTACGCGCTCGGCCGTACCGACGACTGGAGCGCACTCGATACCGAGACGCGGCCGGGCCTCGCGGCGCCTGCCGGCCCGGTGCGCGCGACCGGCTGAACCGCGCTAGCCGCGCCGCTCGCGCACGCCGAGCGCGAAGTCCGCAGGGCCCTGCGCGAGCCCTGCGGGCGGCCGCGCCGCGGCGCGCCGGCCGTGCGGGATCTGGAACTCGACGTTACCGGTGTAGTAGCCGAGCAGGTGCAGGAAGGCGGGTTCGAGCCGCGCCACCGTCTCGGGCCACAGCATGGTGTTCCAGCTCACCTGCGGACGCAGCCAGCGCAGCACGTAGTAGCCGAAGAGCATCGCGCGTTCGCTGTCGCGTGATCGGTTGTCGCCGGTCTGGTGCCACAGCCGCCCGTCCATCACCAGCAGGGAACCGGCCGGCGCCTCGATCGCGATCGTCTCGACCTCGGCCGCGGCCGGCGGTCCGTGTCCGCGCCGGTGCGAACCGGGCACGTAGCGCGTGCCGCCGTTCTCCTCGGTGAGATCGTCGAGCACCCAGGCGACGTTGCAGGCGTAGGGGTGCGCGGGCCACGGCGGCGGCACGTAGCCCTGGTCGGCGTGGAGCTGCATGCGCGCGCTGCCGGGCGCGGTGATGTTGGCGCTGAAGTTCGAGACGAGGAAATCGTCGCCGAGCAGGTGGCGGACGAAATCGAGCGCGAGCGGCCGCTGTACGAGGTCGACGAAGACCGGGTCGAGATTGAACAGGTGGAAGACGCGGCGGTTGTGGCGGTCGGGATCGAAGGCGTAACCGCGCGTCGGCACACCGTCGGCCTCGCTTGCCGCACAGGCGTCGAACAGGCGCCGGCGCACGTCGGCGGTTGCCGCCGCGGACAGGACGCCGGGCAGCACCGCGACTCCCTCGGCGTCGAGGGTGGCGCGCGCATCGGCGGCGTCGCGGCTGGGCGTGATGCGCATCGGCCCCGACTCAATGGCGCGCGAACTGCTCGCGCAGGGCCATGGCGTGGCCGCCGGGGGCCGCCGGGATGGTGTCGAAGCCGAGCGGGCTCGGGCGCAGGCGCGGAAACGCGGGATGCCGGAAAGGCTGGCCGGGCGCGAGCGCCTCGTGGAGGCCCGCGACCAGCGGCGCCGGTGCGGGCGCCGGGCGCGCCGCGTAGACCGCATCGGCACCGAAAAAACGCAGTGACAGCGTGCGCCGCCGTGCACCGGCCGTGGTCGGGGCGCCGCCGTGCAGGATGGCCGGGTGAAACACGACGACGTCGCCGGGCTCGATGGCCCAGGAGACGATGTCCCAGGCGGCGCGATCCGCCTCGATGTCGGGCAAGCGCGGGAGGCCGTCGCCGTAAATCCCGGCCGTATCGTCGGCAGCGTCGAACGCCGACCCGTCGTACAGCGTGCCGTGGTGCGATCCGCGTACGAACTCGAGCGAAGCCTGCCGGGGCACCGGGTCGAAATTGATCCACATGACCGCAAGCTGTTCGCCGTCTAGCGCGAGGTACGGGGCATCCTGGTGCCACGGCGTGCGGCGCATGGCCGCGCCTTCCTTGAGGAAGACCTGCTCGTAGAGGAACCACACTTCGCGCGCGTCCCACAGCCTGGCGACGATGTCGGCGATGGGCGAGTCCTCGAGCAACTCACGGTAGGCGAGCGCGGCGTGCGGATGGCACAGGTCCTGGTAGAAGGTTGCCGCGGTTTCCTCGTAGAAGCGGCAGGCGGACGGGGTCGGATGTTCGAGACTCCATTCGAACAGCGCTTCGGCCGCGGACAGCGTCT
>JAUIFX010000046.1 GCA_030429865.1 Gammaproteobacteria bacterium | reverse complement strand
GCTCGACGGGCGCCAGCTCAAGGCGGTGATTCCTGGCGGTTCCTCGGTACCGGTGCTGCCCGGCGAGGTGATGATGGGCGTCGACATGGACTACGACTCCATCTCGCAGGCCGGCTCGATGCTCGGCTCGGGCGCCGTCATCGTGATGGACGAAACCACCGACATGGTGCAGGTGCTGCGCCGCATCTCGCGCTTCTACTACGCCGAGTCCTGTGGCCAGTGCACGCCGTGCCGCGAAGGCACCGGCTGGCTGTACCGCATGCTCACGCGCATCGTCGAGGGCGAGGGGTGTCCGGAGGACCTGGACCGCCTCGACCTCGTCGCGAGCAAGATCGAAGGCCGCACGATCTGCGCGCTGGGCGACGCCGCGGCGATGCCGGTACGCAGCTTCGTGCGCCACTTCCGCCACGAATTCGCGCATTACATCGAGCACGGCCACAGCATCCTGCAGGCCAAGGGGCAATCGGCCGCGGCCTGAACGCGGCGGCGACGCACGGAACCATGAGCGACGAAACCATCAAGATCGAAGTCGACGGCCAGGAGATCGAGGCGCGCAAGGGCGCCATGCTGATCGAGGCCACCGACGCCGCCGGGATCTACATTCCGCGCTTCTGTTACCACAAGCACCTGAGCGTCGCGGCGAACTGCCGCATGTGCCTGGTCGAGGTGGAGCGTGCGCCGAAACCGATGCCGGCCTGCGCGACACCCGTCATGGACGGCATGAAGGTCTTCACCCGCTCGCAGAAGGCAACCGCCGCACAGCATGCGACGATGGAGTTCCTGCTCATCAATCATCCGCTCGACTGCCCGATCTGCGACCAGGGTGGCGAGTGCGAACTGCAGGACCTCGCCATGGGTTACGGTGGCGACGTCTCGCAGTTCACCGAGCGCAAGCGCGTCGTGCGCGACAAGAACATCGGCCCGCTCGTGCAGACCGACATGACGCGCTGCATCCACTGCACGCGTTGCGTACGCTTCGGCGAGGAGATCGCGGGCTTGCGCGAACTCGGCGCCACCGGCCGCGGCGAACACATGGAGATCGGCACCTACGTCGAGAAGGCGATGACCTCGGAGTTGTCCGGCAACGTCATCGACCTGTGCCCGGTGGGCGCGCTGACCAACAAGCCCTACCGCTATTCCGCGCGCGCCTGGGAGCTGCAGCAGCGCGACGGTGTCGCGCCCCACGATGCGCTCGGTTCGAACCTGCATTTCCACGTCAAGGGCCAGGTCGTCAAGCGCGTCATCCCGCGCGAGAACGCCGCGGTCAACGAGACCTGGCTTGCCGACCGCGATCGCTACAGCTACCTGGGCATGAATCACGATGCGCGCCTGCAGCGCCCGCGCATCAAGCGTGATGGCCGCTGGGCGGACTGCGACTGGGATACCGCGTTCGACAGCATCGTCGAGCGACTCGGCGCGATCGCCGGTGACGCAGGCGACCAGCTCGCGGCGCTGGCTGCGCCGGGTTCGACGACCGAAGAGCTGTTCCTGCTCCAGCGCCTGCTGCGCGGACTCGGCTCGCACAATCTCGATCACCGGCTGCGCCAACGCGATTTCACCGACCAGGGCGCGGAGCCCTTGTTCCCCGCACTGCCCCCGCTGGTCGAGATCGAAAATGCCGACGGCGCGTTGCTGCTCGGCGCTTACCCGCGCCACGAGCAGCCGCTGGTCAACCTGCGCCTGCGCAAGGCCGCGCTGAAAGGCGCGGCGGTCACCGTCCTCGACACCCGCGAGCGCCCGTTCAACTACCAGCTCAGCGCGAGCCACGTGGTCAAACCGTCGGCCCTGCTCGCGAGCGCGGCGAGCCTGCTCGCCGAGGTCGCCGCGGCGCGCGGCGTCAGTGTGCCGGCGCCGCTCGACCGCGTCGTCGCCGAGCACGCGCGCGACGATGCCGGGCTGCGCGAGACGGCCCGCCGCCTGGCCGCGAGCGAGCGCGCCGTCGTCATCACCGGTATGGGCGTCGAACAACATCCGCTGCGCGGCGTGCTGATGCAGATTGCCGAAGCCATCGCGAACCTGCTCGGCGCCCGTCACGGCAGCATGGCCAACGGCGGCAACGCGGCCGGCGCCTGGCTCGCCGGCATGGTCCCGCACCGGGGTCCGGCGGGGCGCACCATCGAACAGGCCGGCCTCGCACTCGACGGCATGCTCGCCGCGTCGCTGCGCGGCTACATCCTGCTCGGTTTCGACCCGCTGCTCGACTGCGCGGAGGCGCGCGCGCTGCGCGAGGCGCTGGCCCGTGCGGAATGCGTCGTGGCGCTCAGCGGGTACGAGAGCGCCGCGCTCGAGGAAGTCGCCGACATCATCCTGCCGATCGCGGTGCTGGCCGAAAACGAGGGGTCGTTCGTCAACCTGAACGGACTCTGGCAGCGATTCGAAGCGGCGGTCCGGCCGCGCGGCGAGGCGCGCCCGGCATGGAAGATCCTGCGTATGCTCGGCAGCCGCCTCGGCCTGGCCGGTTTCGAGGCAGTCAAGGTCGGAGAGCTCACCAACGAGATCGAGGACCTCGCCGGCAACGTCAAGAGCGCGGGTCGTGCCACACCGACACTCGACGCGAGCCGCCTCGAGGTCGGCGGCAAGGGGCTGGAGGTGGTGGTCGAAGTGCCGATGTATCGCAGCGACGCCATCGTGCGTCATGCAGACGCCCTGCAGGGTATGCCACAGGCCGGCGACGACGACCTGCGCGTCGCCGCGGCGACCGCGGCTGCGCTCGGGCTCGAGGACGGCGCCGCCGTCATGCTCGAGGGCGCCGGCGGCGCGCGGGCGCAGGCGCACCTCGTCGTCGATGACGGCGTACCCGAAGGGGCCTGCGTCATCGCTGCCGCGCGCGGCGCACTCGCCGAACTCGCCATCCACGGCGCTGCGCTCGAACTGGCGCGCGCAAGCGGAGACGCCGCCGCATGAATATCGTGCCCATGCTCGAAGCGCAACTCGGCTTCCTGCCCGACCCGGTCGTGACGACGCTGATCATCGTCCTCAAGATCCTTTGCATCGTCATCCCGATCATGGGCTGCGTCGCCTACCTGACGTTTGCCGAGCGCAAGATCATCGGCTACATCCAGGTACGTATCGGCCCCAACCGGGTCGGCCCGCGCGGCTGGCTGCAGCCCATCGCGGACGCGCTCAAGCTGCTCACCAAGGAAGTCGTGATTCCTTCCGGGGCAAACCGCTTCCTGTTCCTGCTCGCGCCGATTCTCGCGCTTGGTCCGGCCCTGGCGGCCTGGGCCGTGGTGCCGTTCGGCAGCGAGATGGTACTCGCCGACATCAACGCCGGGCTGCTCTACATCCTCGCGCTGACCTCGCTCGGCGTGTACGGCATCATCGTCGCCGGCTGGGCCTCGAACTCGAAGTACGCCTTCCTCGGCGCGATGCGCTCGGCCGCGCAGATCGTCTCCTACGAAATCGCCATGGGCTTCGCGCTGGTCGGCGTGCTGGTCGCCGCGGGCAGCCTCAATCTCGGCGAAATCGTCGAAGCGCAGCGCGGCGGCCTGAGCATCTTCAGCTGGTTCTGGCTGCCGCTCCTGCCCCTGTTCGTGATTTACTTCATCTCCGGCGTTGCCGAGACCAACCGCGCGCCGTTCGACGTCAGCGAAGGCGAGTCCGAGATCGTTGCCGGTTTCCACGTCGAGTACGCGGGCATGGCGTTCGCGCTGTTCTTCCTGGCCGAATACGCCAACATGATCCTCATTTCGGGCCTGTCCGCCGTGCTGTTCCTCGGCGGCTGGCTGTCGCCGTTGCCGTTCCTGAGCGGCATTCCCGTCGTCGGCCTGCTGTTTCTCGACGGGATCCACTGGTTCGTCTTCAAGACGCTGATCTTCCTTTTCTTCTTCCTGTGGTTCCGCGCCACCTTCCCGCGCTACCGCTACGACCAGATCATGCGTCTCGGCTGGAAGGTGTTCCTGCCGATCACCATCGTGTGGATCGTCGTCGTGTCCGCAATGGTCGTGTGGCAGGTGCCGCCGTGGTTCGACGGCGCGTGATGGAGGCACTGACATGAGCACGGTTACGAGCTACCTCAAGAGCCTGACGTTGTGGGAACTGGTCAAGGGCCTGCGCCTGACCGGTGGTTACCTGTTCGACCGCAAGGTCACCGTGCAGTACCCGGAGGAGAAGACGCCGCAGTCACCGCGCTTCCGCGGGCTGCACGCGCTGCGCCGCTACCCGAACGGAGAGGAGCGCTGCATCGCCTGCAAGCTGTGCGAAGCGGTGTGCCCGGCACTCGCGATCACCATCGAGTCCGAGCCGCGCGACGACGGCACGCGGCGCACCACCCGTTACGACATCGATCTCAGCAAGTGCATCTTCTGCGGTTTCTGCGAGGAATCCTGCCCGGTCGACTCGATTGTCGAGACGCGGCATTTCGAATACCACGGCGAGAAGCGCGGCGACCTGCTGATGACCAAGGCCAAGCTCCTCGCCAACGGCGATCGCTTCGAAGCGCAGATCGCCGCCGACCGCGCCGCCGAATCCCGTTACCGCTGAAGCGGCGACAGTCCAGACGAGTGCACCACAAGACCTGAGCCGATGTTCGAACAGATAGTCTTTTACTGCTTTGCCGGCATGCTGATCTTCGCCGGCTCGATGGTCATCACGGTGCGCAATCCGGTGCACGCCGCGCTGTTCCTCGTGCTCGCGTTCTTCTCCAGCGCGGGGCTCTGGCTGCTGCTCGAGGCGGAGTTCCTCGCCATCGCCCTCGTGCTGGTCTACGTCGGCGCCGTGATGGTGCTGTTCCTGTTCGTCGTGATGATGCTCGACATCAATCTCGCCGCGCTGCGCGAGGGCTTCGCACGCTACTTCCCCGTCGCCGCGCTCGTCGCCATCGTCATGATGGTGGCGGTCGGCACCGTCGTCGGGCGCGCCAATTTCGGCCTCGACAAGGTCGCCGCACCGACGCCGCGGCCGAGCGATTACGGCAACACGACCGAACTCGGGCGCGCGCTGTACGGCGAGTACATCTGGCCGTTCGAGATCGCCGCGGTCGTGCTGCTCGTCGCCATCATCGCTGCCATCGCCCTGACCTTGCGCACGACGCGCCAGACCAAGGCGCCGAAACCCGAGCGCCAGGTCCTGGTGCGCCGCGAAGACCGCGTGCGCCTGGTCAAGGTCGACGCAGAACGGCAGTCCTGAGGAGAGTCACACGTGCTTGCCCTGGCGGATTTTCTCATCATCGGCGCGATTCTCTTCTGCCTGAGCGTTGCCGGCATTTTCATCAACCGCAAGAACGTCATCGTGCTCCTGATGTGCATCGAGCTGATGCTGCTGTCGGTCAACATGAACTTCATCGCCTTCTCGCACTTCAACGGCGACGTCGCCGGCCAGGTGTTCGTCTTCTTCATTCTCACCGTGGCGGCCGCCGAGGCCGCCATCGGTCTGGCCATCCTCGTGGTGCTGTTCCGTAACCGCAATTCGATCAACGTCGAAGACCTCGACCTCATGAAGGGCTGAGCCTCGGTGTCGGGGACGTCGTTACCGGCCTGGACAGGAAACGTATAAGCGCATGGGCACGCTCTGTTTGATCATCGTTCTGGCGCCGCTGGTCGGCGCGCTTCTGGCCGGCTTGTTCGGCCGGCAAATCGGCCGTGCCGGCGCGCACTGGGTGACCAGCGGAGCGGTCGGCTTGTCGTTCCTGCTTTCCGCGCTCGTGTTCTGGCGCATCGTGGTCGGGGATGCGCCGACCTACAACGAAAACCTCTATACCTGGCTGTCGACCGGCGGCATCGACTTCCACGTCGGTTTCCTGGTCGACGAGCTGAGCGCGACGATGATGGTGGTCGTGACCTTCGTGTCGTGGATGGTGCACATCTACACCATCGGCTACATGCACGAAGATCCCGGCTACCAGCGCTTCTTCTCGTACATCTCGCTGTTCACGTTCAGCATGCTGATGCTGGTGATGTCGAACAACTTCCTGCAGCTGTTCTTCGGCTGGGAGGCCGTGGGCCTGGTGTCGTACCTGCTGATCGGCTTCTGGTTCACGCGCGACACCGCCATTTACGCCAACCTCAAGGCCTTCCTCGTCAACCGCGTCGGCGACTTCGGCTTCCTGCTGGGCATCGCCTGCGTGCTGATGTATTTTGGCTCGCTCGATTACCAGTCGGTATTCGCCGCGGCCCCGGCGCATGCCGACACGACGATCTCGATCATCGACGGGCACGAGTGGTCTTTGCTCACCGTGATCTGCCTGCTGCTGTTCGTCGGCGCGATGGGTAAATCGGCGCAATGGCCGCTGCACGTGTGGCTGCCCGATTCGATGGAAGGCCCGACGCCGATCTCGGCGCTGATCCACGCCGCGACCATGGTCACTGCGGGCATCTTCATGGTGGCGCGGATGTCGCCGTTGTTCGAGATGTCGACGACAGCGCTGTCGGTGGTGCTCATCATCGGCGCCATCACCGCGTTCTTCATGGGCCTGCTGGGCCTGGTGCAGAACGACATCAAGCGCGTGGTCGCCTATTCGACACTGTCCCAGCTGGGCTACATGACGGTCGCCCTCGGTGCCTCGGCCTACGCGGCGGCGATCTTTCACCTGTTCACCCACGCCTTCTTCAAGGCGCTGCTGTTCCTCGCCGCGGGCTCGGTCATCATCGGCATGCACCACGAGCAGGACATGCGCAAGATGGGCGGGCTCAAGCGTTACATGCCCGTGACCTACTGGACCAGCCTGATCGGCTCGCTGGCCCTGATCGGCTTCCCGGGTTTCGCCGGCTTCTTCTCGAAAGACGCCATCATCGAGGCAGTGCACCTGTCGCACATCCCGGGTTCGGGCATTGCTTACGCGGCGGTGCTGTCCGGCGTGTTCGTCACGGCGCTCTATTCCTTCCGCCTCGTCTTCCTCGTCTTCCACGGCGAGGAGCGCATGGATCACCATACGAAGGAGCACCTGCACGAATCGCCCAAGGTCGTGACGGTGCCGCTCATCGCGCTCGCCGTACCTTCAGTGCTCGCGGGCGCCCTGTTCGTCGGCGCGATGCTCTTCGGTGACTATTTCGGCGGCAGCATCGTGGTCAGCGCCGAGCACGACGTCCTCGGCGAACTGGGCCACCACTACCACGGCGTGTTCGGCATGATCACCCACGGCCTGCTGCAGCCGCCATTCTGGCTTGCCATGGGCGGCGTGTTCGCTGCCTGGTACTGCTACATGAAGCGTCCCGACATCCCGCGGCGCGCCGCGGAATCGATGTCGCTTGTCTACCGCATCCTGCTCGACAAGTACGGCTTCGATCGCTTCAACGACTGGTTCTTCGCCGGCGGCGCGCGCAGCGCCGGGCGCGCGCTGTGGCGCGGCGGCGACGTGGCCCTGATCGACGGCCTCATCGTCAACGGCTCGGCACGGGCGATCGGCTGGTGGGCGGGCATCATCCGCCACGTGCAGTCGGGCTACCTCTACCATTACGCGTTCGCGATGATCCTGGGCCTGCTGCTGCTGCTCGGGCTGTTCGTGCACGGCGTGATCGCGTGACGCGCGGCATAGCAAGACCAAGAACGACGAGCAGGACCAAGAGCTGAAGCATGTCTGCTGATTTTCCACTTCTCAGCCTGACCATCTGGCTGCCGATCATCGGTGGACTGTGGGTCATCTTCGCGGGCAGCCGCGTCCACGACGGCGCGGTACGTAACGACGCGTTGCTCATCTCGGTCGCGACGTTCCTCGTCTCCCTGCTCCTGTGGCAAGGGTTCGACAACGGCACCGCGGACATGCAGTTCGTCGAACGGCTCGCCTGGATCCCGGCTTTCGGTATCGAGTACTACGTCGGCGCCGACGGCATCGCGCTGCCGCTGATCCTGCTGACGACGTTCATCACGCCGCTCGTCGTATTGGCCGGCTGGGTCGTGATCAAGGACCGCCTCAGCCTCTACATGGGCTCGTTCCTGCTCCTCGAGGGCATGATGATCGGCGTGTTCAGCGCCCTCGACGCGATTCTCTTCTACGTGTTCTGGGAAGCGATGTTGATTCCGATGTTCCTGATCATCGGCATCTGGGGCGGCCCGCGGCGCGTCTACGCGACGATCAAGTTCTTCCTCTACACGTTCATGGGTTCCGTGCTCATGCTCGTCGCGCTGCTCTACATCTACTTCCAGGGCGGCAGTTTCGCGATCCCGGCGATGCACGATGTCACGCTGACGCTGACCGAGCAGCAATGGATCTTCATCGCTTTCCTGCTTGCATTCGGCGTCAAGATCCCGATGTGGCCGGTTCATACCTGGTTGCCGGATGCGCACGTCGAGGCGCCGACCGGCGGCTCGGTCGTGCTGGCGGCGATCATGCTCAAGCTCGGCGGCTACGGCTTCCTGCGCTTCAGCCTGCCGATCGCGCCGGACGCGTCGATGTCCTTCGACTGGCTGATGATCGCCCTGTCGCTGATCGCGGTCGTCTACATCGGTTTCGTCGCGCTCGTCCAACAGGACATGAAGAAGCTGATCGCCTACTCGTCGATCTCCCACATGGGTTTCGTCACGCTGGGCTTCTTCATCGCCTTCCAGGTGGCCGCCGGAAGCGGCAGCTGGGACGCTGCCGCCACCGGAATCGAGGGCGGCATGATCCAGATGATTTCACACGGCTTCATCTCGGGCGCAATGTTCCTCTGCGTGGGCGTCATGTACGACCGCGTCCACAGCCGGGAGATCGCCGACTACGGCGGTGTCGCCAACACCATGCCCGTGTTCGCCGCCTTCATGATGCTGTTCGCGATGGCGAACGCCGGCTTGCCCGGCACGTCGGGCTTCGTTGGCGAGTTCCTCGTCATCCTCACCGCTTTCAAGGCCAACGTCTGGTACGCCGTGTTGGCCGCGATGACCCTGATCCTCGGTGCAGCCTATACGCTGTGGATGTACAAGCGCGTCATCTTCGGCGCCATCGGCAACAATGCCGTCGCCCAGCTCGCCGATGTCGACGCCCGCGAGAAGCTGATCCTCGCCGTGCTCGCCGCGACCGTGCTCCTGTTCGGCATCTGGCCGGCGCCGCTGTTCGACATGATGCATGCGAGCGTCGAACAGCTCGTCTCCCACATCGCGCAATCGAAACTGCCGTAAGGTCCCGCCGCATGAACGATTTCATGACAGTCCTGCCCGAAGCAACGCTCACCGCGCTGGCCTGCCTCGTCCTCATCGTCGACGTGTTTCGCCGTTCCGACGCCGTCAACGTCACTTTCTGGGCCGCGGTCTTCAGCGTGCTTCTCGTGCTTTCGCAGGTTGCCATCTACTTTCCGGAGCAGAGCGGGCTGGCGTTTCACGGCACTTTCGTCCATGACCCCATGGCGGCGGTGCTGAAGTCCTTCATGCTGGTCGTGATGCTGCTGTCCTTCTTCTACGCGAGAGATTATTTCCAGCGCCGCGGCAGCACCCAGACCGAGTTCTACATCCTGGCGCTGTTTGCCGGCATTGGCATGATGGTGCTGATCTCCGCGCACAGCCTGCTCACCGTCTACCTCGGCCTGGAGCTGCTCTCGCTCTCGCTCTACGCGATGGTCGCAATGACGCGTGACTCGGTCGAAGCGTCGGAAGCGGCGATGAAGTATTTCGTCCTCGGCGCGCTGGCTTCCGGCATGCTGCTCTACGGCATGTCGATGCTCTACGGGGTCGCCGGCACGCTCGACCTCGGCGCCCTGTCCGGCGCCGTTGCCGATGAATCGCGGCACCTGCTGTTCACCTTCGGCCTCGTCTTCGTGCTGATCGGAATCGCCTTCAAGCTCGGCGTGGCGCCGTTCCACATGTGGGTGCCCGACGTCTACCAGGGCGCGCCGACTCCCGTCACGTTGTTCTTGGGCTCGGCGCCCAAGCTGGCGGCGTTCGCGATGGCCATTCGCGTGCTCGCCGACGGACTCGGTGCGCTCGCGGGTGAATGGCAGACCATGCTGGTCCTGCTTGCCATCCTGTCCATGGCCATCGGCAACATCGTCGCCATCGCGCAGACCAACATCAAGCGCATGCTCGCCTACTCGACCATCTCCCACATGGGCTTCCTCCTGCTTGGCCTGATTGCGGCCAACGCGATCGGGTACGCGGCCTCGATGTTCTACGTCATCGTCTACGCCATCATGAGCATGGGCGCGTTCGGCGCGGTCATCATGCTTTCCGGCCCGGGTCAGGAATCAGACCGGCTGCAGGACTTTGCCGGTCTCGCGCGGCGCAGCCCGTGGATCGGCTTCCTGATGATGATTCTCATGTTCTCGCTGGCCGGAGTGCCGCCGTTCGCGGGTTTCTGGGCGAAGTGGTTCGTGCTCAAGGAAGTGATTGCCGCGGGCAACGCGTGGCTGGCCGCCGTCGCGGTACTGTTCTCGCTGATTGGCGCGTTCTACTACCTGCGCGTGATCAAGCTGATGTACTTCGACGAGCCCGAATCGCCCCGCGCTGCCGTCGGCGCGGGTGAAGACGCCCACCTGGTCTTCAGCGTCAACGGCATCGCCGTGCTGCTGCTCGGTTTCCTGCCCGGCAGCCTGATGTCGGTATGCCTGGCCGCGATGCTGGTCAACGGCGGCTGACGCCGACGCCGGTGTCAGCGGCGCTGCAGGTAAGAGTCCCCATTGCCGTCCGCGCTTTCGCGTCCTATCCTGCCCGAGGGGAGTTCTGCAGCAGCGGCCCCGATACCTGCTGGAGGCGCCGCGTTGCGTCCTGCGGTATCGATTTTTGTCATACAGACTGCGTTTCTCGAACGAGCTGCGCGCTGCCCGCCCGGCATGCCCGCTCACTCGTTCGGCGCTTCCCTAAACCCGGTTCCGGGGGGATCGGCCACTGGCGAACTGTTCGTGACCTTGCACGTTCCCCAGCGCGTTTTTACTCAAGGCACACCGATGAAGAGCGAATGCGTATGAACATCTATGTGGGGAACCTTGCTTACAGCATGACCGACGAGGAACTGAACGAACTGTTCAGCGAGTTCGGCGAAGTGCAGAGCGCCAGCGTGATCATGGACAAGTTCTCGGGCCAGTCCAAGGGTTTCGGTTTCGTCGAAATGCCGGATAACGCGGCCGCCGATGCCGCAATCAAGGAACTGAACGGCAAGTCCGTCAAGGGGCGCGCGCTCAAGGTCAATCAGGCCAAGCCGCGCGCCGAGCGCCCGTCGCGGGGTCCGCGTTACTGAGCGGATCTCCGTACGACGCGTGGCGCTGCCAGCCGGCGGCGCCACGCGGCGCGGCGCGTCAGCCCGCGGTTACGCGCCTTGCAGCCAGGCCAGCGACTGGCCGACACGCACGGTGCGGCCCGGGGCAATGGCCTCGTCCAGCCGCAGCAAGCCGGGGGCTGCCAGCAGGATGACCGTCGAGCCCATGTTGAAGCGGCCGTATTCGGCGCCGCGAGCCAGCGCCGCCTCGTTGTCCGGCCGGTGCGTGACGCCGGCGGCCCAATGGGCACGCGGACGGTTGGCGAAAGCCTGCCCGGCGGGCATGGTCAGCTCGATGCTGCCGACGTTGAGCGCACCGACCATGACGAGGGCGAAGCGTGTATCATCCGTGCGAAACACCGTCACCACGCGCTCGTTGCGGCAGAACAGGCCGGGCAGCGCGGCAGCCGTCGCGGCGTTGACGGAGAACAGCGCGCCCGGGACGTAGCGTAAGGCTTCGAGCCGTCCCGCCAGGGGCATGTGGACGCGATGGTAGTCGTAGGGCGCGAGATAAATCGTGCAGAAGTCGCCGTCCTCGAACGGGCGTGCCAGGTCCTCGTCACCATCGAACAGTGCCGCCAGCGTGTAGTCGATGCCCTTGGCCTGCAGCAGGCGTGCGCCGTCGAGATGCCCGCACTCGCTGATCTTGCCGTCGGCCGGGCAGAGCACTGCCGCCGGTTCCCGCGCCCGCGGGCGGGTGCCGGCGCGCAGGGCCCGGGTGAAGAACGCGTTGAACGTGGCATAGCTGGCCGGGTCGGGGTTGGCCGCCTCGGCCATGTTGACGCCGAAGCCGCGGATGAACAGGCGAATCGCGATCTGCGTCATGGCGCCCCACTGGCGGCGCGTCAGCCAACCGACGAGAGCGGACAAGCCTTGCTTGGGCAGCAGGTGCTGCAGCAGCACGAACAAGCGGGCCATGCGGCTAATCTTCGGTGTCGGGCGCGGAGGAGGGCGGCGGCGAGCGGCGCACGCTGAGCCAGGCCGCGACGGGCGCGCCGGCCGCGCAGGTGATGTCGAGTTCGATCAGTGCGTCCGCCGTGAGTGCGATCCGTGGACGCATCAGCATCACGTGGAGGCCGCCGGGACGCGCCTCGACGCGTTCGCCGGGCGCCAGTTCGAGGCTATGGACATGGCGCATCTGCGCGCGCCCGTCGCTGTAACGGGTCTCGTGCAGCATCGCGGCCTCGAAATCGGGGCTCGCGACGCGCTCGATCGTGATGGCCCGCTTGCCCGCATTGGTGAGTACCAGGTAACCGGCTGCGTGCGGTGAGCCGGGTGGTGGCTGGCGAATCCAACCGTCGCTGGCGACCAGGCCCTCGCAGGCGCCGGCAGCCGCGGACGCGACGAGGAGCATGCCGAGAACGGTGTGCCGGGCTCTCATCCGTGCTCCTCGATGAAGGCGCTGACCGCGTCGAAGCGCTCGATGATCTGATCCCGCGAATGCGGCGGCGTCAGGACACTGACGAGGTGCAGGTCGGGGCTGATGAAGAAGATGCCGGCCGAGTGGTCCATGGTGTACTCGCCGCCGCCCTGGGGCACCTTCATGAACAGCGCGCCGAGGGCCCTTGTCAGGCGCCGCAACTCATCCTCCGGTGCGGTGGCGGCGATGATGTCGGGCGCGAAATAATCGGCGTAAGCGCGCAGGGCCGCCGCGTCGTCGCGTTCGGGATCGACCGAGACGAACGCGATTCGCCCGCGCTCGCCGTAGCGCGGATGTGTGCGCAGGGTCGTCTGCGCGGCGGCGAGCTCGGCCAGCGTCGTCGGGCACACGTCGGGACAGTGGGTGAAGCCGAAAAAGAGCAGCGTCCAGCGGCCACGCAGGCGCTCGGCGTCGAAACGCCTGCCCTCGGCGTCGGTCAGCGCGAAAGCTTGCAGCGCGGGCGGATCGGGCCAGAGCAGGCCGTCGACGCTGCTGGCGACGGGGGCTTCGGCATGGCGTGCCGAGAGCCAGATGCCGCCGGCGAACGCGGCCAGGATGACGCCCGTCGTCATGAGCAGGCGCAGGGAGCGGGAGAGCGGTCTCATGGCGCGATTATATCGATACGGCCGGGCGCACGCGCAGCGGCACAGCGGGGGCTGCCGCGCCTTGCAATGCCGGGGCGCAATCGCCAACATGCCCATGGCGTGCAGCGGCCGGCGAGCGTTCCGGGCCGGCGCGCGCGCCCCGCAATCCCGGGTTGTCGTTCGCATGACCAGCGCTGTGCCAGCCAAGCTCGGCAAATACGAAATCAAGGAAGAGATCGGACGTGGCAGCATGGGCGTGGTCTACCGCGCCTACGATCCGTACGTCGATCGGGCCGTCGCGCTCAAGGTGGCGCTCGCCGATGCGCTCAGGGAGCGCGACAGCAGCGAGCGCTTCCGCCGTATGTTCTTCAACGAAGCGCACACGGCTGGCATGCTGCACCACCCGAACATCCTCGACATCTTCGATGCCGGCGTCGACGGCGACCTCTGCTACATCGTCATGGAGCTGGTCGCGGGCGGCACGACGCTGCGCAGCCACATCAAGCCCGACCGCCTGCTGCCGCTCGAGCAGGTCGCCGAGATCGTGTTCAAGTGCGCCCGCGCGCTCGACTACGCGCACCGCCAGGGGGTCATCCACCGCGACATCAAGCCTTCCAATCTCCTGCTGACGCCCGACATGGACGTCAAGATAGCCGATTTCAGCATCGCGCACGCGGTGCGCGCGGACCTCACGCAGACCATGCCGATGGGCTTCGTCGGCTCGCCGCGCTACATGTCGCCCGAACAGGTGCACGAAGACACCATCACCGGTCAGACCGACCTCTTTTCCCTCGGCATCGTCGCCTACGAGTTGATCACCGGTCATCATCCCTTCGGCGGTGAGAGTTTCTCCAGCCTCGTACACCGCATCGTCAACGAAGACCCTACGCCGATGCGCGAGTTCCGCGCCGACGCGCCGCCGGAGCTCGACGCGATCGTCCTGCGCGCGCTCGAGAAGACCACCGCGCGGCGCTACCGCATGGGACTCGACATGGCGACGGATCTCAGTGCACTGTTCACGCATCTTGCGCGGCCTGCTGAAGATCTCTCGACGCGCGACAAGTTCGAACGGGTCAAGGCGCTCGCCTTCTTCAGCGGCTTCCCGGATACCGACATCTGGGAAATCATCCGCGCGAGCGTGTGGCTCGACCGCGATGTCGACGATGTCATCGTCGCCGAGCACGACCAGGAAGAGTCGTTCTTCATCGTCGTCAGTGGCGACCTGCGCGTCAGCAAGCAAGGCCATGCCGTGGGCCGCCTGCATGCCGGCGATTGCTTCGGCGAAATGGGCTACCTGAGCCGCGGCAAGCGTACGGCCACGGTCACCGCGGATGGCCCCGTGGCCCTGCTCGAGGTCAACGCGAAGCTGATGGAGCAGGTTTCCACCGACTGTCAGCTGCGCTTCTGCAAGGTCTTCCTCAAGGTGCTGATCGACCGCCTCGCGCGGACGACCGAGATGATGGTCCGCGCCGGCGGTAGCTGAGGCCGGCGGCCGCGGCCGTCGATGAATCCGCGACCCGTGGTCCGCTCTCCTAGTCCCGATTGCCCGCGCGCCGCGATCGGTAGGCCGCAATCAGCGAGGCGGTAGAAGGATCGCGCTGAGCGGCTGGTGCATCGCCGGTGATCTCGTCGAGGATGCCGGTGGCGAGTTCCTTGCCGAGCTCCACGCCCCATTGGTCGAACGCGTTGATGCCCCACACCACGCTCTGCACGAACGTCTTGTGCTCGTAGAGCGCGATCAGCGCACCCAGTGTGCGGGGTTCGAGCTGCGCCATCGTCAGCATGCTGCTCGGCCGGTTGCCCGGCGATTCGCGGTGCGCGGCAAGGTCGACGCCCCGTGCGTCGGGCGCGCCGCCGGCGAAGCGCCGCCCCAGCATCAGTGCTTCGGCCTGTGCGAAGCAGTTCGCGAGGAGCATGTCGTGGTGTTCGCGGGGTGCCGCCGGATGCTCCAGCGCGCAGATGAAATCGACCGGCACGACGCGCGTGCCCTGGTGGAGCAGCTGGAAGAAGGCGTGCTGCGCGTTGGTGCCGAGCCCGCCCCAGGTGACCGGGGCCGTGTGGTGGTCGAGCACCACGCCGTCGAGGCCCACGCGCTTGCCGTTGCTCTCCATCTCGAGCTGCTGCAGGTAGTCGGGCAGGTAGCGCAGGCGGTCGTCGTAGGGCACCACGGCGTAGGATTCGGCGCCCAGGCAGTGGCAGTTCCACAGTCCGGTCAGCGCCAGCACCAGTGGCATGTTGCGCGCCGGCGGCGCATCGACGAAATGCGTGTCCATGGCCGCCGCGCCGGCGAGCAGCTCGCGGAACACCGGCATGCCGAGGCCGAGTGCGATGGGCAGGCCGATTGCGGACCACATCGAGTAGCGGCCGCCCACCCAGTCCCACATCGGGAAGACGTTGTCAGCGGCGAGTCCGAACTCGACCGCACGCTCGGGGCGCGATGACACCGCGACAAAATGTCGTGCCACGGCTTCATCGCCGAGCGCGCCGCTCAGCCAGGCGCGGGCCGATGTCGCATTGAGGCGCGTCTCCGCGGTGGTGAAGGACTTGGACGCGACGATGAACAGGGTCGTCGCGGGATCGAGACGGGTGACGATGCGATCGAGTTCGCCGCCGTCGACGTTGGCGAGGAAATGCACGCCGAGCGGTGTATCGCTCGCGTAGCGCAAGGCATCGCAGGCGAGCTGCGGCCCGAGGTGCGAGCCGCCGATACCGATGTTGACCACGTCGGTGATGCGGCGTCCCGTGTGGCCGGTGCGCCGCCCGCTGCGTACCTCGTCGACCAGGCTCTGCATGCTTTCGAGCACGGCCGCGACGTCGGCGCCGTGCGGGTAGCCGCCGGCGGCGCGCAGCGCCATGTGCAGGACGGCGCGCTGCTCGGTGTGATTGATCGCCGCGCCGCCGATCATCGCCGCGCGTGCCTCGGCCACGCCCGCGGCCTCGGCGATGGCCAGCAGGCCGTCGAGCGCTGCGGCGTCGATGAGCTGTTTACTGAGATCGAGGCGCAGGCCTGCTGCCTCGATCACGAAACGTGCCAGACGGTCCGGCTCCTGCTCGAACAGCGCGGCGATGCTGTTGCGCCGCAGCACGGCGGCTCCGGTCGCGAGATTCGTGAAGCGTGATTCGACCTCTTGTTTCATGGTTCTCTCGCAGCGTCCTGTCGCACCCTACGCGGCATTGTACGTCGCCCCTGCGTGCCCGCCAGGGCAGGCGGGCCGCGTCGTAAAAGCATCGCGGAATGCCGGACAGCTCGCTACCTTGGTCTTCAGAATTCCTTTACTATGGCCGCCATCTCCCTGACCCGTCCCGCGGGACCGTGCCACCGGCGCTCGATGCCGCCCAGCGTCGCAGCCCCCGACGAATCCGATAGAGCATGAACGCACACGTTCCCGAGAGATTGGGCAAGTACGAAGTCCTCGAAGAAATCGGTCGAGGCAGCATGGGTACGGTCTATCGTGGCTACGACCCCTACGTCGATCGCCAGGTCGCGCTCAAGGTCGCGCACGCCGAGCAGCTCAACGACGAGGAAGGCGGCGATCGCTACCGCAAGATGTTCTTCAACGAGGCGCACACGGCCGGGCGCCTGACCCATCCGAACATCATCGGCATCTACGACGCCGGCGTCGACGGCGACACCTGCTACATCGTCATGGAACTCGTCGAGGGCGGCGCGACGCTCAAGGACTATTGCCGCGCCGACAACCTGCTGGCAATCGAGAAGGTCGTCGAGACGATTTTCAAGTGCGCCAAGGCGCTCGACTACGCGCACAAGCAGGGGGTCATCCACCGCGACATCAAGCCGACCAACATCCTCGTCACCGGCGACGGCGACGTGAAGATCGGCGATTTCAGCATCGCCCACCTGACCAAGATGGACTCTACCGAGACCATGCCCATGGGGCTGGTCGGCTCGCCGCGCTACATGTCGCCCGAGCAGGTCACCGAAGACTACATCACGAGCCAGACCGACCTGTTCTCGCTCGGCATCATCATGTACGAACTGCTGGCCGGGAAGCACCCGTTCGCCGCCGACTCCTTCTCGCGCCTGGTACAGCGCATCCTCAACGAGGATCCGCCGGACGTCCGCCAGTTCCGCTCAGAGGTGCCGGAGGCCCTGGTCGAGATCCTCGGCCGCGCGCTGGCCAAGGATCGCGAACAGCGCTACCAGATGGGGCTCGAACTCGCATCCGACCTGAGCCGCGCGTTCGATACGCTGCTCGAAGCGCCGCAGGAGAATATCTCCGAACAGGAGCAGTTCGTGGCGGTCAAGCAACTCGATTTCTTCGACGGCTTCCCCGACGCCGAAGTCTGGGAGATCGTGCGCGCGGGCAAGTGGCAGGACTACGCCGACAGCGAGGAGATCATCGTCGAAGGCGATCTCGACGACTCCTTCTACATCATCGTGCACGGCGAGGTGACCGTGCAGAAGGGCGGCAAGGAGCTGCGCACGCTGCTCGCCGGCGATTGTTTCGGTGAGATGGGCTACCTCGCCAAGACCAAGCGGACCGCGACGATCGCTGCGCGCGGGCCGACCTCCCTGCTCAAGGTCAACTCGACGGTCATCAGCCAGGTATCGCTCAACTGCCAGGTGCGCTTTCTCAAGGTCTTCCTGCGCACCCTGATCCATCGCCTGTCGGTGACCACCGAGAGGATGTCGCAGGAACTATGAGCGGCACGAGTACGCGGGGTCTGCCGCGGACGCTGGGAGCCGTCGTCGGGTTGGCGACACTGCTCGCGCTGCTCGGCGCGAGCGTCGCGCAGGCCGCGCCGCGCCTCGACCGGCTGCGGCTGCCGCCGGGCTTCCGTATCGCCGTCTACGCCGAAGGCGTGAGCAACGCGCGCCAGCTCGCGCTGGCCCCGGACGGGGTGCTGTATGTCGGCTCGCGTCGCGAAGGCACGGTCTACGCGGTCGTCGATGCCGACGGCGATCGCGTGGCGGAGCGGGTCCACGTGCTGGCGCGCGACCTGTTCATGCCGAGCGGCGTCGCGTTCCGCGACGGTAACCTCTACGTCGCCGAGGTCAACCGTATCCTGCGTTTCGACGACATCGCCGCGCGGCTCGACGATCCGCCGCGGCCGGTGGTCGTCACCGCGGATCTTCCGGGCGAGACGCACCACGGCTGGAAGTTCATCGCTTTCGGTCCCGACGGGCGCCTCTACGTGCCGGTCGGGGCGCCGTGCAACGTGTGTGCGCCACCACCGCCGTTCGCCAGTATCCTCAGCATGAATGCCGACGGCGAGGACGTCCGCACCGCCGCGCGTGGCGTGCGCAACTCGGTCGGCTTCGACTGGCATCCCGACAGCGGCGAACTCTGGTTCAGCGACAACGGCCGCGACTGGCTCGGCGACGATCGTCCGCCGGGCGAGATCAACCGGGTCAGCGAGCCCGGCGAGCATTTCGGTTTCCCCTACGTGCACGGCGGCGATATTCTCGATCCCGAGTTCGGAACGGGACACGCAGCAGGCGAGTACACGGCGCCCGCGCTGCGTCTCGGCGCCCACGTCGCACCGCTCGGCATCGAGTTCTATCGTGGCGACGCGTTTCCCGCCGCGTATCGCGGCGCCCTGTTCGTCGCCGAGCACGGCTCGTGGAACCGCAGCGAGAAGGCGGGCTACCGGGTCATGGTGGCGCGTTTCGCGGCCGACGGTACGGTGGCGAGCTACACGCCGTTCATCGAGGGCTGGCTGCAGGGTGCGGCTTACTGGGGGAGGCCGGTCGACATCGAGACCATGGCCGACGGTTCGCTGCTCATCGCCGACGATCACGCCGGGGTCGTCTACCGCGTAACCTGGGAGCCGCCCGAACCGTGAGCACGACGCGCGCCGAGCGGCTCGCCGCGCTGCGGGTCGACGTCGCGACCGAGTCCGCCGACGTCACCTACCAGGTGCTCTACGAAGACTGGCTGGGACGCGAAGCCTGGCACCTGGCGCACGAGGGGTTGCCGCTGCTGGTCGGTGTCGACCCGGCGGCGTGGCCGTCGCATGTCGCGCGCCATGCGCTCGACGGCACGGCGGGCGCGCTGCTCGCGCAGCTCGCGGGCGATCTCGGTTGCGCGGTCGATGCCGCCGTCGCACCGGCGCGTCTCGGAGCCTGGGCACGGGAGCACGGTTGTCACCTGCCGGCGCCGTTTGCCCAGGTGCTCGAGTTCATCGTGCGCGTACTGCCCGACGCGGGCGGGCGTCTGCCCGCGGACGGCGCGGACGCCCAGGCCGCGGCTGCCGAGCGCGAGCTGCTCCTCGGTGCGGCGCTGATGCTGGTCACGCGGTTCCCGCAGCAGTGCCGCGACAAACACGGTTTCTTCGATGGCGCGCGCATCGCCGACCAGATCCTGGCCAAGGCAGCGCTGTGGTTTCCGCTCGAGCCGCCCGCGCTGGGCCGCGACGGCATTGCCGCGCTGCTCGATCAGTACCTGAGCCGCTGATGCCGGCCGGCCGCCGTCGCCGCGGCTGCGAGCCGTCTCAGCGCGGCATCAGCGCGCCGAGATGCGCGGTGTCGCGCGACCGGGCGAGCGTCACCTGGCGCCGTCGCTCCGCCGCCGCGCGGCGCTGAGCGGCGCTCAGCGTGTCGTGGCAGGCAGGGCAGCTGATGCCGGCCTCGTAGCCTGGCGCATGGCGGTCCGCCTTGCCGACCGGGCGCCGGCAGCCCGGGCACTGTTCGTAGTCGGCGGGGCGGAGTTCGCCGTCGACGGCGACGCGTTCGTCGAACACGAAGCAGTCGCCCCGCCAGCGTGACGCCCCGGCCGGGGTGTCGGCGAGATAGCGCAGAATGCCGCCATCGAGCTGGTAGACCTCGGTGAAACCCTGTTCGAGCAGGTAGGCGCTGGCCTTCTCGCAGCGGATGCCGCCGGTACAGAACATCGCGACCGGCGGGCGCTCGCCGGCAGCGAACCGCGCGGCGACAAAACGCGGAAACTCGCGGAAATGCTGCATCGACGGCGCCTCCGCGCGCTCGAAGTGGCCGATGCGGAACTCGTAGTCGTTGCGCGTATCGAGCACGACGACCCGCGGATCGGCCAGCAGGGCGTCCCATTCGCGCGGCGTCACGTGGGTGCCGGTGCGGCGCTGCGGCGCGATGCCGGGGACGCCGAGGGTGACGATCTCGGGCCGCAGACGCACCTTGAGGCGGCGGAACGGATTTCGCGGCGCTTGCGAACGTGCCGTGCGCAAGCCATCGAGGCCGGGCACGCGGGCGAGATGGTCGAGCAGCGCGTCGACGCCATGCGGCGGGCCGGCTACGGTCGCGTTGATGCCTTCCGCGGCGAGCAGGATGGTGCCGCGCAGGCCGAGCTCGGCGCAGTACGCCGCGAGCCTCTCGCGCAGGGCTTCAGGCTCGGCAATGCCGGTAAAGCGGTAGAAGCTCGCGACCGCGACCGGCACGTCACTTGATGGCGAGGAAGCCTTCGAAACAGACATACTTGAATACACTCATGATATCGACGAAACCGGCGCGCTCGAGGAGTCCCAGGTTGCCGGCGTGCGAAAAGGGCTCCAGCACGCCCTTGAGGCTGCGCGTCTTGGCCACGATCTCGTCGCCGCTGTAGCCTTGTTCGAGCTTGTAATCGGTGTACAGCGTGCTCATCATGTCCTGGAAGCGCGCGTCGGGTGCGCGTACTTTCTCGAACACGAGCAGCCCGCCGCCCCAGGCCAGCGCGTCGTAGAAGCGCTCGAACACCGCCTGGCGGACCCGTGGCGCGACGAACTGCATCGTGTAGCAGGCGATGATCAGGTCACAGGGCTCGAGTTCGATGTCGGCGACGTCGGCGTGCGTGACGCTGACGCCGGCCAGCCCCGCGGTGCGCTGGCGCGCGAGCCGCACCATGTCGGCTTCGCTGTCGATGCCGACCAGGCGCAGGGCGCGGCCCTCGTGGCGCGTTGCCAGGGCGCCGAGCAGCGTGCCCGTGGCGCAGCCCACATCGTAGACGAGCGAGTCATCGTGGACGAAGAAATCCGACAGCTTCACGATCAGGTCGTGCGCTTCGGCGTAGAAAGGTATCGAGCGTCGCACGTGCGCGTCGAAATGCGCGCTCGCCTCGCCGGCGAAGCGCCAGCGCGCGTTCTCGGCGTCGATGACGTCACCGACTCCGGCCATGGCTTTGCCCTCCGGGCCTTGCAGACCGGCGATCATCGCACGGGCAAGGGGGGCGGATCAGCATGACTGGTACCCGTGCCGGGACGGCGGACGTGGCGCCTGATCCCTTCCTCGTGGCGATGCGGGACTGTCTCGACGCCGCGCTGCCCGAACCGGCTGTCGCGTCCTGGCTGGACGGGGCCCTCACTGCCGTGCCGGCGGCGTGGTTCCGCGACGGACGTCGCGCGGCCTGGGAGGCGGCGCTCGCGGCGTTGCCGCCGCTGGTCGTGCACGTGTCGGATTTCGCCCGCCCGGTGGTACGGCTGCGCGGTGAGGCCTGGGCGGAAGCTGCCGCGCGGCCGGCGCTGACCGAGTCACTGATGGCACTGCACCCGTGGCGCAAGGGGCCGTTCGACCTGTTCGGCGTCGAAGTCGATGCCGAGTGGCGCTCTGACCTCAAGTGGGCGCGACTCGCGCCGCACATCGCGCCGCTCGCCGGGCGCCGCGTGCTCGACGTCGGCTGCGGCAACGGCTACTACGCCTGGCGCATGCTCGGCGCCGGCGCCCGTTGCGTGGTCGGGCTCGACCCCGGGGTCTTGCCGGTGATGCAGTTCCGTGCCGTGCGTCGCTACCTGCCCCAGGCACCCGTTGCGCTGTTGCCGCTGCCGAGCGCCGCCCTCGACCGGCCGCTGGCGTGTTTCGACACGGTCTTCTCGATGGGGGTGCTCTATCACCGGCGCGACCCCCTCGCGCATCTCGCCGAGCTGCGCCGCGCGGTCGCGGTCGGCGGCGAACTCGTGCTGGAGACGCTCGTGATCGATAGCACCGCTGCCGAGGCGCTCGAGCCGGCCGGGCGCTACGCGCGCATGCCGAACGTCTGGCAGGTGCCGTCGCCCGCGCTGGTCACGCAGTGGCTGATCGCGGCAGGTTTCGACGACGTACGCGTGGTCGACGTCACGCCGACCAGCGGCGCGGAGCAGCGCCAGACGCCGTGGATGCGCTTCGAGTCGCTCGATGCCTGTCTCGCCCCGGGCGACGCCACGCGCACCGTCGAAGGCCACCCCGCGCCGTTGCGGGCAATCTTTCTCGCGCGGGCCGCGGCGGTAGCGCCGGATCCGCTATAGTGCCGGGCCGCCGACCCGGCGGCCTTCATCAGCCAGCGCAGGGAGCAGCCCTCATGCAGCAACTCGTTCTCATCACCGGCGCGAGCCGCGGCATCGGCGCCGCCACCGCGGCGCTGGCCGCCGAACAGGGCTACGCGGTGGGCATCAACTATCGCAGCGACACCGATGCCGCCGCGGATGTCGCGCGGGCCGTCGAGGCGGCCGGTGCGCGCGCGCTGCTGCTGCCCGGTGACGTCAGCACCGAGGCGGGCGTCGCGGCGGTCTTCGAGGACGTCGACGCCAGCGGGCTCGAGCTCGCGGCACTGGTCAACAATGCAGGCGTGGTCGGCCAGGTCGCGCCGTTCACCGAGTACACCACCGAGCGCCTGCGCCGTACTTTCGAGGTCAACGTGCTCGGCGCGTTCCTGTGTGCGCGCGAAGCGGTCAGCCGCATGCTGCGGCAACACGCCGGCGGCGCCATCGTCAACGTCTCCTCGGCGGCCGCGCGCCTCGGCTCGCCACACGAGTTCATCGACTACGCGGCGAGCAAGGGTGCGATTGACACGATGACCCTCGGCCTCGCGCGCGAGGTCGGCGATCGCGGGATCCGCGTCAACGCGGTGCGCCCCGGTCTCATCGATACCACCATCCATGCCAGCGCCGGCGCACCGGACCGCGTCGAGCGGATGGCACCCGGGATCCCGATGCAACGCGCCGGAACGGTGTCCGAAGTCGCCAGCACCATCATGTGGCTGCTGTCCGACGGCGCCTCGTACGTCAACGGTGCCCTGCTCGATGTCGCCGGTGGCCGCTGAGCGCGGTGCCACGGGCGCGGCGCCTGTCGCCGAGCCGGCGGCCGAGGATCAGGCGCCGCGGCTGCCGCGCACGCCGCTCGGTTTCTGCCTGCGCTACATGCGCGTGTACCTCGGCTTCGTGCTCGCGATGATCGTGTTCGAGGCCGGGCAGTCGGTTTGCTCGATCATGTTGCCGTACGCCATCAAGCGCATCATGGATGCGGTTGCCGCGGCGCAGGCGGCAGGCGGTGCGGTCTGGCCGCTGGTCGAGCAGCCCCTGTGGCTGTTTGCCGGGCTCAACCTCGGCATCGTGCTGTTCTCGCGCGCCTCGGGAGCGCTGCTCGTGATCCTCGGCCCCGAGCTGCGGCGGCGCGTGCGGCGCGAATTGTTCGTCTACCTGCAGCACCACTCGCAGCGCTACTTCATGAGCAACTTCGCCGGAGCGCTCGCCAACCGCCTCGCCGAAGTGGCGCAGAGCGTGGCACATACCCTGTGGACGGTGCTGTTCGACTTCTGGCCGCTGGCCATCTCCTTCGTCGTCTCGCTGGTCCTGCTGGCCGGTGTCAGCACCGACCTGGCCCTCGTGCTCGGGGGGTGGATCGCGGCGTACGTCGTCATCTCCTACCTGCTGGCGCTGCGTTGCCGGCGCTATGCGCGTGACTACGCCGCCGCGCGCAGCCTGGTCAGCGGCAAGATCGTCGATTCCGTCAGCAACGTCATGAATGCCAAGCTCTTCGCGCGGCGCGAGCACGAGCGGCGCTACCTTGATGGCTACCTCGATCTCGAGGTCGCACGCGCACGCGAGACGTTCTGGTTCATGGAGCGCATTCGCTGGTTCCAGTTCCTCGCCGCGATGCTGCTCATGCTCGGCATCATCGGTTATGCCCTGGCCATCTGGAGCGCGGGCGGCATGAGCGCCGGTGCTTTCGCCATGGCGGCGAGCCTCGCCCTGCTGTTGATCGAGCAGGCGCGCGGCCTCAGCCGCCGCTTTCTCGAGTTCTTCGAGTACGTCGGTAACATCAACGACGGTGTCACGATGATCGTACGCCCGCACGAAGTCGTCGATGCCGTCGACGCGGTACCACTCACGGTCACGCGCGGCGAGGTCCGCTTCGAGGAAGTGTCGTTTGCCTACACCCCTGAACGGCCGGTCTTCGAGGGGCTTTCCCTGCGCTTCCGCGCGGGCGAGCGGGTCGGCCTGGTCGGCTACTCGGGCAGCGGCAAGAGCACGCTGGTCAACCTGATGCTGCGCCTGTTCGAGCCGCAGGCGGGGCGCATACTCGTCGACGCGCAGGACATCGCCGGCGTGACCCAGGAGAGCCTGCGCGCGGCGATCGCGATGATCCCGCAAGACCCGATGCTGTTCCATCGCACGCTGATGGAGAACATCCGTTACGGGCGTCTCGACGCGAGCGACGACGAGGTCATCGAAGCGGCGCGGCGCGCGCACGCTCACGAATTCATCATGGCCACGGAGCAGGGCTACAACTCGCTGGTCGGCGAGCGCGGCGTGAAGCTGTCGGGTGGCCAGCGTCAGCGCATCGCCCTGGCCCGGGCGATCCTCAAGCGCGCGCCTATCCTGCTGCTCGACGAGGCGACCAGCGCCCTGGATTCGGTTACCGAGCGCGAGATTCAGCAGAGCCTCGAGTTCCTGATGCGCGACCGCACGGTGATCGTCATCGCGCATCGCCTGTCGACGCTGGCGCATCTCGATCGCATCGTCGTGTTCCACGAAGGTCGCGTGATCGAAGACGGTTCGCACGACGCGCTGCTCGAGCACGACGGCCACTACGCGCACATGTGGCACATGCAGGCGGGCGGTTTCCTGCCCGAGAGCGAGGCCGGCGAGCGGCGCGCCCGGGCGGCCGCCGGCTAGCGGCCCGGCGGAGGCGCGGCAGCGCCGGGTTGCGCCGCGGGACCTCGCGCAGGGCCGGGCCCCGTGCCGCTCGCGCCGGCGGTGTGCCGACCACGAGCGCCGGGCGGGCGTGCCGTCAGGCTGCGCCGCGGCGTTGTTGCTGCACGGCTGCTTCGCCGGCCCACAGCTCGTTGAGTTCCGGGAAGCCCCACTGCTCGGGATCCTCCCAGCCGACGATGCGATCCTGGGTCCCCGCTGCGGCGAGATCGACGGCCGTGTTGCGCATGCGCTGTTGGCGGCGTGTGCAGTAGACGGTCTTGACCTTCGGTGTGAGCAGTTTCTGCGTATCCACTTCGGTGACTACCGCGAGCAGTCCCGATTCCAGGCGGACCAGTGAGCCCACCGGGTAGATCCCGACCGTCTTGACGAAGGCCTGAAAGACCTTGGGGTCGAAGTGTCCCTTGCTCCACTCGTTCATGCGCCGGATCGCGGTCGCCGGATCCCAGCCGGCCTTGTAGGGTCGGTCCGAGGTGATCGCGTCGTAGACGTCGCACACCGCGCCCATGCGCGCGTAGAGCGAGATGTTGCTGTCGTCTAGCCTGTGCGGGTAGCCGCTGCCGTCGACTTTTTCGTGGTGGTGCAAGGCCACGTCGAGGGGGATGTCGCCGGCCGTGCCGCCCTCGAGCAGAAGCGCATGCCCGTTGACCGGGTGCGCTTTCATGTGCGCGAATTCCTCGTCGGTCAGCTTGCCCGGCTTGTTCAGGATATCGAGCGATACGGTTGCCTTGCCGACATCGTGCACGAGGCCGGCCATGCCGGCTTCGCGCGTGGCGGCCTCGTCGAGGCCGAGCTTGCGCGCGAGCGAGACCATCAGGCCGCACACGGCAACCGAGTGCATGTAGGTGTAGTCGTCCTGGCTCTTCAGCCGGGCCAGGCTGATCAGCGCCCCTGGGTTGCGAATGACCGAGCCCGAGATCTCTTCGACCAGCGGATCGAGCTGCTCGGTATCGATGGCGCCGCCCATGCGTGCCTCGCTGAACATGGCGGTGACGGCCTGCCGCGCCTTGCCGCAGATCGCGGCCGCCCGCGCGACCTCTGCTTCGAGCGACACGCGCGCGGATTCGGTGGGCGCGGCGGTGGCGGCTTCGTGCAGCTCGCGTTCGATGCGCGCCTCGGTCTGCGCGGCGGTTTCGCTCGCGACGGACGCCTCGCCGTTCGCGACGTCGAGGCCGCGGGCGGTATCGATCCAGACTTCGGTGATGGCCGAATCACGAATCGTTCGCAGATCCGCGGGATTCTCGAGCTTGAACTTGGTGCTCCAGAACGGGTGGTCCATCCAGGAACCGCAGAACTCCGTCACGAACATGCCCAAGCGCAGCTGATCGACGGGAATCCGTTTCAGCGAGCGATCGCGTGATTTCATCAATCCTCCATTTGAATCAGCGAGTTATGACGGTCTTGCCGATGCTGGGCTTAGCGGCCGCGGGCCATCGAAACTTGAGATCGCGGTCGGCAGGGCGGCTTCACGCTGCCTTCACTCGTGCCGTGCTAGCGTGACTCTGCCGTCAGCTGCCGGCGGGCCGCGCCCGCCGCGGCCGGCGACTGGGTCGAACTGCGCGCTCCGGCTGCCTGCCGGCGGCGCCGGCAGTTCGGCATTCGGACCAATGCGGAATGCCCGGTGCGTCCGCTCAATGGGGAGATATCTATGC
>JAUIFX010000244.1 GCA_030429865.1 Gammaproteobacteria bacterium | reverse complement strand
CGACGAGACGCGCCTGTTCATGTGCCACGATTACATGTCGCCGACGCGCGATTTCCACGCCTGGGAGACCAGCGTGCGCGAGGAGCGGCGCCACAACGTGCACGTGCACGAGGGCATCGAGGAAGACCACTTCGTCGAATTGCGTACCGCGCGTGACAAGACGCTCGACATGCCGAACCTGATCCTGCCGTCAGTCCAGGTCAACATGCGTGCCGGCGAGAAACCACCGGCCGAGGACAACGGCGTGTCCTATCTCAAGCTGCCGATGGACCTCCTTTGACGGCGGTATCGCGCCGCCGGGGCCATACCCGGCTGCGCGTCCCAGGGCGCGCATGGAGGTAACGGCCGCGCTGATTGGCCCCGCCTGGCAGCTTGCCGGCGCGGTGACCACGATCCTCGCGCTGGCGTTCGCCGCGCGCCGCGCGCCGTGGCGCTGGCTCGCGCGCAGCGGTTCGCTCAACCGCTACGCGGCGGCCGGCGCCTGCGTACTCGCGGTGTGGCAGCTGCGCGCGAGCCTGGACGGCGGCCCTGCCCTGCACCTGCTCGGCGCGACCCTGCTGACCCTCGCCTTCGGCTGGCAGCTCGCGGTCATCGCGCTCGGCGCGGTGCTGCTGGCCTGCGCACTGGCCGGTGACAGCGACTGGCTCGCGCTCGGCGTCAACACTGGCGTCAATGCCATCGTGCCGGTCGCGGTGAGCTACGCCTGGGCGCGCTTTTCCGAGGCGCGCCTGCCGGGCCACCTGTTCGTGTTCATCTTCTCCGCCGGCTTCTTCGGCGCCATGCTCGCCGTGGCCGCGACGGCCTTCGCCGCCGGGACGGTCCTCTACTTCGCCGGGCTGATGGGCCTGAAGGCGCTGTTCGACAACTACCTGCCGGCGACGCTGTTGCTGCTCTTCCCCGAGGCCTTCCTGACCGGCGGCATGGTCACGCTCGCCGCGGTCTACCGCCCGCACTGGCTGGTCGCCTACGACGACCGCCGCTTCATCGACGGGCGTTGAGCGCGATCGCCGCGTCGCGATCGCTCAATCGAGCGTGTCGCGCAACGCGCGGACCTCGCCTATCCAGCCGATTTCCGGGCTGTCCCGCAGGATACGGTCGAGCTCGCCACGCGCCTCGTCACCGCGGCCGAGCTGCTGCAGGGCCACGGCCAGGTGGTAGCGCGTCAGCGGATTGGCGTCGCGCGCCAGCGCCGCGCGCAGCCGCCGTAAGCCGGCTTCCACCTCGCCCTCGGTCACCAGGATCCAGCCGAGCGTATCGAGCGTCACACCCCACGTGGGGGCAAGCTCCACCGCGCGTGCGGCCAGCCCGCGTGCGCCCTCCCGGCCCTGCAGCTGGTAGATGCGCGCGAGGTTGGCGGTCAGCGCCGCGTCGTCCGGCAGCGCCGCGAGCAGTGCCTCGTGCAGGACACGGGCCTCGTCGAGGCGCTGCGCCTCGAGGTAGGCCAGCGCCAGCGCGCGGCCCGCCGTGACGTCGCCCGGCTGCGCGTCGAGATAGTTCTCCAGCACCGCAATGCCGCCCTCACGGTCGCCGGACTCGCGCAGCAGGCGCTGCAGTTCGACGACCACCGCCGCCGCGGTCGGCCCGGCGCGGAGCACCGCGATCGCCCCGGCGGTATCACCCGCGTGTTCGCGCAGCGCGGCCCGCAGGACGGTAAGCGTCGGCGCGTCCGGGAAGCGTTCGGCCAGCGTGGCGACGGTCGTCGCGGCCGCCTCGGGCTCGTCGAGCATCAGCTCGAGCCGCGTACGCGCAGCCAGCGCCTCGAGCGCCAGCGCGCCGTCGGCGGCCTCGGTCAGGGTGTAGCGCGCGCCGTCATAGTCAGCCGACGCGACCTGGCCGCGCGCGATCGCGAGCAGTGCATCGCCGTCGTAGCCACTGTAGCGCACGGCGCGCCGGAAGCTGGTGCGGGCCGCGGCCACGTCGCCGTTGGCTGCCTGGGCGCGCGCGAGTGCGTGCACGACCTCGCCGTTCTCCGGAAACCGGTCCTCGAGACGCCTGGCGACCGTTACGGCCTGCGCCGGGTCGTCGGCCGCCAGGTGGAGCGCAACCAGCGCGAGCTGGGGCGCGATGTGTCCCTCGCCGCGGCCGGACGCCCGTTCGAGCCAGGCGACCGCGCCCTCGATGTCGCCTTCGGCACGCGCGATCTCGGCCATGCCCATCAGCGCCTGGGGATCGCGCTGGTCCCGCTCGAGCAGCGCCGCATAGCGGGTCTGCGCCGCGGTGAGGTCGCCGCGCGCCATGTCCATGCGTGCCAGGTTGTGCGCCGCGGGCCGATAACCGGGCGCACGCTCGAGCGCCGCTTCGAACGCCGCACGCGCCGCCTCGTAACGCCCGGCCCTGAGGTGCACGGCACCGACGAGATTGTGGCCGGCCGGATTGTCGGGCTCGCTGGTCGTCAAGGTGTTCGCGGTGCGCAACGCGCCCGCGGTATCGCCGCGGCGCAGCTGCACCATCGCCAGCAGCAGGGCCGAGCGCTTCGAGTAGGTGCCGAGCTCCACGGCACGCTCGAGCTGCTCGACGGCATTGTCGGTCTGGCCCGAGCGCAGGCGGCTGAGCGCGAACGGCATGCCGATCGGCCCCGACGCGTCGGCACCCGCCTCGACGGCGCGCTCGAACACCGACATCGCCTCGACATGGCGGCCGAGACGCAGGTAGGCGTCACCCAGCGCGCTCAGGAGATCGATGTCGTCGGGGTAGACGTCCAGCAGCGGCCGCAAGGTGCTCGCCGCCCGCGCCGCGTCGCCCGCTTCGAGTTCGAGCAGCCCGAGCAGGCGCCGCATGCCGTGATGATGCGGACGCAGCTTGATGAAGCGCGCGAGGAAATCGCGCGCCCGCGCGTAGTCGCGGGCCAGGTAGTGGACGATGCCGGCGATCTGCAGGCGCGCCGGGTCGCGCGCGAGAACGTCGTCGGGCAGCGTCGTCACGCTGCGCTGGGCCTGTTCGAGCGCCGCCTTGGCCTGCTCGATGTCGCCGAGGCGCGCGGCCGCCTGCGCGCGCACGAATGCCGCGATCGGATCGCGCGGATTGGCCTCCTGCACGCGCGTAGCCTGTTCGAGCGCCGTTGCGGCATCGCCGAGCTCGTAGGCCACGCCGGCAAGTGCCAGGCGTGCCCGTGCATGACCCGGGGCCAGTTCAAGCGCCTGCTCGAAGTATCCGCGGGCGCGTTCGAGGCGCCGGCGGGCAAGCTCGAGCTCGCCCTGCTGGTAGCGGACTTCGGCCGCATCGGGATCGATCTCGCCGGCCCGTTCGAGCACGGCCGCGCTCTCGTCGAAGCTGCCGGCCAGCCGCCGCACCTCGGCGAGGCCGATCAGAACCGCGAGATTGCCCGGTTCGCGTTCCCGTGCCCGCGTGAACGTCCGCCCGGCATCGTCGAGCGCGCCGAGTTCCAGTTGTGCACGCCCGCGCAGGACGAGCACGTCGACGGGCACGTCGCCGAGCAGGTCGTCACTCGCGGTGAGCGCGAGCAGGTCGGCATACTTGCGCTGCAGCAGCAGCGCGTTGCCGAGATCGCCGATGATCTCGCCGCGGTCGCCGCCCAGGTTCAGCGCGATGCTGAGTTCCTTCTCGGCAGAGGCCGCAAGTCCCTGGCGCAGGTTGACGCGGCCGAGCAGAATGCGCGCGCTGAGATTCGCGGGGTCGGACTGCAGCACGTTCTTGAGCTCGATGACGGCCGCCTCGAGTTCGCCCCGGTGGAAATGGCCGGCAGCGCGTTCGAGATGGTCGGCCGACACCGCGCGCTCGGCGCGCGCCGCCAGCGCGCTGCCGGACACGTCCGCGACGAGGACCAGCAACAGCAACAGCACGCGCCCGCCGGCGCGAAATCGTTGATGATCGGCCATGCGCAATGCCGCCGGCGGCCGCGGCGCGCGAGCCGCCCGCCGTGATGCCGCGGCAACGCTGCGCGACGCCGGACCTCTGCGCCGCGCGCGGTTGCCGGGGCGGCGGCGAATCAGCCGGCGCGCCGGCGCCAGCGGCGGCGGCCGGCGACGGCGCCGATGACGCTCGCGAACAGCAGGCTCGAAGTGCCGGGCTCGGGCACCGAGGTGTCCGGTTCGCTGCGCACCAGCGCAGCCCACTCTTCGAAGCCCGACTCGGCTTCGTAGAGGTAGCCCTTGCTGTCGGCGGAGCCGAGGAAGTTGTAGAGGTAGACGTAGTCGGACGCGCCGTAGCCGCTGACGCTGAACAGCGTCGTCGGCAGGCGCACCACGAGATCCCAGTCGCCGCTGCCGTTGCCGCCGTTGGGCTCGTTGAAGCTCTTGATCACGAGGCCGCCGCAACCGTCCTGGCCGGGAACCGAACCGACCACCGGGTTGCCCGCGGCGCAGGCATCGCCCGCCGCGTACTCCCAGTCGAGATCCCAGACCTTGGCGGCCTTCTCGCTCTTCGAGGAATCCTTGTAGAGCGCCGGATCGCCGCTGTCGTCGGGCGCATCGTAGCCGTTGGTGTTGGTGTCGGCCCGCTCGTCGGCGACGTAGAAGTTCATGTCCGGGCTGTGGCCGAGGAAGAACTGCAGCTCGTCGATGGTGATGGTCTCCTTGCCGCCACCCGGTTCGTTGATGTCGAGGTAGAACTCGTAGAAGCCACCGACGTCGACGAGGTCGCCGAGCATGATCGAGTGGTTCCAGTGGTTCTCGTCCTTGGCCTGGTTGGTGAACTTGCTGGTGCCCGTGGTGCGCTGCAGCGGGCGCGCGTCGG
>JAUIFX010000045.1 GCA_030429865.1 Gammaproteobacteria bacterium | reverse complement strand
ACGCACGAGCATGGAGTAGCGCCACGAACGGCGTCCGAAGCCGAGGTCTTCCTTGCCGACCAGCATGCCCATGCCCTCGGTGAATTCACCGTTGCCGTCAGGCAGGAAGCGGATGTTCCAGGCCTGCTGATCCTCCTGCCACTCGTTCATGACGAAGGCGTCGTTGACCGAGATGCAGACGATGTCGTCGACGCCGGCGCGGGCGAACTCGCGGGCGAGCTGGTTGTAGCGCGGCACGTGCGACGACGAGCAGGTCGGCGTGAAGGCGCCCGGCAGCGAGAAGACGACGACGGTCTTGCCGTCGAAAATCTCGCTCGAGTTGGTGTTGACCCAGTCGTGGCCCTGGCGGGTGCGGAATTCGACCTGCGGGACGCGTTGGCCTTCTTTGTTCTGCAACATGTTCAATCTCCTTTGTGTGTCGATCAATGGTCGGTTGGCGTGGACGCTCAGGCGCGCTCGAGCAGGCTGCGCAGCATCCAGGCGTTCTTTTCGTGGACCTGCATGCGCTGGGTCAGCAGGTCGGCGGTCGGTTCGTCGTGGGCGCCCTCCACCGCGGGGAAGACGCTGCGCGCCGTGCGCGTGACCGCTTCCTGGCCGGCGACGAGCCGTTCGATCATCTCCGTCGCGCTCGGCTCGCCGGCTTCCTCGGCGATCGAGGACAGCTCGGCGAACTCGCGGTACGAGCCCGGCGCACGGTGCCCGAGCGCGCGGATACGCTCGGCGATCTGGTCGACGGCGAGCGCGAGCTCGGTGTAGTGCGTCTCGAACAGCGCGTGCAGCGTGGTGAACTGCGGTCCGGTGACGTTCCAGTGGTAGTTGTGCGTCTTCAGGTAGAGCGTGTAGCTGTCGGCCAGCAGGCGCGAGAGCCCTTCCGCGATGGTCTTGCGGTCGTCGGCCGAAATGCCGATGTCGATATCCATGAGCGATCCTCCTCGAGAGTCGATGGAGACACTCTAGCGGCCGCCCGGATAACAATAAAATGAATTGTAACTAGTCAATCAATATAAAATATCTATCTAATGGCGGGCGCGAGCCGGGTTCACGGCGCATCGCCGCCGTCGCGGCGTGCGAACCACTCGCGCGCGAAATCGAGAAAGGCGCGCAGGCGTGCGGGGACGTGCTCGCGGTGGGGGTAGAGGACGTGGACGGGGCGCAGCGCCGGCGCCCAGTCCCCGAGCAGGGCGACGAGACGGCCATCGGCGAGATCGGTGGCGACGATGTAATCGGGCAGGCGCGCGATGCCGTGCCCGGCCAGCGCCACGTTGCGCAGCGCGGCGCCGACGTTGGAGACGAAGTTGCCGTCCACGCGCACGTCGAGCGGCCCCGCGGCTGCTTGAAAGCGCCACTGCGCGCGCATCGATGCGCCGGCCTCGGCGTAGGTCAGGCAGTTGTGCCCGACCAGGTCCTCCGGCGTCGACGGCGCCGGATGCCGCGCGAGGTAGGCGGGTGCCGCGCACACGATGAGACGCACCGAGGTCAGGTAGCGGGCGATGTAGCTGGTGTCCTCGAGTTCGCGCACGGTGACGGCCGCGTCGATACCCTCGTCGACGAGGTCGAGGCGCCGATCGGCCAGCGTCAGGCGCAGCCGCACGTCGGGGTGTCGCGCCATGAACGCCGCCACCAGCGGCGCGACGTGGATCGCGCCGAAGGCCGGCGGCGCGGCCAGCGTCAGCGTACCGCTGACGCGGGCGGCTTCTTCGCCGAGGCTCGCTTCGATCTCGTCGAGCTCGGCGAGCAGCGCATCGACGCGTCCGAAGTAGCGCTCCCCGGCCGCGGTCAGGCGGTTGTTGCGCGTGGTGCGGTTGAACAGGCGTACGCCGAGGTGGTCCTCCAGCGCCTGGATGTGCTTGCTCGCCATCGCGCGCGAGATGCCGAGCTCGGCGGCCGCGGCGGTGAACGTGCCGCGGCGCACGAGCGCGAGGAATACCTGCATGCTGGTGTAGCGGTCTAGCATCAGTACAGTCTGAATTGTCTACTATGAAGAAACAATACGTTTCCCCCCCGGTGGTTGGTCCCGGGCCGGCACCTGCCTAACCTATGTCGCATCGCAGCAATCGATGCTGCCCCCGATTTTCAGACCTCCCGGAGAAACTGCATGAACAAGCTGACCCGCCACCTTGCCGCCCTGCTCTGTGCCGGCGCTGCCGGCGCGAGCCACGCCGATGTATCGACCTGCGCTGCCGACCCGGCCAGCCAGGCCATCGCCGAAGCCTACCTGGCGCGCTGGCACGCCGCCGTCGAGAGCGCCGACGCCGGGGCCATCGCGCGCATGTACGACGAGGCGGCCGTCCTGATGCCGCCCGAAGACGTCACCCTGGTCGGCCAGGCGCCGATCGCCGAGTATCTCGCCAGCCACGCGACGCCGGCCCACGAGGCGGCCTACAGCGTCGATCTCGTTTCCTGCGAGCGCCACGGCGACGCCGTCCACGTCGCCGGCGTGTGGGGCCTGCCGGACGCGCCCGGCGGCACCTGGCCGAGCGGTAACCTGATGCAGGTGCTCGAGGCCAGCGCCGACGGCGAATGGCGCGCGAGCTACGAGATCTGGAACTGAGCAGCGCTCTGTCCCAAGGCCCCCGGACCGCAGGCGTGATCGCTTGCCGGTCCGGCGGGCCGCCGGCCGCCCGCCGGATCCGGGCAATCGCCGCGCGCCTGGCGCGGGGGCGGCCCGGATCAACCCGGTTCCCCGATACATCGCACCGCTACGCGCGACGACATCGTGGCCACCCGGGCCGCCCTCCCGCCCGCGCAGTCGATTGTTCCCGGCTCCGACAGGCTGCTAGACTCGCGCGCCCGTCCCACCTCGAGGCCCGTCCGTGAGCGCGCGCATCCAACGCCGTATCGTCCCCGTTACCCCGTTTCAGCAGAACTGCTCGCTGGTCTGGAGCGCCGCCGAGCGCCGCGGCGTGGTCATCGACCCCGGCGGCGATCTCGACCACCTGCGTGCGGCGCTGCGCCAGGAAGACATCGTGGTGGAAAAGGTCCTGCTCACCCACGCGCACCTCGATCACGCCGGCGGCGCGCGCGTGCTGGCCGACGAACTCGGCGTGCCCATCGAAGGCCCCCACCGCGAGGACGCCTTCTGGCTCGACGCGATGCCGGAGCAGAGCCGCATGTTCGGCTTTCCGGAAACGGCCGCTTTCACGCCGGATCGCTGGCTCGAGCAGGGTGACACGGTGACCTTCGGCGACGAGTCGCTGGCCGTTCTGCACTGCCCGGGACACACGCCCGGCCACGTCGTGTTCCACCACGCCGACGGCATCGCCTTCGTCGGTGACGTCCTCTTTGCCGGTTCGATCGGACGCACCGATTTTCCGCGCGGCGATCACGCGCGCCTCATCGATTCGATCCGCACGCGCCTGTGGCCGCTCGGCGACGAGACCGTGTTCGTCCCCGGCCACGGCCCCGAATCGACCTTCGGCCAGGAGCGCCGGCTCAACCCCTTCGTCGCCGATCACCTGTTCGGCGACGCTTGAGCGCCCGGCCCCGGCGCAGTGACGGCCGGCTTCCCGGCCGGCCCCGGGCGATGACGCACCCGGCCGATGAGGCATCCGGGCGACGTGGAGCTGGAAAACCCGCGTTCCTCTGCTAGGCTCTGAGTCAGCGGATGTGGCTGCCACGAGCCTGACCGGCGAGACCGTGGAAAGGCATTCGCACCGGTGACGCGTCACATTGCAGAAGCGCACTCACGACCTGCACAGGAGGACCTCGCTCAGCGAGGCCAAATCGCCGGCCGAAACCCCGCCTTAGCTGCGGGGTTTCTTATGAGCGCCGCCAGGACGGCTGCGCGCCCCACTGGCGGCGTTGCGCGCCGACCTGCGCTGCTCGCCCGACGCGCGCCTTGCCAGCACGGCTGCTCGCTCGTCCTGGCGACGCTCATGGTCCACCCGCGGACGGCACCGCGCCCCGCTGGCGGCGTTCGGCGGCGAATCAGTCGAACAGCGCGAGCAGGTCCTTGGCGTCGACCTGCTGGCCGACGCTCACGACGACCTCGCCGATGCGGCCGTCGCGCTCGGCACGGATCACGGTCTGCATCTTCATCGCTTCGATGGTCATCACGGCGTCGCCCTTGGCGACACGTTCACCGGCGCGCACGTTGATCTGCGCGATCAGGCCCGGCATCGGTGCGCCGAGGTGGGCGCTGTTGCCGGACTCCGCCTTGCGCGACGGCGCGCGCGTCGCTTCCTGCGAGTGGTCCGCGACGCGGACCTGGCGCGGCTGGCCGTTGAGTTCGAAGAACACCGTGCGCTGGCCGTCGTCGTGATGCTCGCTCATGCCGAGGTAGCGCACGATCAGCGTGCGGCCGGGATCGATGTCGATGTTGATCTCCTGGCCGGATTCCATGCCGTAGAAGAACACCGGCGTCGGCAGCACCGTGAGATCGCCGTAACGCCGGCGCTTGTCGGCGTAGTCGACGAACACTTCCGGGTACATCAGGTAGGAGGCGAGCTCTTCGTCGGAGATGTGGCGCTCGACCTTGTGCTCGGCCTCCTTGCGCGCGCCTTCCAGATCGAGCGGCTCGAGCACCGCGCCCGGCCGCACGGTCAGCGGCTTCTCGCCGTTGAGCACCTTGCGCTGCAGCGCGGGCGGGAAGCCGCCGGCGGGCTGGCCGAGATCGCCGCGGAAGAACGACACCACCGACTGCGGAAAGGCGACGTCGACGTCGGGCGACTCGACGTCCTCGCGGTTGAGCCCGCTCGTGACCATGGTCAGCGCCATGTCACCGACGACCTTGGAACTCGGCGTGACCTTGACGATGTCGCCGAACATGTCGTTGACGTCGGCATAGGCGCGTGCGACTTCCGGCCAGCGGTCGCCGAGGCCGAGCGCGCGCGCCTGCTCGCGGAGGTTGGTGTACTGGCCGCCGGGCATGCCGTGTACGTAGACCTCGGAGGCGCCGGCGCGCTCCTCGCTCTCGAACGCCGTATAGCCATGACGGACTTCTTCCCAGTAATTCGACAGCCGGCGGATGGCATCGACGTCGAGTTCGGGTTCGCGCGGGCCGTGACGCAGCGCTTCGACGATCGAGCCGAGGTTCGGTTGCGAGGTCAGGCCGCTCATGGCATCCATCGCCGCATCGACGGCGTCGGCGCCGGCCTCCGCCGCGGCGAGTACGCTGGCCGCGGCGATGCCGCTGGTGTCGTGGGTGTGGAAGTGGATCGGGATGCCGATTTCCTGCTTGAGCGTGCCGACCAGCGTGCGCGCGGCCTGCGGCCGGCACAGCCCGGCCATGTCCTTGATGCCGAGGATGTGCGCACCGGCGTCCTCGAGCTCGCGCGCCATTTTCACGTAGTACTTCAGGTCGTACTTGGTGCAGGCCGGATCGCTGAGGTTGCCGGTGTAGCAGATCGCGGCTTCGGCGAGCTTGCCAGTCTCGAGCACGGCGTCGATGGCGACGCGCATGTTCTCCACCCAGTTGAGTGAATCGAAGATGCGGAAGACGTCGATGCCGGCGCTCGCCGCCTGCTGCACGAAGTAGTTGACGACGTTGTCAGGGTAGTTGGTGTAACCGACACCGTTGGACGCGCGCAGCAGCATCTGCGTGAGAATGTTCGGCATGCGCGCGCGGATCGCGCGCAGCCGCGCCCACGGACACTCGTGCAGGAAGCGCATGGAGACGTCGAACGTCGCCCCGCCCCAGCATTCGACCGAGAACAGATTGGGCAGCAGGCGCGCATAGGCATCGGCTACCGCGACCATGTCGTAACTGCGCATGCGCGTGGCGAGCAGCGACTGGTGCGCGTCGCGGAACGTGGTATCGGTGACGAGCACCTGCGGCTGCTCGAGCATCCAGCGCGCGAATCCCTGCGGGCCGAGTTCCTCGAGACGATCGCGCGTGCCCGGTACCAGCGGCCGGTTCGCGACCTCGGGTACGCGCGGCAGCTTGAGCGCGCGCGGACGCGGCCGGTTGGCCACCGCCTCGTTGCAGTTGACCGCGGTCTCGGCGATGAAGCGCAGCATGCGGGTCGCGCGGTCGCGGCGGCGGCGGAAGCGCAGCAGCTCGGGGGTCTCGTCGATGAACTTGGTAGTGTACTCGGCGCTGCGGAACTGGCTGTTCTGCAGCAGGCCTTCGAGGAAGCGCAGGTTGGTGCTGACGCCGCGGATGCGGAACTCGCGCACCGCGCGCAGCATGCGCCGCGTGACCTCGTCGGCGGTATTGCCCCAGGCCGTGACCTTGACCAGCAGCGAATCGTAGAAACGCGTGATGCGGGCGCCCGTGTAGGCGGTACCGGCATCGAGGCGGATACCGAGGCCGGCGGGGCTGCGGTAGGTGGTGATGGCGCCGTAATCGGGAATGAAGTTGTTCTCCGGATCTTCGGTCGTGATGCGGCACTGGATGGCATGGCCGCGCATGGTGATCCGTTCCTGCGGCGGCACCCCTGATTCGCCATCGCCGATGGCATGGCCTTCGGCGATACGGATCTGCGCCTTGACGATATCGATGCCGGTGATGGCCTCCGTCACGGTGTGTTCGACCTGGATGCGCGGGTTGACTTCGATGAAGTAGAAATCGCCACTGTCCGCGTCCTGCAGGAACTCGACGGTACCCGCGTTGCGGTAGCCGGCGGCGCGGCACAGATCGAGCGCGGCGGTGCAGATGGCATCGCGCTGGGCGTCGTCGAGGTAGAGTGCCGGGGCGCGTTCGACGACTTTCTGGTTGCGCCGCTGCACGGTGCAGTCGCGCTCGAACAGGTGGACCAGGTTGCCGTGCTCGTCGGCCAGCACCTGCACTTCGACATGCCGCGCGCGGCGCACCAGTTTCTCGAGGTAGACCTCGTCGTTGCCGAAGGCGGTGCCGGCTTCGCGGCGCCCGACCTCGACCATCTCGTGCAGCGCGTCCGGCCCTTCGATGACGCGCATGCCGCGGCCGCCGCCGCCCCAGGAAGCCTTCAGCATCACCGGGTAGCCGACTTCGCTCGCGAGCTCCTCGATGGCGGTCCGCTCGACCGGCAGCGGGCCGGTCGCGGGCATCACCGGCACACCGCTTTGTTCGGCGATGCGGCGCGCGGCGACCTTGTTGCCCAGCGCACGCATGACATCCGGCGGCGGGCCGACGAAGACGAGCCCGGCCTTGCGGCAGGCCTCGGCGAACTCGGGGCTCTCGGAGAGGAAGCCGTAGCCCGGATGCACGGCGTCGCAGCCGCTGTCGACCGCGGCGCGCACGATGTCGTCGATCTCGAGATACGCCTGTACCGGTGTTGCGCCCTCGCCGACGAGGTAGGACTCGTCGACCTTGAAGCGGTGCAGCGCGAAGCGATCTTCACGCGAATAGATGGCGACGCTCGTGATGTCGAGCTCGGCGGCCGCGCGCATCACGCGGATGGCGATCTCGCCACGGTTGGCGACGAGCAGCTTGCGGATTTTCTTCATGGTGATGTTCGGTCCAGGGTCCTGGCGGCGCGTGCCGGCCGTGCGCGTCCGGCGTGGGGGAATGCAAGATGTGCGCCCGGCTGTTGCGCCGGCGCGCGGCGGTTTCAGGCGGCGCTGCCCCGCTCGCGCGTGCCGAGCAGCGCGCCGCGTGCATGCATGCGTTCGAGGATTGTACTGCCGGCCGCGACGAGCTGGGCAGGGTCGGCATGACCGAGTTCGGTGGCGATGCGTTCGAGGGCAGCGCGCCCGCTCGTGGTGCATTCGTCGAGCAGGAGTTCCAGCAGCCGTGCGGCGGCGGGGTTCAGGTCGAGGAAATTGTAGCGCTTGTCCAGGTCCCGGAACGCGGCGATGCAGGTCGCCTGGGCGGGCGGCTCGGCAGGCTGGAAATCGGCGTCGATGGCGTGCACCGGGTAGCGGTAGCTGACCACGCGCAGGGTCGGGTTCGGCACCGGCCGGCCGTCGAGCAGGTCGCCGTGCGTATCGATGCCGTCGAGATCGACCACCCGCTGGTCGGCGCCGACCAGCGTCTCCAGCCAGTCGAAATGGGCGAGCTCGTAGAGGAACGGCGGGTCGTGCGGATCGTCGCGTTCGTGCTCGAGGTAGGCGAGGAACTCGCGCGGCAGCTCGACGAAGGCGCTCGTGGTCGAGACGTGGCGGATGATGTAGTCGCGCAGCATCGCCGCCCAGCGTTCCTCGCTCATGACCGCGCGCACGCGCGGGTAGTTGTCGCCCATGAAGCCGGCGACGTTGGCGTAGATCGCATGCCGGTAGATGGCCATGCGGCGCTCTTCGTGCGCGCCCGGAGCGGCGACGTTGTCGGGATCGCGCAGGTGGCGCGTGAAAGCGCGCTGCAGGCGGATGAACTCGGGCTCGGCGCTCACCGGTGGGCGGTTCAGGCGGCCGCTTCGCCGGCGTGCGTGCGCTGCATCGCGCCGATGCGCTCGACTTCTTCGAGCACGGTGGCCAGCGGCGGGATGTTTTCGTCGCGCTCGAGTAGCGTCGGGAACACGCCGAAGCGCTGGTAGGCGACGTCGAGCAGGTCCCACACGGGGTCGATCACGGCCGCGCCGTGCGTATCGACGATGAGATCGGGCGCGTCGTGCGCGTGACCGGCGATGTGCGCGTAGGCGATGCGCTCGCCCGGCAGGCTGGCGAGAAAGGCGCGCGGGTCGTAGCGGTGATTGACGCTGTTGACGTAGATGTTGTTGATGTCGATGAGCAGCTCGCAGTCGGCCTCGGCGAGCACGCCGTTGATGAACACGCTCTCGTCGAGCTCGTTCGACAGCGTCAGGTAGTAGGAGGGGTTCTCGACCGCGATACGCCGGCCGAGGAAGTCCTGGACCTGGCGGATGCGCGCGGCGACGTGGACGATGGCCTCCTCCGTGAACGGAATCGGCAGCAGTTCGTAGAGGTGGCCCTGGTCGGCGCAGAAACTCAGGTGATCGCCGTAGATCGCGACGTCGTGCTGGTCGAGGAAACGACCGACGCGCGCGAGGAATTCCATGTCGATGGGATCGGGCCCACCGAGATTGAGCAGCAGGCCGTGGGCGAGCAGCGGCCGTTGCGAAGTGATGTGGGCGAACGCTTCGCCGAGGCGCCCGCCCACATCGAGCCAGTTCTCCGGCGCAACTTCGAGAAACTCTATCGCGGCGGGAATCTCCTCCTGCAACGGTCCCATGTGGGTCCGTCGCAGGCCGAGCCCGGCGCCATTGACGCGAGCAGTCCCGTGCACCGGTCGAGCGATGGTATGCGCCCGAGTGGTTTACTTCTGCAGGTGCTTCATCGAGCAGCTTTCGCCGGCGAAGGTGCCGCATACCGCGGGATCCTTCTTGCCGGTGGCAAGCTTGCCGTCGGCGTAACCGGCTTTCTGGTCGCCGCCGTACTCGAAACCCGTCTCGTCGTTGATCTCGACCTTGTTGCCCTGCATGTCGACCGCGGTGCCCGCGACCGTGACACCTTCGCCGAACTCGAGCATCTGGAACGGGTTCTCGGCGGCGTTGGCGCTCATGGCGACGGCCATGACCATGCCGGATCCGACGGCCGCGGCGACGGGCTTCAGATTGTTTTTCTTCATGATGGACCTTCCTCCTCAGAGATATGATGACGTTGCACAACCTCTCCCCGCGGGCTGCCATCCAACGCCACAACATCCATCCCGGCGTGCGAGCAGTCTTCTGTCGAAGGGAGCAAAAAGATGGTATCGATCGCGTGGAATGAAGTCCAGAAACGCCAGGGCGGGTGGACGCAGGCGCGGTGGGCGGGACAATCACGGCCCGTGGACGGCACGCTGGGGAGCGGAAAGGAACCCCGCGACGACGAGCGCCGCGGGGCTACGCGAAGTGGTTGCGTAACGCTATCGCTACGCCACCATGGTAGCGCGCCATCGGCGCACAACCTCGGGAAATTTTCCTATGACATCTAGGCACAGGGCCGAAACTCGATGCGCCGTGCTCTTCTGACCATGACGCTGCCCGTGCTCGCCGTGGCGGCAGCGGCAGCCGAGGACGGCAGCACGGCGTTCCGCCGTGGCGATTATGCGGCCGCGGCAGCCGCGTTCGAGGCGCGCGCAGCCAGCGGCGATGCCATTGCCGCCAACAACCTCGGCGTGCTCTACCTCAAGGGTCACGGCGTCGACCAGGACCATGCACGGGCACGCGCGCTGTTCGAGGATGCTGCGGCGCAACAGATGGCCGGCGCCATGTTCAATCTCGGCATGATGAACCTGCGCGGCTACGGCCAGGCGATCGACGCGGAGGCGGCGGCCGCATGGTTCGGGCGCGCGGCGCGCGCGGGCGATGCCCAGGCGCAGTTCTTTCTCGCCCTGCTCTACACGCGTGGCGAGGGCCTCGCGCGTGACATGCGCGCTGCGCGCAGCTGGTTCGAGGCTGCCGCCGGTGCCGGTGTCGCCGCGGCGCAGTTCAATCTCGCCATGCTCATGCTGAGCGGTGACGGTGGCCCGGCCGACGAGGCCGCGGCACTCGCCTGGCTCGAGAAAGCCGCCGCGCAGCAGCATCCCGAAGCCCGCCTGCACATCGCGCGCGTCCACCTCGCGCACCCGGACGATCCGGAGCGCCTGGCCGTGGCGGCCGCGCTGTTGCGCGAACTGGCCGACGCGGGCGATCCCCAGGCGCAGACCCAGCTCGGCGTCATGAAGACTTTCGGCCACGGCGTCGAGACCGACGCGGAGGAAGGCCGCTTCTGGTTGCGCCAGGCCGCGCTGCAGGGACTGGGCGAGGCGCAGCTCAACCTCGGCACGCTCTACGCCCGCGGCATCGGAACACCCGAAGACCTGGTCCAGGCGCATGCCTGGCTGACCCTCGCTGCCGAGCACGACAACCCGACCGCGCGCGGCGCCCGTGACGACGTTGCCGCGCGCCTCGACGCGGCGCAGGCCGAAGCGGCGCAGGCCCTCGCCACGCGCCTGCGCGACCAGCTCGTGACGCCCTGAGCGGTACCGCCGGAGGCGCCTTGCCGCGGCCTAGCGCAGCTCCGCGAGCAACGCGCGCACGGCATCGACGACGACGCCCGGGTGGCTCAGGTGGAGATCGTGGCCGGCGCCACGGGCGACGACGAAACGCGCGCGCGGCGACAGCGCGGTGAGCGATTCCTGCAGACTGCGCCAGCGTGCTTCGCGTGCGGCGTCCTCGCCGCTCGCGGTGTCGCGCGCGATGACCACCAGCGGCACGGCGACCTGCGGCGCGTCGCTGCGCACCAGCGATGCGCTGCGCGCGAAGTTGGCAAGCTCGTCCATCTGCGCGAAGACCGCCTTGCGCCGCGAGTTGAGGTAGCTTGCGGCCTGCGCATGGGCAGATTCCGCGCCGGCCGCCGCGGCCAGGCGCGCTTCGTCGATGGCGTGGCGGCGCGTTTGGCCATCCGCGGTCTGCTGCGGAACGGCTGCCGGGTGCGACGACTCGACGAGCACCAGGGCTGCGACTTCGTCCGGGTGCCGGGCCGCGAGGTAGCGTGCGTGGAAGCCGCCCAGCGAATGACCGACGAGCAGGTAGGGCGGCCGCTCGCCGGCGCGCGCGAGCAGCTCGCGCAGCTCGCTGACGGCGCGCTCGGCGGTCCGCGGCGAGGGGCCGGGATCGCTCCAGCCGTAGCCAGCCCGGTCGTAGGTGCAGACCCGCGCGAAAGGCGCCAGCGCGTCCTGGACTTCGGTCCATTCGACGGCGCTGCCGCCGAGGCCGGCGTCGATGACGATCGTCGGCGCGCCGTGGCCGACGCAGCGGTAGTAGAGTCGATGCGTGTCGAGGCCGACGAACGCGCCGCGCGGCACCACCATGTCGGCGAGGTCTGCGTAGGCGGGGTTGACGGCGACGGCGGCGAGCAGCGCCACGCCGAGGGCTCGCCAGCCATTCATGGCGGATTCAGCCGCTTTGGCGATAATGCACGGTAGTGCATTACCCTGGAATGACAGGCCACCCTTGCTCATGATCACTGCTTCTTCTCCTCGCCGTCTCCCGCTGTGCGCGGCGATCGTGCTCTGCGCCATGTTGCTGTCGGACGCCGCGCCGGCCGCCGGGCAGGATGCCGATGCTGCGCGGGCCGGCGAGCGTCCGGCAGCCCCCGCGAGCAGCGACAAGGCCGCGCCCCGCTGCGTGCACGGCTGCCTGCGCTGGGGCAAGTCCTGCAACGTCGACCCCCGCGGCGTGTACAAGTGTCAGCGTCGCTGCGAGAAGTTCGGCGAAATCTGCGAATGAACGATCGCGCTCCGGACTCGCTCGACTGGCCTGCGATCGAGACCGTCGTCCTGGACATGGACGGCACGCTGCTCGACCTGCATTTCGACGACCTCGTGTGGAACGACGCCCTGCCCTCCACCTACGCGGCGCGCGCCGGGCTGGATCTGCCGGTGGCGCGTGCGCGCATCCGTGACACGCTGGACCGCGCCCGCGGCACCTTGCCGTTCTACTGCCTCGACCACTGGAGCGCTTATTTCGACGTCGACCTGCACGCCATCGAGGCCCGGCTCGCCACGCACGTGCGCGTGCACCCGGGCGTACGCGCGTTTCTCGACTGGGCGCGGGCGCATGGACTGGCGCTGGTGCTTGCCACCAACGCGCATCCGCGCAGCCTCGCGCGGAAGCTCGCACTGACCGGGCTGGAAGCCTGCTTCGATCACGTCGTCAGCGCCCACCCGCTCGGCGCGCCGAAGGAGCAGGCCGCGTTCTGGCGCGGGTTGCGCGAGCGCACCGGTTTCGATCCCGCGCGCACGCTGTTCATCGACGACAACGCGGCGGTGCTCGCGGCGGCGCGCGCGTTCGGTGTCGCCCACCTGCTCGCGGTCAGCCGCCCGGACAGTCACCAGGGGCCGCTCGCGCACCCCGGCTACCACAGCCTGGAGAGCTTCGAGGTCCTGCTCGCGGCGGCTCAGGACGCGCTCGGGCAGCGCGCCGCGACGAGTTCGTAGACCGCCCGCCCGGCGCGCCGTGCGCGCGCCTCGAAGCGCGTGACGACGCGGCGACGTGGGCGGGGCGCCCAGGCGCGATCGCCGGCGAGGTTGCGCCAGGCGGGCGCCCCGGCCAGCGCCTCGCGCGCCTGCTCGGCGTAGTCGGCATCGTCGGTGGCGAAGAAGAAGCAGGCCTGCGGCGCGCACTTGCGGGCGAGCAGCGCGAGGAAGCCGGCGTCGAGCAGGCGCCGCTTGTGGTGGCGTTTCTTCGGCCACGGATCGGGAAAGAACAGGTAGCTGGCGCTGAGGCTGCCTTCGGGCAGCGCGGCGAGCACGTCGCAGGCATCCGCCTCGACCACGCGCACGTTGTCGAGGTCGCTGTCGGCCAGGCGGTTGAGCAGGTGCCCGATGCCGGGGCGGTGAACTTCGCAGCCGATGAAGCCGCGGTCGGGCCGCGCGCGCGCCATCGCGAGGAGGTTCTCGCCGTTGCCGATGCCGATCTCGAGGTGCAGCGGCAACGGCCGCGCGAACGCTGCCTGCGGCGTGGCCAGCGCTGCGGGGGTGAGCCCGAAGCGCGGCATCTGCGTGGCGAGCGCGCGGCTCTGAGCGGGTGTCATGCGCCCCGCGCGCAGCACGAAACTGCGTACGGCGCGTCGCCGCGTACGGTCTTCGCCCATGACGCCGTCCGGGTTCAGAGCCTGACCTTCAGCCCTTCGCGCGCGATGTGGCATTCCATCGACGACTTGCGCTCGGCGATGATCTGCAGGCAGTCACGGTGGATCGCGGCGACCTGGTCGTCGTTGTAGGTCGGGTCGTGGTGGTAGAGGTACAGGCAGCCGACCCCGGCGTCGATGGCGAGGTTGACCGTGTCGACGTAACAGGAATGTCCCCAGCCGCGCTTCTTGCTGTAGTCGTGCGGCGTGTACTGCGCGTCATGGATGAGAATGTCGACGTTCTCGATGGCGGCGAGCTCGGCCGAACGCTGTTCGGAGACCATGCGTTCGAGCAGTTCGTGTTCGTCTTCCTCGAATTCGTGGATGCGCTTGGCGATCGAGGTCTTGAGAAACTGCACTTCGTTGTCGGACACGTAGACGACGGTCTTGTCGGCGATGCGCACCCGGTAACCGTAGGTCACGCCCGGGTGGTGGACGTTGAAGTGCCGGATCTCGAACGGGCCGTGACGCATGCCGTCGTCGTGCGGCTCGACGTAGTTGATATCGGCCATCCAGGTCTCGGTCTCGACCGGGAAGTACGGCGCCTTCATCTGGTCGGACAGGCGCCGTTCGATGTCCGCCGCGGTGTCACCGGGACCGAAGAACTCGATGCGCCAGTCGGGTGAGAAGGCGGGTTGGAAGAACGGCAGGCCACAGATGTGGTCCCAGTGGTAGTGCGTGAACACGACCAGCATCTCGTGCAGTTCGTCGGCTGCGACGAGTTCCTCGCCGAGCGAGATGATGCCGGTACCGCCGTCGCATACCAGCAGGTGATTGCCTGCGCGCAGCTCGACGCAGGAGGTGTTGCCGCCGACCCCGAGATGGGTCTCGTGCGGCGCTGCGTAGGAACCACGCACGCCCCAGAAGCGCAGGTATGCCTCGCTCATTCAGCCGTGTCCGCCACCGGGCCTCGCGCACGCCGCCGGCATTCCCGCGCCGTCTCCTGCTCGGCGCCCGGTTGTTTGCTCGCCCGACGGTTGGACATGTTCGCGCACGGCTCCGCGGGGCACCTAAACGCGGGACGCGCCGCCGGCGTCGACGTAGTGCGCGATGAGCGAACGCAGCGCCTTCTTGGAAATCGGCTTGGCGACGAACTCGAGCACGCCGAGTTCCCTGGCGGCAACGCGGTCCTGTGCATAATCCTTGGAACTGATCATCACCGTGGGGGTGTCCTGGTGCAACGGGTTGGCACGGAGCTGCTTGAGCAGGGAATAACCGTCCTTGTTCGGCATCATGACATTGATGACCAGCAGGCTCGGACGGTTGGTGTCGAGAAACGTGAGCGAGGCCTCGGCCGACGCATAGGCGTGCAGCTCGAAGTCCGCTTCGCGTGCGACCTGCTCGAACAACGTGCGCATGGCGTCACTGTCGTCGACGAGCACGATGATGGGTTTGGCGTTGTGCATACGCTGACTGCTCACCCGAATCGCCGCCGGCCGCCGTGCCGCGCGTTGCTTCGGCCGAGGGCGCATGTGGCGAGCATCGCCGTCCGGGCCCTCGCGGCATGTGCCTCTGAATCTAGAGTAAATCCTGAGCTTCGTATCCTAACCGAATGAGAATCTGATCATTATTCGGGATCGAATTCTGCGCGATTCGGGCTTCTCGGACAAGCGGGACGGGCGCGCGGCGACCTTGACGCATCATACCCCAGCGTTCCCCGCACGCGCCAAGTCCGTGATACCGCCGCCGGCGTGGCCGGCGCGCCGCCGCGTTCTGCGGGGCTGGCCCATTCCGGCTACACTGCGGCTCCCGGGTTCCGGGCCGCCGCGGCGTTCCCGGCAGGCCCGCGGCAAGTGCCGTCGCGGGTGGGCCCGGGCGACCGTCAGGGCCGGGGCCCTTCCGGGATGGCCATCGAGGCCCTAGAATCGCGGCACGCGCGGGTGTAGTTCAATGGTAGAACATCAGCTTCCCAAGCTGAGAACGTGGGTTCGATTCCCATCACCCGCTCCAATGTCGAGGCGCGGCCGCAGGCGGGCGCGCGGAGGTTCACCGGGCGGGCCGCCCGCTTCACGAGCGCAGGACGGACGAGCGATGGCGCGAGGCGAGCATCCGTACCAGCACGGCGCCGGACGCCGGCGGTGAGCGGTTCCCTGCTGCAGCGACGCGACCCGCGCCTCGAAGCGCGCGTCGCCGCGCTGTACGACCCGCGCCTGCCCTACCACAACTTCGACCACGTGCAGGACACCTTGCACGCGGCGGAACAGATCGTGGAACGCTGCGAAGCGGAGAACATCCGCATCGACGGCGACGTCGTCTACTACGCACTGTTGCTGCACGACGCCGGTTACCAGGACGATCACCACGCGCTCGGGTACCGCAGCAAGGAAGCCTACTCGGCGGCGCTCGCCGAGGCGCTGCTGCCGGAATTCGGCGTCGGGCCGGCACAGTTGCGCAAGACGGTCGACGCGATCCTCGCCACCGAGCGCGACGGCGTGTTCGTGAGCGCCGAGCAGAAGGCAGTCCGCGCGGCCGACCTGTCCGGCATGGCGGCCGACTACCCGGAATTCCTGCGCAAGTCGCTGCGGCTGAAGCGCGAGTACGAGCTGCTGCACGGGGCGCCGGTGAGCTGGGCGGACTGGCAACGCACCTCGCGCGAGGTGCTCGGGCACTACCTGACCCAGGAAATTCGCCTCACCAGCTACTTCCACGACAGGGACGGTGAATCGACGTTCCACCGCGCGGTGCGCCGCAACCTCGAGCAGCTGCTCGCCGAGCCGGTCGAGCCGGTCGGCTGAGCGCGCGCGCCGCGTCCGGACCTGCCGCCTCAGGGTGCCGCCGCGCGCGTCTCGCCGATGCGCAGGAGGATGAAGTCCATGTCGTTCTCGATCAGCTTCAGGCGCATCTCGCGGATCTCCGCCTCGCTGCTCAGCGGACCGACGTGAACCCGGAACCACACGTCCTGCCCGTTGATCACCACGCGCTGGATGCTCGCCGTGATGCCGCGTAGCGCGAGGGTCGCCTTGACCCGGTCGGCGTCCTCGTAGCGCTGGAAGGAGCCGACCTGCAGCAGGTAGGTGCCGCGGTCCAGCTCCGGGTCGGGCTCGGCGGCCGGCTCCTCCTGCGCACGCTTCCCGCTCATCTCCCAGTCCGGGATCGGCACTTCCATTTCCGGCAGGATCTTGTAGAAGTCGAACGTCGGCCGCGGCAGCTCCGCTGGCGGCGCGACGGTCTCGCCGGGTTCCACGTAGGTTTCGCCGGGGCGGTAGGTGGCCGCGGGAGGCGCACCGCCCTCACCCGGCAGCGGCAGGCGTCCCGACCACAGGTAGACGCCGAACGCGACCAGCAGACCGACACCGAGGCCGCTCAGAAACGACAGCGAACTGCCGGGGCGCGCGCCGCCGGCCGCCTTCTTCTTGCGCCGGGACGGTGCCGGCTTGTAATCCCGCGGGCTCATGCCGGCGCTACATCTCCTCCGGTGCGCCGATGCCGAGCACGGCGAGACCGTTGGCGAGCACCTGGCGTACCGCCATGACCAGGCGCAGGCGCGCGTCGCGGACGGGCTGTTCGTCGACCAGCAGCTTGTGTGCGTTGTAGTAGCCGTGGAACTCCGTCGCCAGGTCGCGCAGGTACTGCGTGAGCTGGTGCGGTTCGCGCTCGCGCGCGGCGTTCGCGATGAGCTCGGGATAGCGTGCGAGGCTCAGCGCGAGCTTGCGTTCGGGCGCCGTCTCGAGCACGCCCGCCAGCGTGACCGGCCGGTGGGGCAGCTCGAAGCCGCGCTCGGCACACTGGCGCGCGACGCTGCAGATACGCGCGTGGGCGTACTGCACGTAATAGACGGGGTTGTCGTTACTCTGCGCGGTGGCGAGGTCGAGATCGAACTCGAGGTGCTGATCGGCGCGCCGCATCACGTAGAAGAAACGCGCGGCGTCGACGCCGACTTCGTCGACCAGCTCGCGCAGGGTGACGAATTCACCGGAGCGGGTCGACATCGCGACCTTCTCGCCCGAGCGCACCAGCGACGCGAACTGCACGAGTTCGATCGACAAGCGTTGCGGATCCTGGCCGAGTGCGCTCAGTGCCGCCTTTACCCGCGGCACGTAGCCGTGATGGTCGGCGCCCCAGACGTCGATGACCTCCTCGAAACCGCGCTGGAACTTGTCGAGATGGTAGGCGATGTCGGATGCGAAGTAGGTCTTCAGGCCGTTCTCGCGCACGACCACGCGGTTCTTCTCGTCGCCGAGATCGGCCGAACGGAACCAGCGCGCGCCGCCCTCCTCGTAGAGCCAGCCGCGTTCGCCGAGCAGGGCGATGGCCTCGTCGACGTGGCCGTTGTCGGTCAGCCCGGCCTCGGAGTACCAGACGTCGAAGTCGACGCCGAAGGCGCTTAGGTCGGCGCGGATCTCGGCGAGAATGGTGTCCTTGGCCAGTTCGCGGACTTCGATGAAGTGGGCCGCGCCGAGTGCTTCGCGCGCCGCGGCGATGGCGCGATCGAGCGCGCGCTCGGCGTCGTCGTCGGCGGCCGCGGCGATGCCGTCGTCCCATGGTTTTACCCAGGCTTCACCGTGCCGCTCGCCGAGCAGCGCGGCGATGTCCTCGATGTAGTCGCCCTGGTAGCACTGTGCCGGAAACGTCAGCGTGACGCCGCCGCGCTGCAGGTAGCGCAGGTAGACGCTGAGCGCGAGGATGTCCATCTGGCGCCCGGCATCGTTGACGTAGTACTCGCGGCACACCGCGTAGCCGCTGTGCGCGAGCAACGCGGCGATGACCGAGCCGATCGCCGCGCCGCGGCCGTGGCCGATGTGCAGCGGCCCGGTCGGGTTGGCCGAGACGTATTCGACCTGCACGCGGCGTCCGCCGCCGCTGTCGTTGCGCCCGTAGTCCGCGCCGGCGGCGTGGATGCCATCGATGACGGCGAACACGGCGTCGTCGGCGAGAACGAAATTGATGAACCCGGGGCCCGCGATGTCGACGCCGGCGAACAGCGCGTCGTCGGCGAGGAGGGCGGCGAGCGCGGCGGCGATCTCGCGCGGCGGACGGCGGCAGGGTTTGGCCAGCAGCATCGCCGCGTTGGTGCTGAAATCCCCGTGCGCCTCCTGGCGCGGCGTTTCGACGTGGTAGTCGATGGCCACGTCCGCCGGCACCACGCCGTCATCGCGCAGGCGTTCGAGGGCGGCATCGATCGAGGTTCGCAGCAGGTCTTTCAACGCTCTGGCTTCCGCACGCAGGCTCAGGGGGCGCCGATTCTATCCGCTCTCATGGCATGTTGCACCGCACGCGGGCGCCGCGCCGCGTGCCGTCACAGGGTGTCCTGCGGATCGATGTCGATGGCATAGCGCACACGCTGCTCGCGCGCCAGGGTGTCGAGGTCGTCGAGGCGGGGGCCGAGCAGCCGCCCGATCGCCGCGCGCGTCGCCGCGCGGATGACGACGAGCGCGCGGTAGCGCCCGGCGCGGCGTTCCATCAGCGCCGGGATCGGGTAGCTGATGTCGGCGGCCGGGTCGAGCGCGCGCAGGCGCTGGCGCAGCTCGCCCAGGAATTCCATCGGGCGCGTGGCCTGCGGCGATTCCGCGCGCACGATGGCCATCGCGGCGAACGGCGGCAGCTCCGCGGCACGGCGTTCCTCCAGTGCGACGGCGGCGTAGGCCGCGTAGCCTTCGTCGATCACGCGCCGCAGTACCGGGTGGTGCGGCTGGTGGGTCTGGATCAACACGCGCCCGGGCCGCGCCGCGCGCCCGGCGCGGCCGGCAACCTGTACGAGGAGTTGCGCGAGGCGCTCCTCGGCGCGGAAGTCGAGTGCGTAGAGGCGGCTGTCGGCATCGACGATGCCGACCAGCGTGACGGCGGCGAAATCGAAACCCTTGGCGACCATCTGTGTGCCGATGAGGATGTCGACGCGCCCGGCCGCGATGTCGTCGAGCATCGTGCCGAGGGCCCGCTCGCTGCGCACGGTGTCGCGGTCCATGCGGCACACGCGATGGCCGGGGAACTCGGCGCTGACGGTCTCTTCGAGGCGTTCGGTGCCGAGGCCGATCGGCGCGATGTCGGGCAGCTCGCAACAGTGTGCCGGACGGCGCATCGGCCACAGCTTGTCGCAATGGTGGCAGCGCGCGCTGTCGGCGCCCTTGTGATAGACGAGGTAGGCGTCGCAGCGATCGCAGCGGCGCGGCTCGCCGCAGCTGCGGCAGATCAGCAGCGGTGCGTAGCCGCGGCGGTTGAGGAACAGGACGACCTGCTCGCCGCGCGCGAGGTGCTCGCGCATCGCGCGCAGCAAGGTCTCGCCGAGGCCGCCGGCGAGTTTGAGTCCGCGGACGTCGATGCACTCGATGGCCGGCACCGCCTGCGCCAGTGCGCGCTGCGTGAGCGCGAGGCGCCGGTAACGCCCGCGCGCGAGGTTGGCCAGCGTCTCCAGCGACGGGGTAGCCGAGCCCAGCACGACCGGGATGCCGGCCTGCTGCGCGCGCACGATGGCGACATCGCGCGCCGAGTAGCGGAACCCTTCCTGTTGCTTGTAGGAGCCATCGTGTTCCTCGTCCACGACCACCAGGCCGAGCCCGGGCAGGCCCACCCACACGGCCGAGCGGGTACCGATCAGCACCTCGACCCGGCCGCGCCGGCAGGCGTCCCAGGTGAGCAGGCGCTGACGCTCGCCGAGCCCCGAGTGCAGCAGGCCGACGCGTTCGCCGAAGCGCGCGCGAAAGCGCGCCACGAGCTGCTGGGTGAGTGCGATCTCCGGGACCAGCACGAGCGCGCGCTGGTCCCTGGCCAGGCAGCGCGCGATGCATTCGAGATACACCTCGGTCTTGCCGCTGCCCGTCACACCATCGAGGACGAAGGGCTGGAAGTGCTCGAAGCTTGCCGTGACGGCGTCGACGGCGGCCTGCTGCTCGTCGTTCAGCGCGACACCCGCGGCGGGCGCTTCGCGCGCAGCGGGGGCGGCTTCGCCGCGGTATTGCTCGACTTCGCCGCGGGCGACGAGCCGCCGCACGACCTCGCGCCAGCCGAAGTCCAATGTCGCCATGCGCGCGCTGTCGGCGTCGCCTTCGGCGAGCAGTTCGAGCACCGCGCGCTGGCGGCGCGCGTTCGCCTTGAGCGTGGCCAGCGCCGCGGCGCCGGCCGGGGCCAGGCGCCAGCGCTCGTGACTGGCTTCGGGCAGGTCCTCGCGGCGGCGCAGACGGGTCGGCAGGAGGCTCGCGAGTACCTCGCCGAGCGGGTGCTGGTAGTAGCCTGCCGACCAGCGCGCCAGGCTGAGCATGGCCGCATCGAGCAGCGGCGTGGCGTCGAGCAGCTCGTCGATCGCTTTCAGCCGTGCCGCCTCGTCGGCCTCGAGCGCGGCCACGGCGACGACGATGCCGACGCGGTGCGAGCGCCCGAACGGTACCCACACGCGCGCGCCCTCGACCGGTGCCGGGCCGCCCTCGGCCGGCGCTTCCCAGCGGTAGTCGTAGCGTTGCCGCAGCGGTGCGAACACCGCCACCGTCACGCGCAGGGCCGCGCCCGGGACCGGCGCCGGGCCGGCATCAGCCATGACCGGTGTGCATCGCCCCGCCCCGTCTACCAGCCGCCGCCGGGTGCCTCGGGAAACAGCTCGCCCGATTCGATGAGTTCGGCGAGTTCACGCCGGCCGACGCGGCGCACCGGGCGGTCGTCGAGACTGCTCAGGGGCTGGCGCCATGGTCCGCTCGACGGGAACACCGAGAGTTCGAACAGTTCGTCGCCGAGTTCGAGTTCGTAGCGCGGCGTGCGGTGCGGCGCGGCCTGGCCGGGATAGCGCAGGCTCGCTTCGCCGAGGTGGTAGGGGATGCGTCGCTCGAGCAGGAAGCGCGTGACGGCTTCGGGTTCGTCGGCGGTCAGGTGCAGGGTGATGGCGTCGTGCGCGCCGGCGGTGCCGAACCAGACCGGGCCGCACAGGCGCGCGGCGAAGGGTTCGAACAGGTCGAGCGCGGCGAGCGCGGCACGCCGCTGACGGGCGATGCGCTCGGCCTGCTCGGCACGCCGGAACAGGCCGAGATAACTGACCAGGGCCTGCTGGATGGTGCGGTTGTCGGGCCCCTCGCGGCCGCCGTCGAGACCGAGTTCGCGCGCCGCGCGCTCGCGCGCGTCGCTGAAGTCGCGTGCCGAACCGTCGGCCAGCGCGCGGGCCGCGACCGCGGCCTGCTCGGCGCGGCTGTCGGCGCGGCTCGCGTTGCTGCGGGACTGGCGGCGCATCGTCCGGCGCGCCTCAGAAGAGCTGTTCGGGGACCAGCGGCTGGCCGCGGCCGCTCTCGTCGTTGGCGGCGCTGGTGGTGTCGCCGCGCGGGGGCACCTGGGCGGCTCGGAAGGACTCGAAGATCGCGTTGGGATGGTTGGCGCCGGCGAGCAGGCCGGTGTCCGGGTCGATACGCACCGTGACGAGGCCGGCCGGACGTTCCATCGTCGATTCCGGCGCGTTCTCGAGAGCGACCTTCATGTAGTCGATCCACATCGGCAGCGCGGCCTGCGCGCCGGTCTCGCGCCGGCCCAGCGGCTGCACGCGATCGAAACCCACCCAAACGGTCGTCACCAGGCCGTGGTTGAAGCCGGAGAACCAGGCATCCTTCTGATCGTTGGTCGTGCCGGTCTTGCCGGCGAGGTCGCCGCGTCCGAGCGAGAGGGCGCGGCGGCCGGTGCCGTAGCGGATGACGTCCTGCATGATGGACGTCATGATCCACGCGTTCTCGGCCGAGATCACGCGCTCGGCGGCTACCTCGGGCGGCAGCGTCTGCATGCTGAGCAGCGTCGCCAGGTCGCTCGGCTCGCCGTCTTCGTCGAGCGCGACGTTCTCGCACACCCGGCATACCGTCGCCGGGCGCGCGGCGAACAGCTCGTTGGATGCGTCGTCCTCGATGCGCGCGATGAAATAGGGCTCGACCCGGTAGCCGCCGTTGGCCAGCACGGCGTAACCCGACACCAGGCGCAGCGGCGTGACCTCGCCCGAACCGAGTGCGAGCGAGAGGTTGTGCGGCAGTTCGTCGGCAGCGAAGCCGAAGCGCGCGACGTAGTCGAGCGCGTAGTCGATACCGATCGCGCGCAGCAGGCGGATGGAGACCAGGTTACGCGACTTCGTCAGCGCCTCGCGCAGGCGCGTCGGGCCGTAGTAGTTGCCGCTGTAGTTCTCGGGCCGCCAGGCGCTCTCGAGGCCGGGGGCGTCGAACACGATCGGGGCGTCGTTGATGAAGCTCGCCGCCGTGAAGCCCTTCTCCAGCGCGGCCGAGTAGATGAACGGCTTGAAGTTCGAGCCCGGCTGGCGCTCGGCCTGGGTGACGCGGTTGAACTTGGAGCGCGCGTAATCGAAGCCGCCGACCAGCGCGCGTATCGCGCCGTCCTCCGGGTCGAGCGAGACCAGCGCGCCCTCCACCGCCGGCAACTGCGCGAGCTGCCAGTAGCCTTCTACCGCGGCGGCGTCCGCCGCCGGCGCGTCGCCGGTGGTGTCCGGCGGGCGGTAGCTGACGCGCACGATGTCGCCGACGGCGGCGACCTCGGCGGCACGCTCGGGGCGCGGCCCGCGCGCGTCGGTCCCGAGCTGCTTGCGCGCCCAGGTGATGCCTTCCCAGGGCAGGCTCAGTGCCCCGTGTTCGCGTGTCCAGACGTCGATCGACTGTTCGGCGACCGCGGTGACGAGCGCAGGCACGAGGCCGCCGCGCGTGCCATAGCCGCGCAGCGCGGCACGCCAGGCTGCTTCGTCGGCGCCGGTTTCGAGTTCGACGTGGGCCTCGGCGCCGCGGTAACCGTGGCGCCGGTCATAGTCGATGAGCGCGCCCTGCACGGCCGCGGTCGCCGCTTCCTGCAGGCGCGAGTCGAGCGTGGTGATGACGCGGTAGCCCGCCGTGTAGGCAAGGTCACCGTATTCTTCGACGAGCTTCTCGCGCACCATCTCGGCGACGTGCGACGCCTCGCTCTCGACGGCCTGGCCGTGCCATTCGGCGGTGTGCGGCGCGGCGCGCGCGGTGGCGTACGCGGCATCGTCGATGTAGCCGAGCTTGAGCATGCGGCCGAGCACGTAGTTGCGGCGCTCGACGGCGGCCTGCGGATTGCTGATCGGATTGGTCCGCGACGGCGCCTTGGGCAGGCCGGCGATCATCGCCGCCTCGGGCAGGGTGAGTTCGTCCAGTGTCGCGCCGTAGTAGACCTGCGCCGCTGCGCCGACACCGTAGGCGCGGTGGCCGAGGAAGATCTTGTTGAGGTAGAGCTCGAGGATCTCGTCCTTGCTCAGTTCGCGCTCGATGACCACGGCAAGGACGATTTCTTTCAGCTTGCGCTCGTAGGTCTTCTCCGGCGTGAGGAAGAAGTTGCGCGCGACCTGCATGGTGATGGTGCTGCCGCCCTGGCGCTTCTGCCGGGTGCTGACGAGTTCGACCGCGGCGCGCGCAATGGCCATCCAGTCGACGCCGGGATGGTGATAGAAGCGATCGTCCTCGGCGGCGAGGAAGGCCTGCTTGAGCATCAGCGGCACTTCCTCGATGGTCACCGGGTCACGGCGCTTCTCGCCGAATTCGGCGATGAGCTTCATGTCGCGCGAGTACACGCGCAGCGGCGTCTGCAACTGCACTTCGCGCAGCGACTCGACCGGCGGCAGTTGCGGCAGGATGTGCCCGATCAGGGCCGCGGCCGCGAGCAGCGCCAGCAGGGCGCCGAGGAGCAGCGAGTAGAAGGCGAAGCGCAACATCTAGTGGGTGGGAGGTGCCGGGACGTCTACATGTATTGGTTGGTTACTTTAAGTAACTTCCGTAACATGTGATTTCTATTGGATTTTATCGAAAAAATGCGTTGTCTTTTGCGCGGCGATTGTCTATATTTAGCCTGAACTTTTAAGGTTGATGCGCATTTTTGTCCTTCAACTAATTGAGTTATAAGGCAAATATGGTTTCTCTCTTCCGACGCGCCCAGGCGCCATTGTTGGGGATCGACATCAGTTCGACGTCGGTCAAACTTCTCGAGCTATCGCGCAGCGGCAGCAAGTATCGGGTGGAGAGCTATGCGGTCGAGCCGCTGCCGCCCAATTCGGTGGTGGAGAAGAATATAACGGATGCCGAGCTCGTCGGCGAGGCGATTGCCCGCGCCGTCGCCAAGTCCGGCACCAAGACCAAGAACGCCGCCTGCGCGGTCGCGGGTTCGGCCGTCATCACCAAGATCATCACCATGCCGGCCAACCTCTCCGACGAGGAGATGGAGGGCCAGATCCAGATCGAGGCCGACCAGTACATCCCCTATCCGCTCGAGGAAATCAGCCTCGATTTCCAGGTCCTGCAGCCATCGGAGTCCGAGCCCGACCGCGTCGACGTGATGCTCGCCGCCTCGCGCAGCGACAACGTCGACATCCGCGTCGCCGCGCTCGGCGTCGGCGGCCTGACCGCCAAGGTGGTCGACGTCGAGGCCTTCGCGCTGGAGAACGCCATGAGCCTGCTCGGCGAGGGCAACGACCTCATCGCCGACTCCCACGTCGTCGCGGTGATGGACGTCGGCGCGACGAGCTCGACGCTGTCGGTGCTCGAGGACGCGAAGATCATCTATACCCGCGAGCAGTCCTTCGGCGGGCGCCAGCTGACCGAGGAGATCCAGCGCCGTTACGGGCTCTCCTACGAGGAAGCCGGCCTGGCCAAGCGCCAGGGCGGGTTGCCCGACAACTACGAGCCCGAGGTGCTGCAACCGTTCAAGGAGTCGATGGCGCAGGAGGTCAACCGCGCGCTGCAGTTCTTCTATTCCTCGAGCCAGGTCGGCGCCGTCGACCACGTGGTCATCGCCGGCGGCTGCGCCTCCATCGCCGGCATCGACGCCCTGATTCAGTCCAAGATCGACACCTCGGTAACGATCGCCAACCCCTTCAAGACGATGTCCATCTCATCGCGCGTCAAGGGTGAGATGCTCGCCAACGACGCGCCCGCGCTGATGATCGCCTGCGGTCTCGCGCTGAGGAGTTTCGACTGATGCCACGCATTAACCTGCTGCCATGGCGCGAGGATCTGCGCAAGCAGAAGCGCACCGAGTACCTCGCGATCCTCGGCGTCTGCGCCGTCGTCGCGGCCGCGGCCTGGTTCGCCGTTCACCTCTACTTCAGCGAGCTGATCGATTACCAGAACCAGCGCAACAACTTCCTCAAGGCCGAGATCAAGAAACTCGACAAGAAGATCGCCGAGATCAAGGCCCTCGAGAAAGAGCGCGACAATCTCATCGCCCGCATGAAGGCAATCGAGACCCTGCAGACGAGCCGGCCGCTGATCGTCCACCTGTTCGACGAACTGGTCACGACCCTGCCCGAAGGCGTCTACCTGACCGAGGTCTCGCAGAAGGGCTCGCGCGTGTCGATCAAGGGCGTGGCGCAATCGAACGCGCGCGTGTCGAACTACATGCGCAACGTCGAGGCCTCGGAATGGCTGACCGATCCCAAGCTGCGCATCATCGAGACCCGTAGCAGCGGCGGCCGGCGCATCTCCGATTTCGAGCTGACCTTGCGCCAGACCAATCCCAAGAGCGGGGAAGAAGCCGACGAAGGCGACGAGGAATAACGCTGATGAACTTGTCGGACCTGAACAACCTGAATGCCGAGAACATCGGCAGCTGGCCGCTGCCGGTGAAGATCTTCGGCGCACTGCTGGTCTTCGCCATCATCGGATTCCTCGGCTGGCAGTACGACATCAAGGACCTGAAGGCGGACCTCGAGAAGCGCCAGGCGCAGGAGTCGAAGCTGTTTAGCTCGCTCGAAAAGAAACAGCGCAAGGCCGCGAACCTGCCCGCGCTCAAGCAGCAGCTCGAGGACATCAAGGAAACCTTCGGCGACCTGCTCAAACGCCTGCCCAACAAGACCGAGGTGGCCGAACTGCTCGTCGACATCTCGCAGCAGGGCCTCGGCGCCGGCCTCGAGTTCGAGCTGTTCAAGCCGGGTAGCGAGAAGCCGGCGGATTTCTACGTCGAGCTGCCGATCCAGATTCGTGTCGTCGGTGACTACCACGAGTTCGGCAACTTCATCAGCGGTGTTTCGGACCTGCCGCGCATCGTGACCAGCCACAACATCAAGATCAAACCGGGCGAGAAAGGTGGCCGCATGACGCTTGAGACGACTGCCAAGACCTACCGCTACATCGACGACGAATGATGACGGGGGATCGAGACATGAATGCGGCCACTCACCCGAGACTCCTCTACCTCCCGGTGTTGCTCGTCATCTGCACGCTGGCCGGTGGCTGCGTGTCGCGGGACATGACGGATCTCGAGAACCGGGTCTCCGAGGTACTTGCGCGCAAGGGCGGGAAGATCGAGCCATTGCCGCCGATCAAACCCTACGAACGCTACCTCTACCAGGCCGGTGAGCTCGACCTGCGCGATCCCTTCCAGAGCGTCGCCGCGGCCTC
>JAUIFX010000044.1 GCA_030429865.1 Gammaproteobacteria bacterium | reverse complement strand
TGCGATGCTCGGGTTGACCTTCATCTACATCATCCTCGCCTGGGTGTTTTCGAGTTACACGCGCCCGCTCGTCGTGATGGCGGTCATCCCGCTGGGTTTCGTCGGCGCCGTGCTCGGCCACTGGGTGTGGGGATTCGACCTCACGATACTCAGCATCTTTGCCATTCTCGGCCTCTCCGGCATCGTCATCAACGACTCCATCGTGCTGGTCACGACGATCGACGAGCGCATGCGCGAAGAACCGCGCCTCGAGGCGGTGGTCAACGGCGCCTGCGACCGCCTGCGCGCAGTGGTCCTGACCTCGGCGACGACCGTCGGCGGCCTGCTGCCCTTGCTGTTCGAGACCAGCCTGCAGGCACAGTTCCTGATCCCGATGGCGCTGACGCTGGTCTTCGGCCTCGCGCTGACGACATTCGTCGTGCTGCTGCTGGTGCCCTCGTTGATCATGATCCAGGGCGATTTCGCGCGCCTCGCGGGCCGCCTGGGAACGATGCTGGCGCAGCCGGGCGCGCGCGGCTGAGGGTCCTCAGGTCGCGCGACCCGTACGCGCGTCGAGCGTCGCGGCGGTCTGCCCGAAGAGCACGCGGCGCTCGGCCTCGCCCGGCGGCGTTTTGCGCCGCGCGTCCTTCATCACGTCGAGCCCGCGCGAAGCCGCCGGCCGCGCTTTCATCAGCCCGTGCCAGCGCCGCAGGTGCGGGAAGTTCTCCAGCGATTCGCCGAACATCTTGCAGGGCACGACCCACGGCCAGCACGCCATGTCGGCAATGGAATAGGCGCCGCACAGGTACTCGTATTCGGCGAGGCGGCGGTCGAGCACGCCGAGACAGCGGTTGTACTCGTTGGCGTAGCGTTCACGCGCGTAGGTGTTGTCGCGATCGGCCGGAGCGTAATTCGTGAAGTGGCTGATCTGACCGGCCATCGGCCCGAGGTTGCCGACCTGCCAGAACAGCCATTCCATGACCGTCTTGCGCCCGCGCGTGTCCTCCGGCATGAAGCGCCCGCTCTTCTCCGCGAGGTAGACGAGGATCGCGCCGGATTCGAATACCGGCACGGCGTCGCCGTCGACATCGTGATCGACGATCGCCGGCATGCGGTTGTTGGGACTGATGGCGAGAAACCCGGGTTCGAACTGGTCACCCGCGCCGATGTTCACCGGCACGACGCGGTAGGGCAGCGCACATTCCTCGAGCATGATCGAAATCTTCCAGCCATTCGGCGTGGGCCAGTAGTAGAGATCGATCATGAAGCGTTCCTCGTCGTGGAAGCACTGGCCGGCAGCGGCGCCGGGATGACGCCGGCGGCGGCGAGGGCATCGATGGCGCCCGCGTCGAGACCGGCCTCGGCGAGCACCTCGGTGGTGTGCTCGCCGAGACGCGGCGCGCCGCGGCGCACACCAGCGGGCGTGGCCGAGAACTGTGCCGCCGGGCGGGCCTGCCGAATGGGACCGGCATCGGGATGCTGGTAGATGCCGATAGTTTCGTTCGCCGCGATCTGCGGATGCTCAATCATGTCGTTGCGGGTCAGCACCTCGGCGCAGGGCACGCGCTCGGCCTCGAGCCGCGCCAGCCATTCGGCCGCGGGCCGTTCGAGCAGGACCGACTGGATGAGTTCGAGGCGCGCGTCGATGTTGCGGTCGCGCAATGCCGGGGTCTTGAAGCGCGGGTCGTCGAGCCATTCGGGGCGCTCCACGGCGCGCGCGAGCCCGGCCCATTCGCGGTCCGACATCACCGCGACGCTGAGGTAGCCTTCGGCGGTTTCGTAGATGAGGTCGATGAAGCTCGCCGCGGCCTGTTGCGGCAGGTCCTCGCCGACGAAGGTCTGGCTGCCCATGTCCGAATGCCACAGGAAGCTGACGATGGCGTCGAGCATCGCGAGCTTCACGTGCTGGCCTTCGCCCGAACGTTCGCGCGCGAGCAGGGCCGCGGTAATCGCCTGCGCGGCGGTCAGCGCGCTGACCTTGTCGGGCACGATGGTGCGCACCAGGCGCGGGCGTTCCTCGTCGGCGCCAGCCTGCACGGTGGCGAGACCGGACAGCGCCTGGATCAGCGGGTCGTAGACCGGCTTGCCGGCGTACGGCCCGCTGAAACCGAAGCCGGCGATGGATGCGTAGACGATGTCGGGGCGGACCCCGCGTACGACGTCCTCGCCCAGACCCATGCGCTCGATGACACCGGGACGGAAGTTCTGGACGAAGACGTCGGCCTGCTCGCACAGGTGCAACAGCGTCTCGACCCCGCGCGGGTGCTTCAGGTCGAGCACGACGGAACGCTTGTTGCGGTTGTTGTTGAGGAAGTTGGCGGCGAAATCGCCACGGCGATTGCCGCCGCGGCGCACGTGATCGCCGCCGTGCGGATTTTCGACCTTGATCACGTCGGCGCCCTGGTCGGCCAGCAGCATGGTCGCGAGCGGCCCCGAGATCATCGCGGTCAGGTCGATCACGCGATAGCCGTCGAGCGGTCCGGGCATGGCAGGTCTCCTCGTCTGCACGGTGCCGGCCGGTGAGCTCCCGCCTGCGGGGCGCCGCAGGTGCAACCGGCCGGGCGTTCAGCATACCGGCACCCTGCCGCGACGGAAACGCCCGTCATGGCGTCGTGCCTCGTGCGCGGCGCGTGGCGGTGCGAAGTGCGCGCGCTCTACGTATCATGCCGCCTGCCGCTCATCGCGTGGCCTTGAAAGACCAGGGGAAACATGGACAAGCAACGTATCGCCGCGTTCGGCGCCGCGCTCCACGAGGCGCTGTGCGAACGCAAGACCATCGCGCCGCTGACCGAGCAGGCGCCGGGCATCACCATCGAGGACGCCTACCGCATTTCGCTCGACCTGCTCGAGCGCCGCGTCGCGTCCGGGGAACGTGTCGTGGGCAAGAAGATCGGCGTCACGTCGAAGGCGGTGATGACGATGCTCGACGTGCACCAGCCGGATTTCGGCTATCTCACCGATACCATGATGCACTCGACCGGCGCCACGCTGGCGATCTCGGAGACGATGATCCAGCCGCGCGCCGAAGGCGAGATCGCGTTCGTGCTGAACGCACCGCTCAAGGGCCCGGGCGTGACCAACGCGGACGTCCTGCGCGCGACAGAATTCGTCATGCCGTGTTTCGAGATCGTCGATTCGCGCATCGACGACTGGCGGATTCGCATCGAGGACACCATCGCCGACAACGCCTCGTGCGGCGCGGTCGTGCTCGGCGACAGCGGCGTCAGCCCACGCGACGTCGACCTCGCGACCTGCGGCATTGTCGTCGAGTTGAACGGCGAGATCGTCTCTACCGGGGCCGGCGCGGCAGCGCTCGGCTCGCCGGTCAACTGCGTGACATGGCTGGCCAACGCGCTCGGGCGCATCGGTGTCGGCCTCGAGGCGGGCGAGGTCATCCTGTCCGGATCGCTGGTGCCGTTGCAGCCGGTCGCGCCGGGCGATCACATGAGCCTGGTCATCGGTGGCATCGGTCGCGCCAGCGTGCGCTTCGCCTGAGTCGGTCCGGCGTGCCGCGACCCGCGGCGTTGCTACGCCGCCGTGACGCTCAAGGCGTTTCCAGCACGTACTCCAGCAGGTCCTCGACCACGCCGAGCGGGTCCATGGTCGCGCTCCAGTCGTACTCGCAGCTGAGCAGCACCTGGTCCTCGTGCGCCGCGCGGTGGCGCACCAGGCAGGCGATGGCGTAGACCTGCGCGCGACCCGGCAGCGTGAGCGACACGCGCACCTCGTCGGTGCCGCTGAGCAGATCGGCATCCATGCGCGACACGCTCAGGCTGAGCCCCGCGTTGGAGAGCTTGCGCACGACCGCTTCGACGGAGCGCAGCGAGGCGGGTCCGCCAGCATTCGGCGAAACGGTGGCGACGAGCGAGGGGGCTGCGGGCATGGTGGGCGATCGATTGGCAGTTGGCGCGCGGCGCGCGCCGTGGGTCGAACTATAGCCAAGCGGCGGGATTGGCACATGCTCCCGGCGGGCCGGGTTTTGCAACGAATTGTTACGGCGTGGGCGGCGGCCGTGCGGCTGCCGGGGAACCTTACGCCCGCGCGCCGGACCAACTCGTCATGCAACCCGCACTCCCACGGCTGCGACGAGCCGACGCGGTACCCGCCGCGCGGTGCCCGCGCGCCAGCGCCACCGGTCCTGCGCGCCGGCGGCGGTTCGATCATCCCGGGCGCCTGCGCGCGCTGCTCGGCCGAGTGCTGGCCGGCCTCTGCATCGCCACCCTGTTCGGGTGTACCGCCGGCGACCCGGCCGTGCGGCCGAACCACCTGGTGCTCAACGAGTCGCTGGCGCTCGAGCCCGGTGCGCAAGCGAGCTGGCCGCTCTACCTCACGCGCCGCGGTGAATATTACGTCGAAGTCACCTTGGACTCGCCGGACGCGCACGCATCGAACCCGCTCGAGCCGCTGCGCCTCGCGCTCGAGGTTGCCGACGGCGAGGCGGTGCTGCTCGAGCGCGAGCGCAGCGTCGCGCTGGCCGCGAGCCGCCCGGCCGCCACGCTGGTCTGGTTCAGCAGCGACCGCGAAGTGCCGCTCAAGGACCGCGTGACGCTGCGTCTCGCGGTCGCCGACATGCCGCCCGCAGCAACGGCCTCGTCGCGCCTGTTGGTGCAGGTGCGTCGCAAGGTCAACCGGCCGCTGCCGCGCTGAGCGCGAGCGGCGTGCCTCAGAGTTCGATGCGGGCCCAGCGCCGGCGCATCCAGAAGGCCGAGAACACGAGCGCCTGGACCGCGCGGTAGCCTACCTGCAGGCCCCAGATGACGGTGAGTCCGCCGCCGAGGATCGGCCCGGCCAGGTAGGCCAGCGGCAGGAACAGCAACCACTGGTTGGCGATCGCGACGAGCATGACACGGCGCGCGTCGCCCGCGCCGAGCAGCGCGTTCTGCAGCACCGTGCTGACCGCCTCCCACAACATGCTCAGGCCGATCAGGCGCAATGGCCAGAGGATCAGCGCGAGCGTCGCCGGTTCGAGCTCGTAGATCGCCGAGACGAGCGTTGCCGGCATCAGCACCATCGGCAGGCCGAGCAGGCCCATGGCGACGACGGCGAGCCTGACCACGTCCCAGCCCCAGCGCGCCGCGTCCTCGCTGTCACCGCGGCCGAGCGCCTGGCCGACCAGCGTGGCCGCGGCGAGGCCCAGGCCCATGCCGGGCAGGAATGCAATCAGGGTCATGTTGATCAGCACGTTGGCGCCGGCGACCTCGGCCGTGCCGATGCGCCCGATGATCCAGAACATGGCGAGAAAGCCGCCGGCGAAGAACAGCTGCTGGATCCCGCTCGGCAAAGACAAGCGGACCAGGCGGAGGACGTCCGCGCGCGGTGGCAGCGCGCGCAGGAAGCCGAACCCGCGCGCGTAACGCAGCCCGAACAGCACGTAGAGCAGGGTGCCGAAGCCGAGCGCCGCGACCGAGGCGATCGCGGCGCCCTGCACGCCGAGGGCGGGGGCGCCGAAGTGGCCGAAGATGAGCACGTAGTTGAGGAAGATGTTGAGCGCGTGCATGGCGACCAGGGTGGTCATGTACAGGCGCGTCAGGTCGATCGCGTTCCAGTAGCCGCGGAAGGAGAAGTTCATCGAGACGAAGACGATGCCGATTGCGCGGATCTGGAGGTAAGGCACGCCGAGAGCGAGGACCGCGGCATCATCGTTGATCCACGGGTAGAGGGCGGGCGTGACGTGGCGCACGAGCAGCGGGGCGACGCACACGATGATGATCAGTGCCGCGTTGAGAAAGTACGCGGTTTCGGCCAGCCGGCCCTGGCCCTTGCGCCGCGATGCGGTCGCCTGCACGCCCGTGGCGAAACCGAGGATCAGGGCCTGGGCGACGAACAGCACGAAGCCGCCGTAGCCGACCGCGGCCAGCGCCGCGTCGCTGTCTGGCAGGCGGCTGACCATCGCCGTGTCGACCAGGTTGAGGATGTTCTGCGACATCATGCCGCCGATCACGGGCAACGCGAGGGCAAGGATACGGCGGGTGCGGGGACGATCGAGCAAGGCTGGTTTCGGCTGTCGGTGGGTGGACGGGGGCACCCTGCGGCTGGATGACGATGGCGAAGCCCCGGCTTCGCGGCGGGGATTCTATCCTTCCTCGCGGCACTCCCGCGCGCCGCGCGCGCGGCGGCATCTGCTACGCTGCCCGCCGGAGTGAGTTTCGACACACGGGGGGAGCGATGCCGTTGAGCGCGACCGACATGGGGCAGTTCGATGCCACGGCGATGGCGGCGCTGGTGCGCGCCGGTGAGGTCAGTCCGAAAGAGCTGGTAGACGACGCGATCGCCCGGCTCGAAGCCGTCGACGGCACGTTGAACGCGGTCGTCACGCGGATGTTCGAGCAGGCCCGCGAGCGCGCCGGCGGGGTGCTGCCGGACGGGCCGTTCCGCGGCGTGCCGTTCCTGATGAAGGATTTCGCCGCCGAAGTCGCCGGGGTGCCGTTCTTCGAGGGCAGCAGTTTTCTCGAAGGCTACGTGCCGGCGGTCGATTCGGAGATCTACCGCCGCTTCTGCGCGTCGGGACTGGTCACGATCGGCAAGACCAACCTGCCGGAACTCGCCATCGGCGTGACCACCGAGCCGCGGCGCTTCGGCCCCACGCACAATCCCTGGGATCCGGCGCTGACGCCGGGCGGTTCGAGCGGCGGCGCCGGCGCCGCGGTGGCTGCGCGCGTGGTGCCGATGGCGCACGGCAACGACGTGGGAGGTTCGATCCGTATCCCGGCCTCGGCCTGCGGGCTGGTCGGCCTCAAGCCGACGCGCGGGCGCGGCACGCTGGCGCCGCATTACGGCGACATCCTCGCCGGTTTTTTCTCGGAACACGCGCTCACGCGCAGCGTGCGCGATTGCGCCGCGCTGCTCGATGTCGTTGCCGGGCCGGGCTGCGGCGAACCCTACGTCGCGCCGCCACCGGCGCGGCCCTACGCCGAGGAAGCGGCATTGCCGCCCGGACGACTGCGCATCGGCTACGCGACGACGACCCCGCTCGGCGATCCGCTGGACGCCGAGTGCGTCGCGGCTATCGAGTCGACCGCCGCGCTGCTCGCCGAGCTCGGCCACGAGGTCGAGGAAGCGGCACCCGCCTTCGACGCCATGGAGCTGTGGACCAAGTACACCACGCTCCTCGCCGCGCTGGTTGCCTGGGCCGTGGCCGACTGGGCGCGGCGCCTCGGGCGTACGCCCGGGGCGGAACACTTCGAGGAGTTCGTGTGGGCGTTCGCCAAACGCGGCCGGGGCGTCTCCGCGGCCGACTACCTGCTCGCCATGCAGGACGTGCAGGCACAGGTGCGCGCCATGTCAGCTTTCTGGGAGCGTCATGACCTGTGGCTGACCACGACGCTGGGCCAGCCGCCGGTACCACTCGGTACGCTCGTCTACGCGGGCGACCCGTTCGAGCTGCGGCGGCGCATGGCGCGCTTCTCGCCCTACACCTATCTCGCCAACGCGAGCGGCCAGCCCGCCATTTCGTTGCCGCTGCACTGGACCGCCGACGGCCTGCCGGTCGGCCTGCACTTCACGGCGCGCCTGGGCGAGGAAGCGATGCTGCTGCGTCTCGCCGCGCAGCTCGAGCAGGCGCGTCCGTGGGAAGGGCGGCGTCCGCCGGTGTGTGCCGGACCGGCTGCCGCGGGTCCGGGCGGTCGGCAGCCGTGAGCGGTTCCTGCCATGACACCCTCGAGCGGCACGGAGGCACCTGGCTGATCGCGCGGCGTGATTACCGTCGCGCCGCTGCCGGCGGTGATTTCGAGCGCGGGGGGACGAGCGCTTCCCGCTCGTGACCCGGGCCGGGGTCATCGGCGCCAGCGACGCCAGCGACGCCAGCGACGCCAGCGACGCCAGCGACGCTTGAGTCCCGCGGCGGGCGCGCGATTCAAGTGCGCTCGGCGGCTTGCCGATAGCCAATCCGGAGGCGGCCCAGCGCGCCGGCGCGGTGCCTGCGCGTCGCGCCTGCCATTCGGCCCAGCCTGCGAGAACCGCCATGCGTCATCTCTACCTCACCGTCACCTGGACTGCCGGCTTGTGCGCCCTCGTCGCGTCGTTGTGCCTGACCAACCCGCTACCGTGGCTGCTCGCTGGCCTCGCGCTCCTGTCCGCGGCCGTCGTCATGCTGGTGCGGGAACTGCGCCTGATTGCCGCACGCGGCCGGCGCGAGCCCACCCTGGCCGAGCTCGGCCTGAGCCAGGACGGTGGCATGGCCGCGCCGGCCGGGCGCGGGAATGCCGGCCGAACCGACGGGTTCGACGAGCTGTCGGGCACGTTCGCGCGATCCTGAACCACGTCACGAAAACCTGCCCGCCGGGCGCCGTCGCCGGCGCCGTCCTGTGACGGTACCGACAGTTTCGCCGCGCGTCCCGGTTGCGCCGCGGTAGCCGCCTAAAGCCCGTCAAGTCACCTGCCGTTAACGGCTGAGTCGAGCCGCGGCCCCGATCGGCCGCCGCGCCCAGCATCGCAACGACGGAACGCCGTCAGCACAGCAGGTAGTCAGTGATGGAACATCCCCGGCAACTCGGATTCACGATCATCGAGCTGATGGTTGCCCTGGCGGTGGCCATGATCGTGCTCGGCATGGGGGTGCCGAGCTTCCGCAGCCTGATCCAGACCAACGCCACGGCCACCGAGGTCAACAACCTCGCCACCGCGCTGCATCTCGCACGCAGTGAAGCGGTGGGGCGCGGCGTCGAAGTCACGCTCTCGCCGATCAGCGGCGGCAACTGGGCGAATGGCTGGGTCGTCGGCATCGACTCCGACGAGGACAACGTCTTCCCCGAAGCGGGTGAGCCGGTCCTGCGCAGTTTCCCTGCCATCGAGATGCTGAGCATCACCAGCGCGCCGGCCCGCGTCGAGTTCCGCCCGACCGGCGAAGTCGGCGCATTGGCCAGCTTCACGCTGCTGCCCTCGCACTGTAACGATGGCAACAACCGCCAGCGCGTTCTCAGCGTGGCGATGGCCGGTTACGTCGATCTCACCCGGCAGGCCTGCCCATGATGACTTCCTCACCCCGTGCGCCGCGGATGCGCGGCTTCACCATGGTCGAGACCCTGGTTGCACTGTTCGTGCTCGCCATCGGTGTGCTCGGCGTCACCGCCCTGCACGCGACCAGCCTGCGCGGCGGTTCCAGTTCGCACTACCGTTCGCAGGCCGCCCTGGTCGCTTATGACCTGATGGATCGGCTGCGCGCGAATCGTAACGCGGCATTGAACGGTGATTACAACCTCGCGGCCGGGGACGATGCGCCGACCGGAGACGGCGCCGCGCCGCTTGCCGACGACGATCTCGCCGACTGGTTCGATTCGCACCTGTCGCTGTTGCCGGGTGGCCGCGCCGTCGTCGCCTGTGCCGCCGACGGCATCTGCACCGTCAGCGTGATCTGGAACGACAGCCGCGCCGATCCCAACGCGGCGAACCAGCAGTTCGACTTCACCAGCGAGATCTGACGATCCCGCGACGATCCGGAAGCCGCCCCGATGACACCAAGCGCTCCCAAGACTGTCCGCTGCCAGCTCGGCCTGAGCCTGGTCGAGTTGATGGTTGCCATGACACTCGGGCTCATCATCATGGGCTCTGCCCTGCAGGCCTTTACCGCCAACAAGCAGAGCTTCCGCTTCAGCCAGGCGCTCTCGCGCGTGCAGGAAGACGGCCGCTACGCGATGCAGGCGCTGGCGCGCGATATCCGCATGGCGGGCTACATCGGCTGCAGCAGCCGCCGCCAGATCGACGTCAACCCGGTCGCCGACGGCACGCCGCCAACGGTCGATCTCGGCAACGCCCTGGTCGGCTTCGACGACGGCGACGGCTGGTGGACCGGGGTCGATCCGCCGCAGGACCACCAGGGCACGGACCTTTCGATCTGCAACACCGCCGCCGGCGGCAATGCGACCTGCCAGGTCAGCGACATCGTGCAGGTCATGCGTGCCTCCGAGAACGCGATGATGCTGGCGGCCGACATGGCCACTCCCGGCGCCGTGGTCGAAGTCCGCTTGGCCGACTTCGATGACTTCGAGCCGGCCGTCGTGGTCGACGGCGACACGCCCGGTGCCGAGGACCTGATGCTCATCACCGACTGCCGCCGTGCGGACCTGTTCCGCGTCGCCTCGCTCGCCGACGACACGTCGACGAAGGAGATCTCGCCCAACGCCGCCCTGCAACAGCCCTACCAGGCGGGTGCCATCGTCGCACCGCTGGTCGCCGCGACCTACTTCATCGGCGACGACAACGCCGACGAGGATGGTGACGGTGACGTCGACCCGGTGCCCGCACTCTATCGCATGGGCGTGATAGACGGCGGCGTTGCGCCGGTTGCGCTGCCGATCGCGAAGGGCGTGGAGATGATGCGTGTCACCTATGGCGTCGACACCGGCGGCGACGAGTACGCCGATGCCTACGTCAACGCCGCCGGCGTGACCGACTGGTCGCGCGTCGTGAGCGTACGTGTCTCCCTGCTGATCAAGAGCAAGGAAGACTTCGTCACCGACGCGCCCGTTCCGGTGACTTTCGTCGACGGCACGGTCGTCAACAACGGCGCCAACGCCGATCGCCGCCTGCGCCTGGTGTTCTCGACGACCGTGGGCCTGCGCAACCGCGTGCCATGAAATGAACAGGAGCCAGAGCATGCCTCTCAACGTGTCGAGTCCCGGGCGACAGTCCGGCGCCATCCTGATCATCTCGCTGATCATGCTGCTCGTGCTGACCATGCTCGGCGTGTCCACGGTCAAGTCGACTGTGATCGGCGAGCGCATGGCGGGACATTTCGTCAACAAGCAGAACTCCTTCGATGCCGCCGAGGCGGCGCTGCGCGAAGGCGAGGACACCGCCGAAGCATTCCCCGTCTACGCACCGACCGACGGTACCGCCGGGCTCTACCTGCCGGCGCCGGGCAACGATCCGGTATGGGAGGCGAGCGGCACCGCCTGGCAGGCGCGTGCGGATTCGACCCTGGCCGGCGTCGCCCAGCAGCCCGTGTATGTCATCGAGTATCTCGGCGGCGTGCCGCGGGACGACAACTGCCTGCTCGATGCCGAGGCAAGCACCAACGCCGACTGCTGGCGCTATGCCTACCGGATCTCGGCACGCGGCTGGGGCGCGAACGTCAATGCCCGCTCGATCACGCAGTCGACCACCCTGACCCGCAAGTAGCGGAAGTTCGCAGCGAAGAGCAGCAAGGGAGATGACGCAGATGCGCAAGACCAGACAACCTCGCCGGGCGCTTGCCAGGACCTTCGCGCTGGGCGCCCTGCTCGGCCATGCCATGATGGTCAGTGCCGAGCTGTCGATCCCCGACACGCCGATCTTCCTCGCCAACGACGTGCCGGCGAATATCTTCTTCGCGCTCGACGATTCGGGTTCGATGGACTGGGAGATCACGCTCAGCAACGGCGCGCTCAACGTGCATCCCTGGAATCCCAACAGCGGCAACCTCGACATGTCGCCGAACGACTGGGTCGAGGATCTCGAGACCTGCTCCGGCTACAACGTGCTGGCCTACGATCCCAACGTGACCTACGACCCCTGGTTCGGCGAGGACGAAGACGGCGTCGCTTTCGGCAACCAGTCGATTACGGCGGCGCGTTGGAACCCGTACGACCCGGACAACGGCACGGTCAACCTGTTGAGTGTCGACGGTACGACGCGACCGGCGGTCTACGGCATCTGGGTCGATGGCTCCGGCGGCAACCCGGCCGACGGCGTCTACCAGTTCGGCGAGTGCCCGCCTTCGCCGCCGAACAGCAGCAGCTATTTCTCCCGCTACCCGAACTACAACGATCCCCGCTGGGTCTTCGTCGATACCCTGAGCGCCGCCGAGCAGACCAACTACGCCAACTGGTACTCCTACTACCGCAAGCGCGAGTACGTGCTCAAGCGTGCCATCTCCGAGCTCATCACGAACTCCAACCAGCGCATGGGCCTGGCCACGCTGCACAACAACAACAGCGTCGGCACCGCGGTGGCGGAGATGACCGACGCGGCGGCCAAGGAAGACCTGCTCGACGAGCTGTTCCAGATCAACTCCGTCGGCGGCACCCCGCTGCGCCGCCTGCTGCGCAACGTGGGACGCTACTTCGACCAGACCGATGCCGGTAACTACCTGCACAGCGATCTCGGCTTCAGCAGCGATTCGCCGATCCTGTCCGAAGCCGAAGGCGGCGAGTGCCAGCAGAACTTCACGGTGCTGTTCTCCGACGGTTTCTGGAACGGCGGCAGCCCGGGCGTGGGTAACGACGATGCCGACGGCCCGGGGCCCTGGGACGGCGGTCCGCACGCCGACAATTTCTCCGATACGCTCGCCGACGTCGCCATGCAGTACTACGAAAGGGATCTTTCGACGCTGGCGAACAACGTGCCGGTGATGACCAACATCGACGAGAACAACGCGCAGCACATGGTGACCTACACCGTGTCCTTCGGCCTCGACGGCCAGCTGACCGCGTCGCCGCCGAACCATGACCCGTCGACGCCGCCGCCGCCCTGGCCGCAGCCGACCGCCGACGCCCTGACCACGACCGACGACATGCGCCATGCCGCGTTCAACTCGCGCGGCCTCTACCTCGCCGGCCAGGATCCGCAGAGTCTCATCCAGACCCTGAACGATGCGCTGAACGACATCGGCGATCGCACCGGTTCGGCCTCGGCGGTGGCGGCGACGTCGCAGTCGATCCAGACCGGCACGCTGATCTTCCAGGGCTTCTTCGACACCGACAACTGGGACGGCGAGTTGTTTGCCTACGAGTTCCTCGACGGCGGCGTGATCGGCTCGACCGCGTGGGCCGCGAGCGGCAACATCCCGGCCGAGAACGCGCGCAATATCTTCACCTGGATCGGCGACGGCACGACCGACGGCGCCGCGTTCGAATGGGCCAACCTGACGGCGGCGCAACAGGCCGCTGTCGGCAGCTTCGACATACTCGAGTACATCCGCGGCGTACGCTCGGGCGAGGTGAGCAACGGCGGCGGTTTCCGCAACCGGGATTCCCTGCTCGGCGACATCATCCACTCGACACCGGTCGCCGTGACCAAGCAGCAGACTACGCCGCCCTACCAGCTGCTTCCGGGCAGCGAGGGCTCGAGTTTCAACGCCTATCTCGCGACCAAGCAGTCCCGCGTCGACATGGTCTACGTCGGCGCCAACGACGGCATGATGCACGGCTTCCGTACCGATTCGGGCGCCGAGGCATTCGCCTTCGTGCCGCAAGGCGTGTTCGGCAAGCTGGCCGACCTTACCAGCACCAGCTACGACCACGAGTTCTACGTCGACGGCGCCCTGCAAGCCGGGGACGCCTACGTCTCGAGCAGCTGGAAGGCGGTCCTCGTGGGCGCGCTGGGCCGCGGTGGCCAGAGCATGTTCGCGCTCGACGTGTCCGACCCGACCGCATTCTCGGCGACCGACGTGATGTGGGAGTACACCCATGCCGAGCTCGGCAACGTGCTCGGCAAGGCGCAGATCGTGCGGCTCAACAACGGCGCATGGGCGGCCATCGTCGGCAACGGCTATAACAGCGCGAGCGAGCGCGCGCAGCTGTTCGTCATCGATCTCGCGAGCGGTAACCTCATCAGGAAGTTCGACACGGGGGTCGGCAACGTCTCCGAGCCGAACGGCCTCGCGACGCCGCTGGCCGTCGATGTCAACGCGGATTTCACCTATGACTACGTCTACGCCGGTGACCTGCACGGCAAGCTGTGGAAATTCGATCTGACCGATGCCGACCCGAGCAACTGGAGCATCGCGTTCAGCGGCGCGCCGCTGTACAGCGCGCGGTCGCCGACCGGCGCCAAGCAACCGATCACGGCCAAGCCCGCGATCATCGTCCATCCCGACGGCGGTTACATCCTGCTGTTCGGTACGGGACGTTTCTTCGTGGCCGGTGACGACATCGTCGGCAGCCCCGCCGCGGTCGACAGCTTCTACGGCATTCGCGACAACGGGGTGACCGTCGCCTCGGTCGGCACGCGCCCGCTGCCCGGAGGCGGCACCCAGCCGGACAACGTGCTGCAGCCGCAAGCGATCATCGAAGAGGACATCGACGATTTCGACGGAACCGACCAGTTCACGCGAACGCTGTCGCAGAACACGGTGGACTACACGACGCAGAAAGGCTGGTACCTCGACTTCGTATCGCCCGTCAATGGCGCCCAGGGCGAGCGCATCATCGCCGACCCGGTGATCACGATTACCGAGGACAACAGTCCGCTCGTGATCTTCAACACCTACGCGCCGCTCGGCGGTTGTGAGAGCGCTGGCGGCTTCTCCTCGCTGATGGCCTTCGACCCGGTCAACGGCGGGCGGACCAACTTTGCCGTGTTCGATCTCAACGGCGACAACGCATTCTCGGCCAACGATGCACAGTCGGACGGCAGCGGTGGCTATAACCACGACAACGGTTGGATCGGCGAGCCCACGGTTGCGCCTGTCACCCTGATTTCGAGCCAGGACGGCACGATCAATCACGCTGTCAATGCCGGTCTCGACGGCTCGACCGAGGTCAACGATATCGCCGGCGCGGCGCAGACGCTGGGGCGGCAATCCTGGCGCCAGATTCGATGAGAACCATCACCATGAGCAATGCACGCATAGCCCTGAGAACGAGCCTGTGGCGACTGGCCGCGACGGCGCTGTTGATCGCCTGCCTGGCACCGGTGCAGGCGCGTGAGCGCGGCCCGATCTCCACCGAGTACGGCGAGCTCCACTACGTGGACGTCGAAGCGCGGCGCCTGGTGATCGACGACCAGACAAAGTTCTACGGTCCTGAGATCACGATTACGGGACGCCGTGGCAACACCGTGGCCAGCGTTGCCGACCTGGCACCGGGCACGCCGCTGGAATACGTACAGCACTGGCGCGACCGCCTGTGGTTCGTGGTCAGCATCCGGGTGCTCGACGCGCTGCCCGCCGTAAACGACGAGGAAGAAGGGGAACACCGATGATGACGTCACGCCGCCGCATGGCGGGTTTCACCCTGCTCGAGCTGATGATCGTCGCCATCATCGTCGGCATCATTACCGCGGTGGCCCTGCCGAGTTACCGCGGCTACGCGATTCGCACCAGCCGCGCGGCCGCGGTCAGCGATCTCCAGGAGTTGACCCTGTTCCTCGAGCGGGCTTTCACCGCGCAGGGGCGCTACGACGACGCGGGCGATCCGGGCGACCTGGTCAACGCGCTGCCGTTCACCGCCTCACCGCAGGGTGACGCCAACCCGAAATACACGCTGTCCCTGCAATCGCTCGATGCGACGAGCTACGTGCTGCGGGCGGTGCCGGAGGGCGGGCAGGCGAGCGACGAGGAATGCGGCCAGCTGCGCATCGACCAGGCCGGCACGCAGTGCATCCTCGCCGGTACGGTCTGTTCGACCTCGGCCTCCGCCGATGAACGGGCGGCCGTGGCCGAGTGCTGGTAGTGCGTCGATGAACATCCGCCACGCCATCGCCCTCTGTGTCCTGTGCAGCATGCAGCCCGCGCTGGCCGAGGTCTATCGCTGGGTCGATGCCGACGGCGTTACGCAGTTCGGCGAGCGTCCGCCGCCCGAGGCGGCCGCGGAGCGCGTGAACGTGCGAGCCAGCGGCGCGGATCCCTCGGCGGAGGCGCGCCTGGATGCCTTGCAGACTTCGCTCGAGGCGTCGCGCGACGCGCGCCAGCAGCAGCGCGCCGAGGCGGCCGCCGCGGCGGTGCAGGCAGCCGCGGCGCGCGAGCGTTGCGCCGCGGCACGTGATCACCGCACTCGCCTGGTGACGGCAACGCGCTTGTTCAGGGTCGCCGCTGACGGCTCGCGAGAGCGTGTGGGCGAGGCCGAACGGGAAGCCGACCTGAAACGCATCGACGCGGCGATCGACGAACACTGCCGCTGATCGATCGCCGGCGCTGACGCACCGCCGCGATCGCGCTCTGCAGGGCCCGCGGGTCCTCGGCATCGGGCGCTGTTTCGCGTGTAACGCGCGCTACCCGCTGCGCGTTATCGACCTCGAAGCGGGCCATCAGCGTAGCCGCGGCCTGCAGCAACGGTTCCGGAGCGTGGCTGCTCAGGCCTCGTCGAGCGTAAAGCCGATCTTGAGCACGACCTGCCAGTAGTGCACCGCGTCGTTCTCGATCTGGCCACGGACCTGGACGACCTCGAACCAGCGCATGTGGCGTACGGTTGCGGCAGCGCGCGCAATGGCGCGGCGCGTGGCGTCCTCGATGCTCTCGGTCGAGCTGCCGGTCAGCTCGATGTGCTTGTAGACGTGATCGCTCATGGTCGTCCTCACTGTTTCGCTTGTTCCTGGCGCGCCTCGAGCGCAACGAGCGCGTCCTCGACTTCCTGCAGCCGGGTGGCGCTGCGCGCACCCAGTGCCATCCCTTCGCCATCGGCGATGGCCAGCTCGCGGCAGTCGTGCAGCCAGGCCTCGAGGATCTGGCGCCGCTGCGTGTCATCCAGTCGCCCGTCGTCGAGCACGGCGCCGGGTGACTCGAAGGCCGCGCCGGGCGCCTTGCGCATTTCTTCGATGGTGTCGTGTGGCAGGGGTACCATGCCGGGCCTCCTCGTTCGTTGCGTTGTTGGTTGCGTTGGCGAAGGGTCTCGGAAGGCCCGTTGCAGGTTTCGTGCCGCGTGTCGTGCCGCGGGCTGCGCGGTTCCGGCCGGCAGTCCTTACAAGCGCTTGTAGGTCATGCAAGCGGCGCGGTGTTCAGGCGTCGCGCAAGCGGCGCAGCCGTTCGATCGCGGGGGCGAGCGCCACGACGTGCTGCTCGAGATCGCGCCACGGGCAGTCGCGCTGGCCAAGCCGCCGGAACACGTTGCGGACGTGGTAGCGCCGCGGATGCATGTCGCGCGCGAGCGCTTCGTGCCAGTCGAGCGGCGTGGCGAGCGGTGCGCCGGGCAGGGCGCGCAGGGAGTAGGGCGCGACGGCGGTCTGGCCGTAGGCATTGCGCAGGTAATCGACGAACACGCGGCCTCGGCGGGCCGCCTTGCGCTGGGCGGCCGTCAGCGTGTCCGGGTGGCGCTGCGCAAGCAACGCCGCGCAGTCGCGGGCGAAGGCGTGCACGCGCGCGTCATCCTCCGCGGGCGTGATCGGCCACACCACGTGCAGGCCGCGCGAGCCGCTGGTCTGTACCGCGTTGAACAAGCCGAGTTCATCGCCCAGCTTCCGCACCGCACGGGCGGCGGCCTGGATGGCGGCAAAGTCGTCGCGGGGGCGGTCGGGCGGATCGAGATCGAACACGATCCGATCGGGCCGTCGTGGCGCCGCGGCGCGCGCAAGCGCGACGTGGAGCTCGATAGTGCCGGCGTTGGCGAGCCAGGCGAGGGTCTCGGCATCGTCGGCCAGGATCTGCGTGAGGGTACCGCCCCGCATCGGCAGGCGCGCGCGCCGTATCCATGACGGCAGGTCGCGCGGCGCGTGTTTCTGGAAGAAGCCTCGCTGGTCGATACCGTCCGGGTAACGCCGCACGGTGAGTGCGCGGTCACGGCAATGTGGCAGGGCAAAAGGGGCGATGCGCCGGTAGTAGGCGACGAGGTCGCGCTTGCGCAGGCCCGCCCCCGGAAACAGCAGCTTGTCCGGATGGGTCAGCGCGATGGTCACGGCCATGCGTGCATCGCCCGCTCAGGTTCGGCGCGCACGCACGCGCTCGAGGCGCGGCAGCAGATCGCGCCAGGCAAGTTCGAGTTCGCTGACCAACGCGGCCCAGGCGGCATCGCGCCGCGCGCTCTCGGCATCGCTGAGGCGGGCCGCGAACGACGCCCGCCTGCGTTCGAAGTCGCGGAACTGGCGCTCGTAGCCGAGATAGTCGCCGGCGTCGGCGCCGCGGTCCGCGTGGGGACGCTGCTCGAGCTCACCGAGCGCATCCTCGAGTTCGCGGAGTTCGGCACGAAGCTGCCCGAGAACACCGTCGCCACCGGTTCGCGGCAGATCCGACCGAGGTCGGTGGATTCGCTCCTTGCTCATGTCCCCGAGCTTAGCAAGCGACGTACCACTCCCGCTGGCATGGCGGTTGCACCGTCGCTGGTCGCAAAGTCACCGGGCGAAAGGTTCGCGGTCGTCATGTCGCGACCTGCAGGCCCGCCGAAGGTCTCCGCGCGAACCGCGGCCCTGCTCAGGAGGTTCCCATGGTTTCACGTGTTGCCGATGTCATGCAGTCGCCCGTCGTCAGCCTTTCGGTCCACGCGCGCATGCCCGAGATCGAGCGGGTGTTCGGCAGCAGCGGCGTGAGTGGCTGTCCCGTCATCGGCGACGACGGTCACGTGTGCGGCGTGCTCAGCCGGGGAGACATCATCCGGCGGCTGTGCGTCGAGCACGCGCAGGCAGCCGTCGCGTCAGACTATTACCGTGACCCGGGCGGAATCGGCATCTGCCTGGCAGACGGTCAGTCGTTCGAGCAGATCGCGGCCAGCGCGGGGATCAGTGCCGATCGCCTGCGTGCCGAGCAGTTGATGTCACCCGAAGTGGTCAGTGTCGCGCCGGAGGCGACGCTGGCCACGGCCGCGAGCCTGATGGTCGAGCGGGGCCTGCATCGCCTGCCGGTGATCGCTGACGGGCGATTGATCGGCGTGATCTCGACCCTGGACGTGACCCGCGAAGTCGCGCGCGGCGCGGCCCCCTGAATGGAGCGCCGGATGTCGCACGCTCGAGAAACGGTTGCGGCGCGGCGCGAGCGGGTACGATGAACGCATCCCTCGCTACCCTGCTGCCGGTCATGCTGGTGACGTCGCTGGCCGCGGTCTACGCGCACGCGCGGCTGGCGCGATTCACCGGTTCGGCCGCGGGCGCGCGCCCGGTGCGGGCGCTGTTGCTGTCCGGCGGGCTCGCCTTTGCCGCGATCACCGCGCTGCTGTTCGCGCGCGCCCCGCTCGTCCAGGCCGCGATCGCGGCGACCAGTTTCGGCGTCGTGCACGTGCCGGCGGCGTGCCTCCTCGCGCTAAAGGGATTACGGGATCGCGAAAGCCGGTCGTGAGGCGTTGCGGCGTACGTGCGTGGCAGACCGGCAGGCGGGACGCCGGTAGCGGCGCGAATCCTCGCGCGGTGCGCTCTGCGCGCCGCCCGTGCCTGCATGGCAGGTTCGCGGTTGACGGGGAAGCGTCGGTCAAGGTGGCAGCATCGATGCCAGGCCGAAGCCGGCGCAATAGCGCGAGGATCAGCGTCCCTGGCCGCTGCCGCCAGGGCGTGGCTGCTCGCAGTAATCGCCTTCGCAGAACCATTCCTCCATCGTGCGGTCGTGCGGCAGCGGTCCGGCAAGCGGGCGCAGGCGGGCGTTCATCTCGCGATAGGTCCGCTCGTCGATCGCTTCGTAGGGCGGTTGTTCGTAGCCGTGGCCGCTCTCGGGCAGGAAAACCACTGCCTTGAGGCGGTCTTCGTAGGCTTCGAGCACGCGCACCAGTGCATCGGCCTCGTGTTCGGGATCGAACTCCGCGGTGCAGCTGACCTGGTTGTCGGACCAGTAGCGTTGCATCTGCGCCGCGAGGTCGACCTTCTCCCACAGGGGAACGTCGCGCTTGCGCCGCGCGGTGTCGGCGACCCGCACGGGGAAGGCGATGACCTGCGTCCGTGTCGCATAGGTGTCGGTCTCGACCGCGTAGCCGGCGCGGCGGCACTGCTCGATGAGCGGATGATCGTCGCGCACGCGTACGCGGCGGATGTAATAAGGCGCATGGTCCCAGTGCACGCCCGGGGTGGCGCCGGCGAGCAGGCTGACGGTGCCCGACGGTTTGACCGACGTGGTCTTGATCGAGCGGTTGACGCGCAGCCACGCGGAGAGCTCGGCATCGGTCCGGCGCACCGCGCGGTAGGCGCTGTCGCACCAGCCGAGGAAGCGGCGGTAGCCGTGACGGTTGATGGCCTGGACCACCCCGGTCATGGAGCAGCCGATGCGGCGATTGCGCTGCATCACCGCGTCGGTGCGCTCGACGCCGGTCGGCACCAGGGTCACGGCCTTGCCGTAGAGGAAGGCCAGCCGCACGGTACGTTCGAAGTCGCGGTAGTCGGCGTGACGTGCCGGGAAGGTCTCGACCAGCGTACACAGCTCGCGATCCCACAACGTCTGCTCGACGCACGGGTTGCTGCCGACCGCCCCGGCGTCGGCCCAGTCCGCCGCGTCGCCCATGCGTCCGTAGGCACGCGCGTTGTCGAGCCAGAAGAAACCGGGCTCGCCGTTGACGGCGGTGTGCGCGGCCACCGCGTGGTAATCCATACCCGGCGTGGCGTAGACCGAGTTGTTCGAGACCCAGCCGTGCGAACGCACGCGGTCCGGGTCGGACTTGAGCGCGAGAAAATCGCCATCGAAGGCATCACCGAAGGCGATCTGGGCAGAGCGCCGCACGCCGCCGGCAACCACCCCGCGACCGATCAGGTTCATCGTGTCGACGATCAGGCGCGAATCGACGCGGCGGCCGACGTAACCCTCGTTGAGAGCGCCGATCGCCGCGAGCATGTCTTCGAGTGGTCGCGGCCCGCTCGCGTAGCTGCCGATGCCGCGCAGCGGACTGCCGGCAGGCCGCACGCGCGAAGTGTCCCAGCGCGAGGGCAGCGTGGCCCGGCCGGTGTAGGCCGCGAGCAGGCGCGCGAGTGCCGCGGCCCAGCCCTCGCGGCTGTCCTCCACCACGTGCGGCTCGGAATCGATGGTGGGACGGCTCAGCATGAGCCGGTCGCGACCGGCGGTATCGAAGCCGACGCCGATACCCAGCATCGTCATCTCCAGCATCCAGACAAAGGGTGCCGCGTAGTCCGCGGCGAGGTCCCTGGTCGAGACAAAGCCGCAGTTGTTCAGCGCCGCGCCGCCGCGCTCGTAGATGAAGTCCGTGCCCATGATCCACAGTCCGCGCCCGGGCGGCGTCCATTTGAACTCGAACAGCCGCGCGTAGGCCTCTTCGGCCATCGCGCGGGCGCGGCTCGCGTCCCATCGTGCGCCGTGTTCGGCGCAATGCGCGCGCAACACGGTGAACATGCCTTCGATCACGCGCTGGCAGGTCTGCCACCAGCGTTCACCATCGCGGCTGTAGGTGCGCAGGTAGGTGACTTCCGACAGGGCTCCGAAACCCCACGGCACGGGGCGTTGCCGGTAGTCGGCGACAAAGTCGGGAGCGAGCCGGTAGCGACCGTGGCGGGCGACGTCGACGATCACGGGACGATCACGGTGTGCGTGCGCGCAGGGCGCGGGAGGGACAGAGCATCGGCGCAGGCGAGTCCCTGGCTGGAGGGTGATGGCGTGCGCGCGCGTCGCGCGCACGCAGCGGAACGTCAGCGGTACTATACGTTGGCCGCCGCGCCGGTGGCCAGCCGGGGCCGCGCCCGGCGCCGGCCGACCCGCTCTTCAGGGCAGGATGCGTGCCGGACGAGCGCCGCCGAGCGTCTCGCGCACGCTATCGCGCGTATCGCGGTCGTCGGCGTGCACGACGACGAAAGCGTGCCCGTGGCGACGCACGGCATCGGTGAGCCATGCGGCGACCGCGCCGCGATGAGGCTTGAGCGACACGGCTCCGGCGACCAGCAGGCCGGCCATGGCGCCGAAGAAAACGCCGATCAGCGGCAGCAGCCATGGCTGACCGAGTTCGATGCCCGGCAACCAGCCGCGCATCGACGCCAACCCGATCAGCGCGCAGCCGAGAAGCGCGCCGGCGATACCGAACAGTGCATGCGTCCAGCCCAGGCTGGCGCCGACGTCACCCGGCGCGGGCTCGAGGGCGTCGCTGAACTGCGGATCGTCGAGCGTGTCGGCATTCACCACGCGCACGTGCGCCGGGTCGATATGGCAGCGCTCGCGCACGAGTTGCGCTGCCGCGGCGGCGGCGTCGGCGCGCTCGAACTCGGCCCACAACGTACAGTCGTGCGGTTCGCGTGCGAGTGCCGCGCCGCGTGCCGATTCCCCCTGCGCGCGCTGCCCTGTGCCGGCGGCGTTCACGGCATCACCTTCTCGATCAGGCCGACCAGGTCGTCGGCGTGTTCCTCTTCGGTGGCCAGTATGTCCTCGAGAATGCGGCGGGTCGTCGGATCGTCGCTGCCGAGGTAATCGATCATCTCGCGGTAGCTGTCGATGGCAATGCGCTCGGCGACCAGGTCCTCCTTGATCATGGCGATCAGCGTGTCGCCGGCGACGTACTCTGCGTGGCTGCGACGGCTCAGGCTGTCGGGTGCGAAATCGGGTTCGCCGCCGAGCTGTACGATGCGCTGCGCGAGCTGGTCGGCATGAAGCTGTTCCTGCCGGGCGTGCTCGAGGAACTCGCCCGCGGCGGCTTCGCCGGCGAAGCCGGCGGCCATGAAGTAGTGACGCTTGTAACGCAGTACGCAGACGAGCTCGGTGGCCAGGGCTTCGTTGAGCAGCCGCACCACGGTGTCGCGGTCGGCCTTGTATCCTGGTGTGAGCGCGCCCTGTTCGATGTCACGGCGCGCGCGCTCGCGCAGCGTCGCGACATCGGTCATCGAAGCGGTGTCATTCATGCGGCGGGTTCCTCGTGTTGCGTCATGATGTAAGGAGCGCGGCCGCGCGGGGCGCGGCCGGCTCGTCGTTGCGCAAGGCTGCCGGATCAGCCCTGGTCGTTGCCCCGGTCGTTGCTGTCGTCGGCCAGCGTCACGACCGCGTTGGCCTCGAAGACACGGCCTTCGAGAAAGTCGTAATCGAACAGGCCGGACACGCTGACGCGGTCGCCGTACTCGATCTTCTGGTAACCGGCATCGTCCAGCGGGTCGTAGCCGAGTTCATCGACTTCGACGGTCAGCTGCTGCAGGCCGGTGTCGATTTTGAACTCGGCCGCGGCCTCGTCGACGCCGGTGACCGTGCCGCGCACGGTGGCTGCCGCCGGGACGACCGGACCCGGGGTCGCCCAGTAGTACGGCGTGTAGCCATAAACCTCGTAGGCGACGTCCTCTTCGTCGGCGGCGCTCGCATAGAAGTAGCTGTTGAGGCTCTCGACGTAGACGCTGCCTGCCTCGATCGTGGCGGTCTCGAACAGGTCGTCGTCGATCATGCCGTAGACCGTGACGCGGTCCCCTTCGAGCAGGCCGTAGGCATCACCGTACTCGTCCCAGTCGTCCATCTCGACGGTGATCTCGCCACTGCCATAATCGAGCGTGAACGATTCGGCGAGCGGGTCGGCCACCGTGCCACTGATGCTGATCCAGCTGTCGTCCGGGCGCGCGTACGGATCCTGCGCGATCGCCGGCTGCGCGGCGAGGGCGCCGATCGCGAGTGCGAGGATTGGCGTGTAAGTCTTGCTCATGGGGCCTCCTTTTTTCATGGGTGGCTGGCTTCGAATACCGTTCGTGCGCGTGCGCACTTGCCGGCTGAGAGGGCTCTCGCAAGCACCATGCCAGCGTCGCGCCGCGGGCCTGTCGGCGCTTGCGGCATGACGCTTCGGGCGCGCACGGCGTGGCGGATTCAGTCGTTCTGCCGGTGGTAGTCGCGGACCACGTTAGGGTCCTTTTCGCGTGCGCGGGATTCGCCCGCGTGCTCGGCCCGTTCGGCCTCGCGCCGTTCGCGGTCGCTCATGCCGCGGCGCTCGTCAGCCTTGTCCTCGACCTTGCCCTCGCGGACGAATGCCTGCTGGGCCTCGTTGTAGGCTTCGGCGGCTTCGCGGTTGCCTTCGCCCTGGTTATCCGACTTCGTGCGCGGATTACTCGTGTGCTTGCTCATGATTTCACCTCCGTGGAGTGGATGCTGGACATGACGTTCATGCACGAAGCGCGCCGAGCGCGCGCCGTGTCACGCGATGCCGTAGGCGAGCATCGCCCGGGCAACGCGTTCGAAGGCGGCCACGTTCGCGCCGCGAACGTAATCGGTAACGGCACCCGCGCCGCCGTTGGCAACGCAGTCGTCGTGGATGTCGCGCATGATCTCGTGCAGGCGGCGTTCGACGGTGTCACGGCTCCAGCTGACGCGCGTTGCATTCTGGCTCTGCTCGAGTCCGCTCACGGCGACACCGCCGGCGTTGGCCGCCTTGGCCGGCAGGAATACGACACCGGCTTCGCGCAGGCGTTTGCCCGCGTTCGCCGTGACCGGCATGTTGGCGCCCTCGGCGAGCGCGACGAGGTCGTGCTCGAGCAACGCCCGTGCAGCGTCCTCGTCGATGTCGTTCTCGATCGCGGCCGGCAGCGCAATGTCGCACGGTAATCGCCACGGTTTGCCACCGTCATGGAACTCGACGCCGCGCAGGTGCTGCGCGGCTTCGCTGATGCGTCCGCGGCGCTCGAGCTTGAGCGCCTTGATCCAGTCGATCTGCTCGGCGTCGAAGCCGTCGGCACACCAGGCCGTACCGTCGGAATCGCTCAGGGTGACGACCCGCGCGCCTTCAGCGCAGGCTTTCTCGGCGGCATGCAGCGCGACGTTACCCGCCCCGCTGATCGCCACGCGTTGGCCCTCGAGGCCGCGCCCATGATGTTCGAGCGCGTTGATGAGCATGCAGATCACGCCGTACCCGGTGGCTTCCTCGCGTACCGCGCTGCCGCCGAAGGTGAGGCCCTTACCGGTCAGCACACCGCCCTCGAAGCGGTTGGTCAGGCGCGAGTATTCACCGAACAGGTAGCCGATCTCCCGGCTGCCCACGCCGACGTCACCGGCCGGTACGTCGACGTGTGGTGCGATGTGCCGGTACAGCTCGGCCATCAGCGCCTTGCAGAAGCGCATCACCTCGCGCTCGCTCGCGCCGTGGGGGTCGAAATCGGCGCCACCCTTGCCACCGCCCATGGGCAGGCCGGTCAGCGCGTTCTTGAACGTCTGTTCGAAGCCGAGGAACTTGAGCACGCTCGGCGTGACGCCGGCACTGAAACGCATACCGCCCTTGTAGGGCCCAAGCGCGCGATTGAACTGTACCCGCCACGCGCGGTTGACGCGGACTTCGCCGGCATCGTCTTCCCAGCAGACGCGGAAGCTGATGACGCGATCGGGTTCGGCCATGCGCTCGAGGATGCGCGCCTTGCGGTAGTCCGCGTTGTCGAGGACCAGCGGCATGACGCTTTCGGCGAGTTCGCAGGCGGCCTGAACGAATTCCGGTTCGTGCGGGTTGCGCCGTTCCACTTCGGCGACGAAGCCGCGCCGCGCGCGAGCGAGGGCGCTGCTCATGCGCGGCCGCCCGGTGCGGAATTTGCAGCACGGCACACGTCTGCGTACCCGAGGAGAGACCCGATGAACCGTGAAACGCTCGTCCGCACCGTCGTCCTGGGGATGGTCTGCCTGGCGCCGGGCGCCGGCGCCGTGCCGCCCGTGGAAGGTCCGTCCGAGGTCGGCACGCTCGACCGCGTCGAGCAGTCCCCGCCCGCCGCACTGCCGGAGCGCCGCCGGCAAGCGATTACCCTGGACGCACCGGGTGTCGCGGATCCGGACCCGGTGAGCGTGACGCGTGCGCGGCACGCCTTCCTCGCCCTGGATGCGGACGGTAACGGGACGATCGAGCGGCGCGAGCGCGCCCGGGCAGAAGCGTTGTTCATGTTCGATTTCCGGTTGGCCGATGCCGACGGCGATGGCCATGTGAGCCGCGCCGAGCATCGCGCCTGGTTACGCCGCCAGGTGCGCTAGGCGGACCTGGCGGCATTGGCGGGAAGATTTCTCGGGCACGCGGGAGCCGTCAGCTTTCCGGTAGCGCCGCAAGCTCGTCATTCGCTGACGGTGGGATCCGAGTGCGCGAGGGGCTCCTTCGCGCTCTCCGCGGCGCTACGGTTGCGCGGGCTGCTGGCATCCACCCCGGGGCGCTCGGGTGATTCCAACGTGCGCGAATACTCGCGCGCCGCCTGCTGCTCCATGTAGGCGGCGTACTCGGCTTCGGTGACGTCGCCGTCACGGTCGAGATCGGCGGCCTCGTACTCGCGCAGCGAGTCCTCCTGGTGCTCGCTCGCCGGCATGCGCGCGGCGGTGTCCGGGCGCTGTGCGTGGCCGTGCTCGGCGTCCGGCACGGCTTCCGCCTGGTGCGGCGTGGCCGGCATGTCGGCCGCGGTCGCGGTGCTACCGATGGCGCAGGCCAGCGTCAGGGCCAGAACCGAGGGGGTCGTGATGTCGTGCTTTGCAGACATGGCTGCTCCTTGCGATGTGGCTGTACCCGAGAAGGAGCAACATGCGTGCCGGGTGGCATTGGCGTGCCAGGACGCCCGACGTGGCGCGGACCCGTGCATCCTCTGCAAACGCTTTGCACGATGCGCCAGGCCGGCTGGCCGGGTGGTTCGCGGGAATCGCTGCGCAGGGTCTGCGCGAGGTGCCGCGGATCGCGGTGCCGGGAAAAAAGAACCCGCGCGCCACGGGGCGTGGGCGCGGGGCAGGCGTGACCGTCGGCCGGGTCTGGTTGCGGGGAGGGAAGCCCGGTCAGCGAGCGGGGGGCTCGCCCGGTCACGAATCGCCGGGCGCGGGGCTCATTCGCGCTCGGCGTAGACGGTGGCGCCAACGACTTCGGCCGACGGCGCGAACCAGCCGTCGTTGCGCTGCGGTAACGGCTTGCGCGGCGTGTAGACGAACGGAATCCGTTCGCCCGGCAGCAGGCGTTCATCGACGGTGACGTATTCGACCCAGCCGGGATTGTGTTCGCCGGGGTTGAGCTCGTCTTTCCACAACCAGTCGTAGCGCACGATGACGACGATGTCGTCGAGTACCCGCGTGCTGCGATTCTCGAGCACCGCGTCGATGCCGCCGTCGTGGACCCGGAGTGTCGACAGGTTGGCGGTGTGCTCGATGATGCTTTCGTCGACGAGGCGCGGTTCGCGCTCGGCGGCGGTCACCGGAGCGGCCGCACACGCTGCGAGCAGCAGCGTGCCGAGCAGCCTGGTCGTGTTCGGGGGATGGTTCGGCTCGGGCATGGCGCTCCTCCTGCGCTGATGCGGGTCGCAGCGAACCCGAGCAAGGCGCGTGCCATGCCGCTGTACGCGTGCCGGGGGGCTTTCACCGTGTTCCGCGCGCGGGAGGGGGAGCGTCTTACAGCGGCGCTGAAATCCTTACAAGCCGTACCGCGGGATTGCGGCGTGCAGGTGCGCCCGCGCCGCG
>JAUIFX010000043.1 GCA_030429865.1 Gammaproteobacteria bacterium | reverse complement strand
CCAGCACCCGCCGCCCGGCGGGCGGCCAGCGCAGCGCGTCGCGCAGGCATCCGAGCACTTCCCAGTAGGCCATGCGCAGGGCGTGGCGGTCACCGCGAAGGGCGTGCTTGGCATAGAACGCGCCGCGCCCCTCGATGTAGGTCTTGTGCAGAGCCGCGACCTGGGCGTCGCTGCGTCGTCCGTGCGCATGGAACAGGCGCGCACGCGGCTCGTAGGCGATGCGCACACCCGCCCGGAACATGCGATAGACGTAGTCGATATCCTCGGCGCCGAGATTGCGCGCGGAACCGGGCCCGAACAGCGGATCGAACGCCCCGGTCCGTTCGAGGACGTCGCGCCGCACCGCGAGGTTGCCGCCGCCGACGAACGAGAACAGCGGTCCCGTGTCACGCAGTTCCGCCGCGGCCTCGGCGGTGCGCAAGGCGACCGCGCGATCGGCCGGGTCGTGCAGCAGCACGCTGCCCCCGACGGCCCCGAGACCGGGGTCGGCAGCGAAGGCTTCGAGCATGTGGCACGCCCACTCGGGCGTCACCAGGCAATCGTCGTCGGTCATCAGCACGATGCCACCGCGCGCCGCGGCGATGCCGGCGTTGAGGGCATGGGATTTGCCGCGCCGCGCTTCGTGCAGGTAACGAAAGCGCGCCGGCTGGCGCGCGACGAAATCCGCCACGAGCGCGGCCGTGCCGTCGGTCGAGGCATTGTCCACGACGAGGACTTCGAGGCCCCCGCCGGGTGGCTCGCGCAACGCACCGAGCGCCGCGAGACAAGCCGCGAGCGGGCCCTCGCGGTTGCGCGTGCACACGACGACGCTGGCCACGACCTCCTCGCGCGCCCGGGTCCCGCCGCGCGCCTCGCCGTCCGCCGGCGATGCCGTGTTCACGGTCCGCGGCCCGCGGCAGCGGGCGCTGCAGGCAAGCCGCGCACGGCCGGCGGCTGAGCACGCAAACGCCGTCCGCATCGCCCATGTCGACGCGCCGCGCACTGGCCCTGTCGTTCCTCGATCGCTACGCGAGCCATGTGCTCGGGGTCGTATCCATCGTTACGCTTTCGCGCCTGCTCACGCCGCGCGAGGTCGGCCTCTACGCCGTCACCATGGTGTTCGTGTCACTCGTCTCGACGCTGCGTGACTTCGGTGCCGGCCAGTACCTCGTCCAGGAGAAGGACCTGACCACCGAGCGCATTCGCGCGGTATGGTCCCTGCAACTCGGTCTGGGCTGCGCGCTGTGTGCGCTCGTCGTTGCCAGCCGCGCGCCGGTCGCACGATTCTTCGGCGAGCCCGAAATCGAGTCTATCATGCTGATCTGCGCGCTCAACTTCGCGGTCAGCCCGTTCGGCTCGGTCACCTACGCCTGGTTGACGCGCCACATGATGTTCGGCCGCCTGGCCATGTTGCGTCTCGGCGGCGCGCTGGCCAACCACGGCGTGGCCATCGTGCTCGCGCTGCTCGGCTGGGGCGCGCCCAGCCTGGCCTGGGGTTACCTGGCCGGCGCCATCGCGACGGCCGTGATCGCGACCTGCCTGCGCGACCGCACGCTGCCCTGGCTGCCCGGCCTGCGCGCGCTGCCGGCGGTCGCCGCGTTCGGCCTGCGGGCGACGTTGTTCGGCATCATGCAGACCTTGCGCGTCGAGACCCCGCTGTTCCTGCTCGGCCGCTTCCAGGGCGTTGTCGACGCCAGCATGTTCTCGCGCGCGAACGGTTTCATGAACCTGCCGCAGACCTTCCTTCTGCAGGCCGTCCACAGCGTCACCCTGCCCTTGTTCTCGCGGACCGAGCGCGCCGGGGACAAGCTCGATACCCTGTTCCTGCGCGCGTTCGCCTACACGGCGGCGTTGGGCTGGTCGTTCGCCATCGCCGCGGGACTGCTCGCCGATCCCTGCGTACGGCTCCTGTACGGAGAACAATGGCTGCCCGCGATCCCGGTGCTGCGCGTCGTCGCCATCGGTGCGGGTCTCGGTATGCCGCTCTACCTGTGCGCGCAGGTCCTGATCGCCCAGGGGCGCATCGGCGACAACGTGCGCTACGGCGCCGTCAGCACGATCGCGACCTTCGCCGTGATGCTCGCCGCGGCGCTCGCCGGGCTGCTGGCGGTGGCCTGGGCTAGCGTCGTCGCGGCGCTGGTGATGTTCCTGCTCTGGGTACCGGCGGTAGCGCGCAGCCTGGCGCTGACCCGCGCCGATGTCGTGGCGACCCTGGGCCAGAGCCTGCTCGTCGCCCTGTTCGCCAACGCGGTGCCGCTGGCGCTGGTCGGCATGCGCGGCTGGTCGCCGTCGCACCCGCTGGCCTTCATGGCGCTCGCCATGACCGGCGGACTGGCCGGGTTCGTGCTCGGATTGCAGGTCTGCCGTCACCCGATGCGCGACGAAATGGCGCTGCTGCGCGAGCATCTCGGCGCGCGCCTGGGCACGTGGCGCGGTGGGTGAGGCGCGCGGCGGCCGCGGACGCCTGCACACTTCGCCGTTCGCGGCGCGGTCCCGGGGCATCGCGCGCCAGCGCCCGGCGGATCGCGGCCGGCCCGGGCAGGTTCAGGACACGGGCGTACGGCCGATACGCACTGGGCAGGCGGATCGCCGGCATGCCAGCCACGGCACGATGCGCGGGCGGCATCGGGGAGGCCAGGCCTCGCGGCCCCCACGTTGCCAGCACCATTCGCCAGTACAGGCGTGAACGGCCGCACGAAGCGCGTCCGGCAGGCGTGGATTCCGGCGCTCCCGGCATGACAAGATGGATGGGCGTGCGCGGGAGCAATGTCTGGACGGTCCGGGACGACGCCCGAAATGCCGCCTCTTGCGGAGAGACATCATTGATTCGTGAAGCGCAGCGTCACAACGCCAGCTGGCTCTTCGTGCTCCCATGGGATCTGCACCACGTCGGTGGCGTCAACCAGGTGGTGATGAACCTCGCCCACGAGATGGGCAAGGCCGGCCGCCTGACGCCGCTCGTGGGGGTCAACAAGTGGCGTCAGCGTACCGTCGCCGGCCGCGCCCACGAAGGCATCCCCGTGATCCGCTTCTGGGTGCCCAGCCCGTGGACGGAGCGGGCGCCGTGGCGCAATCTTGCGCGCTACGTCCTCACCTTGCCGTTCACGCTGCTGCGCCTGCGCCGCGTCCTGCGCCGGCACGACGTGCGTGTCGTCAACGTGCACTATCCGGGCTCGAGCGCGTTCACCTGGGTCCTGTTGCGCCGGCTCCGCCTGTTCGGCGGCCGCGTCGTGCTGTCCCTGCACGGTCTCGACGTGCGCAGTCAACGCGACACGCACGGCCTGCCCCGCCTGCTGTGGCGCTATGCGCTCGACCATGCCGACCAGGTCGTGGCCTGCTCGGACGGCCTGCGCGAGGAGACCCTGGCCCTGTTCGACCTCGATGGGCACAACGTCTCGACGATCCATAACGGCATCGACGAATCCACGCTGATGGCACGGATCGGCGAGACGCGCAGCGCGCCCCTGCCCACGGCGCGGCGTTACCTCGTCAACATCGGGACCTATGAACACAAGAAAGGGCACGACACCCTGCTCGAAGCGTTCGCCGGCGTCGCGGCCCGGCATGCCGACGTCGACCTCGTCGTGATCGGACGCAATGGTGAAACCTACCCCGAACTCGTGCGACGATCCGAACAGCCGGACCTGGCCGGACGCGTCCACTTGTTCCGCGACCTGCACCACTCGCTCACGCTGCACATCCTTGCCCACGCCGAATTCTTCGTGCTGCCATCCCGGGACGAAGGCTTTGCCGTCGTGCTGCTCGAGGCGGCCGCGTTCGGCAAGCCGATCATCGCGACCGATGTCTGCGGCGTCGCCGAACTCATCGAGGACCGCTCGACCGGGCGCATCGTGCCGCCGGACGAGCCCGCGGCGCTGGCCGATGCGATGCACGAATACCTCGAGGACATGGCCGGCTCGCGCGGCATGGGCGCACGCCTGCGCGCCGCGGTACATGCCCTGCACCCGTGGCAGGCGAAGTGCGACGCCTACCTGGCGCTCGCCCGCGACGGAGGATGAAATGAAGCACTATCCCGCCTTCCAGCCACGGCGTGCCGCGTCCAGCGGCCTGCGTGGCCCGGTCGAGGCAGCGAGGATGGCCCGCACGCGACGTGCAGCCTGTGCGGGCCGCCAGGATGTCACTTTCCGATTTCGAGAGAAGGATCAGCGCACGTGTTGAAACGCATCATCAAAGGATTCATTCCCGCACCCGTGCGGCAACGGGCAGCCCGCGCGGTGGAGTCCGCGCGCCTGCCACAGGCCGCGAAAGCCGAAATCCGCGCCGACCACGGTGGCCGGCTGTTCGCCGACCCGGGTCCGCGCGCCGCGGTGCTGACGACCGGCGAGTGGCTGCTGGAGGCCCAGGCGGCCAGCCCGTCGCACGACGACGGTTACGCGCGCCACTACAGCCTGGCGACCGGTTGGGGACCTTCTTACCCCGAGACGACCGGCTACATCATTCCGACCATGCTCGATCTCGCCGGCTTCCTCGGCGACGCGCGCTACCGTGACAGCGCGCGCCGCGCACTCGACTGGTGCGCGAAGATCCAGTTTCCCGACGGCGGCTTCCAGGGTGGCGTGATCGACGCCGTGCCGTGCGTCCCGGTCACGTTCAACACCGGGCAGATCCTCATCGGTCTCGCGGCCGGGGTGCGCGAGTTCGATGCCTACCACGACAACGCCCACCGTGCCGCCCGTTGGCTGGCCGACAGCCTCGATACGGACGGCTGCTGGCGGCGCTTCCCCACGCCCTTCGCCGAACCGGGCGAGAAGACCTACGAGACCCACGTCGCCTGGGGGCTGCTCGAGGCCGCGACGGCACTCGACGAGCCGGCTTACGGCGCGGCGGCGCTGCGCAATATCCGCTGGGCGATCGGCAACCAGCAGCCCAACGGGTGGTTCGCCGACTGCTGCCTGAGCGATCCGCAGCGTCCGCTGACGCACACGCTCGGCTATGCCCTGCGGGGCATCGTCGAGGGCTACCGCTACGAGCCCGACCCGGCACTGCTCGATGCCGCGCGTCTCACGGCCGACGCGCTGCTGGGAGTGCTCGAACCGAGCGGGCGCATCGCGGGCTGCTTCGACGCGCAGTGGCGCCCGGCCGCGAACTGGGCCTGCCTGACCGGCTGCGTGCAGATCGCCGCCTGCTGGTTCCTGCTTGCCGGAATCACCGGCGAGGCGCGCTATCGCGAAGGCGCCTGCCGCACCACGGCCTGGGTGCGGCGCACGGTGCACGGCGACGGCGAGCCCGGCTGGCGCGGCGGCGTGAAAGGTTCCTACCCGGTCGACGGCGACTACGGCCACCTCGAGTTTCTCAACTGGGCGGCGAAGTTCTACGTCGATGCGAACCTGATGGAGCTGCGTTCGGCGACCTGAGCAACCGGCGGCTGGGGCGCGCCCGCTACTCAGTCCTGCGCCTTGCGCAGGAACGCGTCGAACATCATCACCGTCCACAGCAAGGCACTGTAGTCGCGGCGTCCCGATTGATGCGCGCTGACGAGATGCTGCATGAAGGCCGGTTCGAACCAGCCGGTCTCGCGCAGGCGCTCACCGAGCACGATGTCGTTGATGCGCTCGCGCAGGGGGCCGCGAAACCAGCTCGCCAGCGGCACGCCGAAGCCCATCTTGGGGCGATAGAGGATATCGTGCGGCAGCTGCGGCTCAAGCGCCTTCTTGAGGATGTACTTGCCCTCGCCGCGGCGCAGCTTGAGGCTGCTCGGTAACGACGAGATCCACTCGACGAGACAGTGGTCGAGCAACGGCACGCGGACTTCGAGGGCGTGCGCCATGCTGGCGCGGTCGACCTTGGTCAGGATGTCGCCGACGAGGTAGGTCTTCATGTCGAGGTACTGCACCAGGGACAGCGGATCGTCGGTCGGCGAGCGTGCGGCGTGCGCGGCAAGCACCTGGTCGGCGCGATAGCCCTGCAGCTCGCTGCGGAAGCGCGCCGTGAACAGGCGTTGCCTGAGGTCGTCGTTGAAAATCGAAATGGTGTGGAAATACGCCTCGACCGAGTTGCGCGCGAGCGCCTGGAACGTCGTCTTGGCGCGGAACACGCGCGGTGCCCAGTCCGCTTTCGGGTACAGGCGGCCGAGCGGCCCGAACACCGCGCGGCGCAGGCCGAGCGGCAGCCTTCCCCGCACCGCCTCTTCGGCCATGTGCAGCTTGTAGCGCCGGTAGCCGGCGTAGTTCTCGTCACCGCCGTCGCCTGACAGGGCCACGGTGACGCGCTCGCGCGCGAGTTCGCAGACCCGGTAGGTAGGCAGGGCCGAGCTGTCGGCATAGGGCTCGTCATACAGGTCGATCAGGCGCTCGACGAGATCGAAGTCGTTCGGATCGACCCGGCGCTCGTGGTGACGCGTACCGAACTGCGCGGCGATGCGGTTGGCGTACTCGGTTTCGTCGAAGGCATCGACGTCGAAGCCGATCGAGCAGGTGTTGACCGGTTCATCCTGCAGGCCGGCCATCATCGCGACCACGGCCGACGAATCGACGCCGCCTGAGAGAAAAGCACCCAACGGAACCTCGGCCACCAACCTGATGTCGACCGCCTCGCGGGTGCGCTCGACGAGTTCGGCCAGCGCATCGTTTTCGCGGATGCCGGTATCGAGCGCGAAGGGGACGTCCCAGTATTCACGGGTCGCCGTGGCGGCCGCGCCGCGCTTCAGCGTGAGGGTATGCCCGGGCGGCAACTTGCTCATTGCGCGGTAAATCGTGCGCGGCTCGGGCACGTAGCCGTATGCGAAGTACTCCTCGACCGCGAGCGGATCGATGTCCCGGGGGAGCGCGTTGCACAGGGCGAGCGACTTCATTTCGGAAGCGAAATACACCCGGCCGTCACCGCCGAGCGCATAGTAAAGCGGCTTGATGCCGAGCCGGTCGCGGGCAAGGAACAGGGTCTCCCTGCCGCGGTCCCAGACTGCGAACGCGAACATCCCGCGCAGGCGCGTCACGCACGCTTCGCCCCATTCGAGCCAGCTGTGCAGCAGCACCTCGGTATCGGAGCGCGTGTGGAAAGCGTGCCCGGCCGCTTCGAGCTCCTCGCGCAGTTCGCGGAAATTGTAGATCTCGCCGTTGTAGCTCAGCCAGACGCGCCCGTCCTCGCTGCCCATGGGTTGCTGGCCGCTCGCCAGGTCGATGATCGACAGGCGCCGGTGGCCGAGCCCGGCGCCGGGCTCGACGTGGACGCCGCTCTCGTCGGGTCCGCGGTGCGTCAGCGCATCGGTCATGCGACGCAGGAGTGCCGCGTCCACCTCGCGCTGCCCGTTCAGATCGACGATCCCTGCTATGCCACACATGGGGTCTGCTCCGGATGCTGAGGCTCGTGGCGCGGCATCAGCGCGCGAGCTCCGTGTAGATGTCGTCGTAAGCCGCGATCATGCCGCTCAGGCTGAACCGCTCCAGGGCGCGCCGCCGGCCCGCCTCACCGTGCTGGCGGCGCCGTTCCGGCGCATCCACGTAGGTTTCGATGGCCCCGGCCAGGGCCTCCACGTCGTCGCTCGGGACGAGGCAGCCGGTATCACCAGCGGCCACCAGTTCGGGATTGCCGCCGACCGCGGTGGCGATGACGGGCAGGCCGCTCGCCATCGCTTCGAGAATGGTGTTCGAGATCCCCTCGGCGCGCGATGGCAACACGAACACCTGCATTTGCCGCAACTCCGCTTCGACGCGGTCCGAGTCGCCGGTGAAATCGACCGCGCCGGCGAGACCGTCCGCGGCGATGATTGCTTCGCACTCCGTGCGCAGCGGGCCGCTGCCGACCAGGCGCAGGCGCACCAGCCCCGCGAGGTCCGGCCGGCGCGCCATCAGCGCGGCGAATGCGCGGCACAGCAAGGGCTGGTTCTTGACCGCTTTCATGCGCCCTACCGTGCCGATGACGACGGGGCCCGGTGATGCCGGCGCGGGCTGAAAACGCTCACAGTCGACCCCGTTGTAGCGCTGCACGACCTTGGCCCGGGGCAAGCCGACCGGCCCAAGCAGGTAGCGTTCGAGATCCTGCGAGAGCGCGATGAAGCGCTGCACCACGCTCCCGATCGCACGCCGTGCGAGCTGGTACTTGCGCACCGTCCCGTCGAGATCCTGGACATCCCAGCCGTGTTCGCCATGGACGCGGCCGCGTACCCCGGCCAGCAGCCCGACCAGCTGCATTTCCAGCGCGACGAAGTTGCGCGTATGCAGGACATCGGGGCGCACCTCGCGCAGCAGCTTCCACATCCGCCACCACACGGCCGGATCATGCCCCGGTTGCTTGTTCAAGGCGCGCAGCTCGAAGTTGTCGGTGCGCAGGCGGCGTGCGTAGACCTCGTCGAAATCCGTCAGGCAGACGAGCACGTGACGGTAGCGCGACGCGTCGAGCCCGTTGATCAGGTTGACCAGCCCGTTCTCCAGTCCGCCGATGCCGAAGTGGAACAACACGTGGGCAATCTTGATGGGCTGCCGCCCCGTCACTCGCCGCCACTCCCCTGCAGCGCACCGCCGGTCATCGCGAGACTGGCGTCGTGCGAAAACTCGGCCAGTGCCTGCCGCGCCGCGCCCTGCTCCGCGAGCGGCGTCGAAAGCAACACCGCCACCCCGCCGGCAGGCGCACCGCGCAGGCGTGCCAGCGCCTGCGCCAGCTTGATTGGCAAACGGCGCGCGGAGCGGACGCCGGCCACGTCGTACCACTGCCACACCTTGATTTCGTGGCCGCTGCCGACGGCGCGCAGATCGAGTTCGTAGACATCACCGGCGACGCTGCCGGAAGGTGGTTTGTTCGTGCGGTAGGCGATCTGCTTCCATAGCGCGTCGTCGAACAGGGAATTGGACTGGTTGACGACTTCGCCCTTGCCGTCGTCGCGGTGGAAATAGAGGGCCTCCAGCCACACGACGGCACCGTCGGGCCGGGTGTAGCGTCCCGACAGGTGGCCGTCGGCGCCGGGGAACACGGTGCCCAGCCGCGGCTCGGCCGGCAGCGGCCCATGCCAACCGGCGATCGCCGGCAGCGACGGTTGCGGCAGCGGCTCGCGGGCCGAGTCGGACAATGCCAGCAGCACGCGCGGTACGAGTACGGCCGCGACGAGCAGCGCGGCGACGAGCGCGGCGTTTCCGCTACGCGCCGGCAACGCCGCGGCAGCGGCCGGACGTCTGGCGGGGGCCTGTTCGACGTCGCTGAACAGCGAACCGATCGCGAACAGCGTGAAGATGACGATGCCGAAGAACACCCAGCCGTAGATGAAGTGGTCGACACCCATCGCGTAGCGGTAATCGCTCAGGTGGGCGATCATCACGATGCCATAGGCGCGCAGACCGTTGGCCACCAACGGCACCATGACGGCAAAGATCATGAACGCGACACGGCGCCACCAGGCGACGAAGTTGAGATACATGAACATCGCGCCGACAGCCAGCGTCGCGATCAGGTAGTTGATACCGCTGCAGGCCTCGGCAACGACGAAGTTGCCCGACGGTATGCTGAGATAACGCCCTTCGATGAACACCGGGATCCCGGTGATACGCAGCATCTTGACCAGCACGAGGGCCGTCCAATCCTGCAGGTAGGGCACCAGGAACTCGCCTTCCGGCACCGCGAAGTAGAGGTACAGGAACGGGAACAGCAGCACGCGGAAAGGCCGGTTGCCGATCAATGCCCAGCTCACACCGATCAACATGCCGGTCACGGCCAGGTGCTTGAAGAAGGCGACCGACATCAGCTCGCCGCCGATCCACAGCACGACGTTGCCGAACGTGAAGACGACGCCCCAGACGGAAACGCCGGGCGCGATACCCGCGAGGTCCGCGCGGCGGCGAGATCCGAGGTAAAGCGCGATCGGGACGATCAGGAACCCGTGGTTGAACGTGCTCGAGGTCGACCAGATGCGCACCATGTCGGCATAGGTCGGCAGGAAGGCGGCCAGCAGGGCCGCCACCATCACCGTGAGCAGGACCAGGCGTTGCCGCCAGGCGGCCCCTGGCATCCCCGTGCTCATCGGCTCAACCCAGGTTGCGCGACAGCCAGGGACCGACCAGCCCGGCGACCGGCAGCGGCAGGCGCTTCCAGGCCTCGACGAACAGGCGGTACTTCGGGTTCAGGGGATTGATGTCGGGCATCTCGCTGTCGCGCACCAGCTCGTACTCGTAGTAGAGCGGCCGCGCTTCGAAACCGAGGTTCTCCTTCCATTGGTAGGCGCCGGTGCCCTGCTTGCTGCGCCCGAAGTCGAACACCGTGCAGCCGCGCTCCGCCGCGCGGCACATGATGCTCCAGGCCAGGAAGTCGTTGCCCTTGAGACCGCGCGCGGCGTGGCTGCCGCCCCAGTAGTAGGGACACACGCTGTCGCGGAAATAGAAGTTCATCGCGCCGGACACGACGTTGTCGTCGAGTGTCGCCGTGACGACCTCCACGTTGTCGGGAAAGGTCTCGAGGATCGCCGCGAACAGGCGCCGCGGAAAGACCGGCGTGCCGAGGTTGCGCACGCTTTCCGCGTAGACGGCGTAGAAGCGCTCCAAGGTGTCGTCCCGGAAAACGAGTCCGTTCTTGATGCCTTTTCGGATGACATTGCGTTGCTTGCTGCGGATGGCTGCCATGTTGGCCGCCTCGTCTGGCAGCACGGCCTTGCTGAACGTTTCGTAGAGACGCTTGGTGACGCGCTCGGCACCGCTCGGTTCGAGCAGCCGGTATTCCAGCGCGCCGACCCCGAGACGATGCGCCAGTTCGCTCGCCGCGCGCTCGAGGGCGGCACGGCACGCGCCGTCGCGGGCCAGCGGTCCGGCGTGGGCGCAGAACGGCAGCGACGCCAGCGAGTTGCCGAAGAGCAGGCTCTTGACGTGGACCAGGGGCAGCACCCCGCCGATCGCGCCGTCCTGCTCGACGACGAGGTAATGAGCCTGGTGGCCAAGTACCTCGCCGAGGATCCGGCGCCACCCGTACAGGTGAAAGAAGCTGCTCTCCGGGCATTCGGTGACGTAGGCATCCCACGCCGCCGCGTCGTCCGGCTGACACTCACGCACGCGCAAGATCGAGTCCCCCGTCGGTTTGCAGCGCCCCGCCGCCGATGGCCGTGGCGTAGACCTCGCCGAACGAGCGCCAGCGGAAATCGTGCAGCAGGCGCCGCATGCGATCGAGTGCGCGGCCCTGGTTCAGGTAGTGCCTGAAGCGGGTTTTCGCCGACAGGCCCGGTGGCCGCGGCTGGTCCGGATCGAACTCCCAGGGATGAAAGTACATGTTGGCCGTCATGCCCTCACGATCGTTGATGCGGCGAATCATGGCGCGCGACACGCGATACGGCAGCAGCCTGAAATAGCCACCGCCGCCCGCCGGCAGGTTGTGGCGGCCGAGGCGCATCGTGCTGACCGGGATCTCGACGACGCGCTTCGCCGAGCCGACAGCGAACGGTACGCGCGGCGCGTCGGGAATGCCGTAGAGATCGTGATGCACTGGGTAGATGCTCGAGCTGTAACTGAATCCGGCCGCCTCGATCTCGTCGAAGGCCCACAGGTTGTCGCGCGTCACCGAGAAACTCGCCGCGCGGTATCCCTGTATCGGCACGCCCGCAGCATCCTCCAACAGGGCCTTGCTGCGCGCGATATCGGCGCGGAACTCCTCGCGCGTCTGGTTGGTGATGCGGATGTGACAGTAGCCGTGGCAACCGACCTCGTGGCCGTCGCGCACCATGCGCTCGATCAGCGCCGGGTGGCGCTCGGCCACCCAGCCCAGGGTGAAGAAGGTCGCGCGCGCATCGCACTCCGCGAACAGGTCGAGCAGTTGCTCGGTCTGGAGGCGGACGCGCGAGGGCCACTTCGCCCAGTCCTTGCTGTCGATCTGATTCTCGAACGCGGAAACCTGGAAATACTCCTCCACGTCGACGGACAGGGCATTGATGGTCGGTGTCGTGCTCACGAGCGGCCTCGGGACAATTGACGTTGCGCAGCGCCGGACCAAGCCCGCCCCCGCCCGGGGTGCGTGCTCAGCCTTGCAGGAACAGGAAGCCGAGACCGGCGCCGACGACGGCGAGCACGATCATGGCGACGAAGGCAGCGGTCCAGACCGGGAAGCGGCGACCGGACGCGGCGAGCGGATTGCTTTCGGCGCCGGGCTCGAGATCCGCCACCTCGGTCTGCTGCGCGAGCTTGGCGTTCAGTTGATGGATGGTGGCCTGCATGTCGTGCAGTTGACGCTTGAGCAGTTCGACCTCGGCCTCGCGCGGGCTGTCGTCGGTGCGCGCCGCCGGCGTCCTGTTCGCCGTCTCCGGCTCGCTGGCAATCTCGCGCATCTCCACGCCGTCGTCGCTCGCTTCGCCCTGCTCGCTCTCGACCTCGCGGCACACGACGTCGACCAACTCGCGCGTCACCGTGTGCGCCTCGTCCAGGTAGCAGTTCAGCAACACGCGGTCGAACAAGGTATTGATGCGCCGGGGTACGCCGCCGGTCGCCTCGAAGACGCGCTCGAACGCGCCTTCTTCGATTTTGGGGTCGTCGGTCCAGCCGACCTTGCGCATGCGATGCTCGATGTAGGACTTGACCTCTTCATGCGACAAGGGCTTCAGGTGATAGGCGGCTATCACGCGCTGGCGCAGCTGCTCGAGCCCCGGTGCACGCATGATGCCGCGGAACTCGCGCTGACCGAGCAGGAAACTCTGCACCAGCGGCATACCCTGGTAGTCGAAGTTCGACAGCATGCGCAGCTCCTCGAGCGCCGAGCGCGGCAGGTTCTGCACTTCGTCGATCACCAGCAGGACACGCTTGCCCTCGTCTCGGCAGGTCTTGAAGAAGTTCTCGAGCTGATGGAGCAGGCTCGCCTTCGAGCTGCGCTCGAAGGGCATGTCGAACTCGGCGGCAATCAGGCGCAGCAGGTCGACATCCTTCACGTTGCTCGACACGATCTTCGCCGCCACCAGGGCCTGGTCCTCGATCTCCCGAAAGAGATTGTTGACCAGCATCGTCTTGCCGGTGCCGACATCGCCGGTAACGACGATGAAGCCCTGCTCCTGCTGCAGGCCGTAGCGCATGTAGGCGAGCGCGCGCTTGTGGCCGGTGCTGCGGAAGAAGAAGCGCGGATCGGGGTTGAGCGTGAAAGGCTTACCCGTGAGGCCGAAGAAGGATTCGTACATGAGGCAGGCTTAGAGGTTGAACACCAGGTTCGCCGACAGCGCGTTCTCGACGTAACGATCCCCGGCACCGAGACCCAGTCCGACGCCATCGTTATAGGTGAGTTCGTAGAGCAGCTGCGCCGTCGTGTGAGGACCGAGCCGGTAGCGGACAGCCGGGTTCAGCGTGTAGAAATTCCCGTCGATGTCGGAGTTGCTGCGCTCGTTCGCCCGCCAGGTAAGGTTGAGCGACCAGCTCAGCTGCGGGCTCAGCCGCCAGTTGGAGGACAGCGATGCGCCCCGGGTCAGCTCGTCGAAATTGCCGGCCTGGAACAGGCGGTCGTACTGGAAGAAGCGCACGCCAATGTCACCGTGACGCAGGGTGTAACTCATGCTCGCGTTGACCTGCTTGGTCAGGAAGGTGTCGTTGGTGACGGTCGGCACCTCGAGCGGAATCAGGATCTGGCTGCTGGTCACCGGGTCGAAGATCGGCTGGCCCTGGGGGTCGAGCAACGGCACGAGCAGCAGCTGGCGCTCGAACTCGTTGGCCGTCTGGACCTGCTCGCTGTAGCTGCCGCTGACAGTCAGGCGGCGCCGGCGGTGGCTGCCTGAGACGTTGAACGTATCTCCGAAGAAGCGATTACCCCAGTTGCCGGACAGGGTGGTGCGCTCGGACGGCGTCCAGGTGCCGCCCACGGTCCAGAACGGGCCGCTGTTGTTTCCGCGACTGGTCGGGAAGGTGTTCTTGTCGTAGCCGCCCGTCGCGGTCAGCCGCAGCTTGCGATTGACGACGTAGGAGCCCTCGCCGCTGTAGCTCTTCAGCTCGAAGCTGCGGCCGTCATCGAAGTCGACCTGTCGATGCAGGGTCGTGAGGCGGACGGGAAAGCGCGCGAAACGCCGCCCCGATCCCACGCTGACCTGCCAGGCCTCTTCGACGCTGCTGTTGCCGCCGACGAAGCCCGTCGCGCCACCGCTCTGGTCCAGGGTCTGGTGCGTGTAGCTCGAGGACAGGTTGAACCATGAGCCGAACGTATGTTCGATCCGCGGCGTGAACTCGTAGGAGACGACGTCGCGGCGGTTACCATCGGGCCCCCGGTTGTTGTTCGTGATCCGTCCCCGGCTGTCGATGTTCTGCTGCGATACCTGGCTCTGCGTGTCGAAGAACAACCAGTCCTCGATCAGCGTCGCCGAGGCCAGGCCCTGCAGCTGGTGATTGGTCGAATCGAAACGCGTCTCGTGCGCGTAGAGCAATTGCTGCAGGTTGTAGTCGATGCTCGTCGACAGTCGCGGGCTGACACCCCGCACCGAGATGCCGGGCGTGATGGTGGTGATGAAGTCGCCGCGTTCACCGTCCTCCACGAGCCGTACGTTGTCCGTGTAGGTCTCGCCGATCGACAGCCGCGGCGTGAAATCCCATTCGCCGGCCGCGGCCGCCAGCGACCACAGGCCGAGCACGGCCGCGCCGGCACATCGATACCGGCGCCCGCCGTCCGCCGGCGGCCCGGCGAAGACGCCACCCCGCCGCGCCACCGTCGCATGCACCGGCCCCGTACGCGCGCCCGGTTCACCCGCCGCGCTGCCGGCGCGCGGGATCGCGCCTCGCGCCTTCTGCGGGCGCGGCCGCTGCTCGCGCAGCACGTCGCTAGCGGACCTTGCCATAGGACCCATAGTAATCGTACCCGGTCGCATACGCCTGCTTCGACTTGTTCAGGATGACGCCCGTCACGTGCACACCCTCGAGGCGATGCAGGGTCTCACGAATCGTTTCGTGCTTGGTGCTGCCCGCTTCGCAGACGACGGCAATCTGCCCGACCAGCGGCGCCAGGGCCGTGGCCGTCGTCATCGCGAGCACCGGGGGCGAATCGAACACGATGACGCGATCGCTGTAGCGCGTCGCGATCTCGTCGGCCAGCTCGCGCATGCGCTGGCTGGCCAGCATCTCGGTGCTGTGTGGATGCCGGTTGCCGGCCGGCAGCACGGTGAGGTTGGGAATGCTGGTACGGACGAGCAGGTCCTCGAGACGGTCGTAATCGCCGGCGAGCAGGTCGAACAGGCCTGGCCGGTTGACCACGCCGAAGACCTTGCTCATGTCACGCTTGACGATGTCGGTATCGATGGCGAGCACGGTACGGTCAATCTCGAGCGCGATGCTGGTCGCGAGGTTCACCGAGATGAAGGTCTTGCCCTCGCCGGGCACCGAACTCGTGACGAGCACCAGGTTCGGCGGACGTTCGCTCGCGTAGACGCCGGGGACCATGTTGCCCAGCAGGCGTCGCTTGATGCGCTGAAATTCCTCGGCCTCGCGCGTCATTGCCTGCGCCGGTACCAGGAAACCGGCGGCGGCCATGCGCTCGAAGTCGAGCACCACGTGATTGCGGTGCGTGCTCGACCCCGTGGTCATGTCGTCGCGGGTCGACGGCGCCTGCTCGGCGGGCTCGGACATCGAGGCCGGCAGTTCGTGGGGCCTGACGGCAGGCCGCTGCGCGGGCTCGGCCGCGGCGGGCGGCGCCTGCTCGCGCGGGACCTGGCTATCGGCCGCGTCCCCGGCCGCTTCGCTGACGGTGGGAGCCGCGTCGCTGGCGGCGGGATCGGCTTCGAGCGCCCGTTTCGCGTCCGCGGCGTCGTCCGCCGGCGCCGGCGCGGCCTCTTCGCCGGCCTGCTTCTGCATCGCGCGTTCGATCGAACTCATGTCGCTTTACCGATCAGGTTGAGCAGCTTCGCGTTCAGATCGACCTGCATCGAATCGAGCGCAACGAGCGTGCCGTACATGGAGAACAGGCCCACCAGCACCACCGCGAACATCGCCAGCTCCATGCGCCGCTCCGTCTGCTGGCGACGGCTGAACACGAGCGAGACGCTGCCGAGCAGGGGAAGCTGGGCGACTTCCTTGAGTTCTTCGCTTGAATAGAACCGCGGGTTGATCTGGGACAGCAGCACGGCCAGCGCCGCACCCGCGCCCAGCGCCGCGATCAGGACCATCGACAGGAACTGCACGCGGTTGGGGCCGATCGGCGCGAGCGGAATACGCGGCGGCTCGATCACCTTGAGCTTGATGTCGTCGGCTTGCGAATCGGCCTCTTCGGACAAGCGCGCAGCTTCGCGCCGCTTGAGCAGCTCTTCATACTGCGTCTTGTTGAGTCCGTAATCGCGATCGAGGCGCTTCATCTCGGCTTCGATCTCGGGCATCGTGTCGACCGCGCGCTCTAGCGCCTCGACGTCCTTGCGGTACTGCTCGACACGCGCGCCGAGCGCCGCGACCTCGGCGTCGGCCTGGGCCATTGCCAGGTTCATTTCCTGGTAGACCGATCCCTGCAGCGGATCGGCTGGCGCACCGATGTCCGCCTGGTAGACGGGATTGGCGGCGATTTCCGCGAGTTCTTCCTCGCGCCGCTGCTGCAGCAGTTCGATCTGCTCTTTGATACCCACCACGTCGGGATGCTTCTCGGTGTAGTGCAGCTTGAGCTGGTCGAGCTGTTCCTCGAGCTTGGTGATGCGGCTGTCGTACTGCGAGGACGTCGGCATGTTGAAATTCAAATCCTCGCCCATGATGCCGAGCACAGGCTCTTCGCCTTCGAGCTGGCGGCGCAGCACGTCGCCACGGTTCTGTGCCTCGCGCATCTCGAGTTCGGCCAGCTTGAGGCGTTGCCGCGCCTGTTCCAGGTCTTCGAAGTAGGTATTGCCCGATCCCGGCATGCGGCCGACGTTGCGCTGCTTGAACTCCTTGAGGCGCTCCTCGGCCTCGACCAGGCGCTTCTCGTACTCCTGGATCTGCTCATCGAGAAAGCGCTGCGTGGCGGCGGTGTCCTTGCGTGTCGAACCCAGCGCGCTTTCGAGGAAGCGGTTGAGCAACTCGTCGACGACGCGCTTGGCGCGGTCGATACGCGTGTCTTCGAACGCGATCTCGTAGATGTTGTCACGCGAAGTGCCGGTCAGCTTGATCCGCTTGCCGAGCGAATCGACGAGCAGCTCGAAATCGCGATCGGTCTTGGCTTCCAGATCGAGATCGGCCTTGCGCGCGACTTCCTCGATGTTCGGCCGCGTGAGCAGCGTGCGCTGCATGAGATTGGCCGTATTCGTCAACGCGTTCGTATCGATCGCGAGGCCCTTCAACAGGGGCCGCAGCATCGACTGCGTGTCGACGAAGATCTTCGCCCGGACTTCGTAGACGTTCGGCAGGTAGTAGACATAGATCCAGCCGGTCAGGCAGATCACCAGGGACAGGGCCAGCGCCGACCAGCGGTGCGGCCAGACCATGCGCACGTAGCGGCGCGCGAGCTGGATCTGCTCGTTCATCGCGCGTGCGTCCGGACCGGGGCTGAATCACTCATGGCGGTCACTCAGAACCAGGCCTCGGGGATGATCAGGATGTCGCCCGGCTGCATCGGCACGTTGGCGCTGATGTCGCCGTCGCGGATCAGGTCCTCGAGCCGCACGCGGTACTCTTCCTGGCTGCCCCCGCTGCCGCGCACGATCGAGGCGCGGTTGCCGGCGGCGAACTCGGTCAGGCCACCGACCGCGATCATCGCGTCGAGCGCGGTCATGTTCTTGCGGTAGGGAATCGCCTGCGGCTGCGCCGCTTCGCCCACCACGCGAACCTGCTGATCGTACTCGCCGACGAAACCGCCGACGGTCACCGTCACCAGGGGGTCGCGGATGTACTCGCCCAGCGCCGTCTCGATCTCACGCGCGAGTTCCGTGGGGGTCTTGCCGCTGGCCTCGAGATCTTCGACGAGCGAGGTACTGAACTTGCCGTCGGGGCGCACCGCGACGTTGGTCGACAGTTCCGGGTTGCGCCACACGAACACGTTGAGGCTGTCGCCCGGCCCGATGATGTAGGTGTAGTCCTCGGCGCCCGGCGCGGTGTCCGGCGCGGCCGGCCGGCCTTCGACGAAAGGCAACCAGTCGAGGCTGCTGCAACCGGTGAGCAGGAGCGCCGCGAAGAGCGTCCCCGCGATGCGCGACCAACGCGGCCCGACCAACGACGATTCGATTTTCATGCCCGTCCCTCTCCGATGTTGTCGGCCCGGAAATCGCTCCCGACGAGTCTTCGCCGACCCCTGGAAGCCAAGCCATTTGGTGGAAAACACCCCATCGTAGTCAATGGGTTATCTGCGAATATTAAGAAACTTTCAAGGCAATGGACAGCGTCCCGGCCAATCCCGCCGAATTCTCGCCGTCCGCCGCGGCGCTGTCGACCATAGCGGCCGCCACCGCAGCGGCATTGAATCGCGCGCGCAGCAAACCGGCCGGGCCGCCGCAAGACCCAGCGCCGGACCCGCCCGCGGCACCCGCGAGAAGCCGCGAGAGACGCCGCAGCCAGATGGCAACTTTCTGATTTCACGACACTTCTTCGTTCAGTTCTGGACGTTGTACTTGCGCAACAAGTGGTACACCGTGGGCCGGCTGACGTCGAGAATCTCGGCCGCGCGGCCGACCTGGCCATCGCTCACCGCGAGCGCGAGCTTGAGCGCGCTTTCCTCGGCCTGCTCGCGACAGGCCTTCAGCGTCATGATCTCGTTCTCGGCGCTCGATTCGAGCTCGAGATCGGCCGGCTCGATCAGTTTGCCGTCGGCCATGATCACGGCGCGCTTGACCCGGTTTTCGAGTTCGCGCACGTTGCCCGGCCATTCGTAGGTCTCCATCGCGCGGATCGCAGCCTTGCTGAAATCCTTGATCTTGCCGCGATGCAGGTCGGAAAACGCGCCGAGCAGTGCGCGCGCGATCAGGACCACGTCGCCGACACGCTCGCGTAAGGGCGGGATCGTGACCGCAACCTCGCTGATACGGTAGAACAGGTCCTCGCGGAACGCGCCGTCCTTGATGAGCGCGCGCAGGTCCTTGTGCGTGGCGCAGATGACGCGCGTGTCGACGGCAATCTCCTCGCGCCCGCCGACGCGCTCGATCACGCGCTCCTGCAGAAAACGCAGCAGCTTGGCCTGCAGGGGTCCCGGCAGGTCGCCGATCTCGTCGAGGAACAAGGTGCCGCCGTCGGCGAATTCGAGCTTGCCGCGGGTCTGCTTGGCAGCGCCGGTGAACGCGCCTTTCTCGTAACCGAAGAGTTCGCTCTCGAGCAGCGTCTCGGGAATGGCGGCACAGTTGATGGCGATGAAATCCTGCTCGCGCCGGTCGCTCAGCGAATGCAGCGCGCGCGCGAGGACCTCCTTGCCGGTGCCGCTCTCGCCGAGCAGCAGCACGGTGACGTTGGTCGGACCGATTTTCTCGATCCGCCGGCACACTTCCTCCATCGCGTCGCTGCCGGCGATGACCCCGCTCAACGGCGTGGACGCTTCGCGCACGAGCCGCTCGTTCTCCTCCTCGAGTTCGCGCAGGCGGAAAGCGCGCTCGACGATGAGGCGCAGCACGTCGGGATCGACCGGCTTCTCGTAGAAATCGTAGGCGCCCTGGGCGACGGCGCGCACGGCGACCTCGCGGTCGTCGTTACCGGTCACCACGACGACCTTGGTGCGCGGCGCGAGTTCGAGGATCTCGTCGAGCGCACGCAGCCCCTCCGACGCATTGGCGGGGTCCGGCGGCAGGCCGAGATCGAGCGTCACCACGGCCGCGGGCTTGCTCGCCATCGCGGCCAGCGCCTCCTCGCGGTCGCCGACCACGGTGACGTCATAGTCTTCGAAACACCAGCGGAGCTGCTTCTGCAGACCCGGGTCGTCATCGACGATCAATAAACTGCTCTTCGCCATCAAGCCTCCGCAATCTCGGGTGCTGCCGCCGCGGCGACATGCTCGGACGCCAGTGGCAACACGATGGTGAAACATGAGCCCACCCCGGGCTCGCTCTCGACGCGCAGCTCGCCGCCCATCGAGGACACCACGTGCCGGCTCTCGTAGGCGCCGATACCCATGCCGGCCTTGCCCTTGGTCGTGTCGAACGGTTTGAACAGGCGCGTGTTGATGAACTCGCGGTCCATGCCGCACCCGGTGTCGTCTATGCGCAGGCGCGCTTCGCGCCCGTGCGCTTCGATCGCCAGTGTCACGCGCCCATCCGCCGGGGTCGCCTCGATCGCGTTCTGCACGAGATGCTCGATGACTGCCAGCAGGCGCTCGCGCGAGGCCCGCACCGCGAGGCCGCCCGGCGCGCTGCCGGCTACGCACGGCCGGGGTTCGGCATCCTGCTTGTTCTTCACCGCGGCATGCGCCAGTGCGGCGAGATCGACGATATCGTCGGTTTCGACCTCGGCCTGCATCTGGCGCAGGCTCGCCAGCATGCCGTTCATCTTGTTGACGGCGTCGGTCACGGTGTTGAACGCATCGGCAACGAATTCGGGATTGCGCCCGTGGCGCTCGGCATTGCGCGTGATCAGAGACAGCTGCGCCACCACGTTCTTGAGATCGTGGACGAGGAACGCCGAGAGCCGGTTGAACGTCTCGAACTGGCGCGCTTCGGACAGCGCGTCGGTCGCGCGCAACAGCGCGAGATAGCTCGCCGCCTGCCGGCTGACAGTCTTCAGCAGCTCGCGATCTTCGTGGTCTATACCCTGGTTGCTACGCGGCTGGGCCAGCACGAGAAAAGCCAGCAGTTCGTTGCCGTAGACCACCGGCACGATCAGGGCAAGACGCGGCAGGGCGAGCAGCCAGGGCGGCATGATGTCGCGCTGCACCTCGTCCAGCCCTTCTCCACCGGCGACTTCCCACACCTCGTCACGCTCCTGCAGTTCGGCGAGGAACGGCGCCCCCGCGGGGAGCTCCTCGTTGCACCCATCGTACATCGCGAGCCGCGCCGCGATCGCGAAACCGCCCGACGGCAGTTTGCGGTAGATCAACCCACCCGGGCTGTCGACGATATCGGCAATCGCATTGAGTATCGTACCGTTGAGCGAATCGGGGGCGAGATCGGTGCGCGACAACGCGTGGGTGAACTTGAGCCATTCCTCGCCGTATTCGTACTTGTTGCGATAGAAGTGCCTGGCCAGGAACATGCGCACGCGCGAGCGAAGCTGCAGCGACAGGAACAGGCTGACCAGGATCAGGACAGCGGCCGAGAGGAAAGCGATCTTGAGCGCGCGCCCCCACTCGCCGCCGAATGCCTGGATGTAGTAACCGGCCGCGGCCATGATCATCAGGTAGATGCCGGCCGCGATCAGCGTCACGCCGTGGAACACCACGCGGCGCGAGACGAACACGTTGAGGTCCCATTCGCGGTTGCGCGAGGCCGAGATCGCGATCAGCGGTACCGCCAGGGCATTGATGATCCCGCGTGCCGACCACAGCGTCGGGTCGAGACGGTTGAACAGCACCGCGTCGGCGTAGAGGTAGAAATCGAACGCGAAAATGAACGCGACGCCGATGCACAGGTGCTTCAGCGCCCAGCGCGCGCCGCGCGAGGTGTTGCGGAACAGCTGTTCGGTCAGGGCGAGTCCGACCACGGCGACCGCGAGCAACCCGGCGAGGTAGAACTTGCGCACCTGGGCCGGATCGGCATCGAACAGCTGCCCGGCCGTGTAGGGTGCGGCGAACGTTCCCAGGAGTACGACGAGCAGGGCCACGACCGGTACGGCGGCAAGGCGCAGCCGCTGCCGGTAGCCGTCGCCGGCGGCCCGCTCGAGAAGCCTGAACAGGAAGAGGAGCCACAAGCCGTCGCGCAGGATCTCGAGGCACTGCAGCCAGGACAGTGACAGCAGGCTGTCCTCGGCGACGCCCTGGTAGAGCGCGTTGGCGGCAAACCAGGCGGCGCTGCCGGCGCACGCGACGACCAGCAGGCGCGCGACCGACGAGCGGCTGGGCGCGAACAGCACGAGCACGCCGAGCACCGCGAATGCGACGGCCCCGCCCCAGCCCGCGATCATGGCGAACGTGGTCATGCCCTACTCGTCCGTGTGATTCTCATGGCGCGGTCGCGCGCAGCGGCAGCCACCACCGCGCGGCGCGCCGGGGAACTCGCGCAGGCACGGCGGCGCCTCAGCGCGCGCCCTTGCCCCAGAGTATCACCTGCACGGTTTGGAGGAGAATGTTGATGTCGAGGAAGATGCTGTAGTTCTTGAGGTAGTAGAGGTCGTACTGCAGCTTCTCGCGCGCATCGTTGATTGACGCGCCGTAGGGATAGAGGATCTGCGCCCAACCGGTGATCCCCGGCTTGACGTAGTGTCGCAGGTCGTAATAGGGAATCGAGCGCGCGAGTTCGGCAACGAATTCGGGCCGCTCGGGACGCGGACCGACGAAGCTCATGTCGCCGGTGAAGACGTTGAACAGCTGCGGCAGCTCGTCGATGCGCGTCTTGCGGATGAACGCGCCGACGCGCGTCACGCGGGTGTCGTTCTGGCGCGCCCATACCGCCCCGCCGGCCTCGGCGTCCTGGCGCATGCTGCGGAACTTGTAGAGGGTGAACACCTTCCCGCGGCGCCCGACGCGGTCCTGGCGGTAGAGCACCGGACCGCCGCTTTCGAGGAAGATGGCCACGGCCGTGACCAGCATCACCGGCGCGGCGACGACCAGCAGGACGATGCAGGCGAGGATGTCGAGAATGCGCTTCTCGGTCAGCTTGATGACCGCCTGGGTGAAACCGTCGGCGAAAATCACGTTGCTCGGGTGCAGCGTATCGAGACGGATCTTGCCGAGCTGCCGCTCGAGGAAATCAGCCGCTTCGAAGATCCGGATGCCGTACATCTTGCATTCCAGGATCTGGTCGACCGGCAGGCTCTTGCGCCGATCGTCGATGGCCACGACGATCTCGTCGACGTCGAGTTCCTCGGCCAGTGCACGCAGGCTGGTGTCCTCGGCGAGCGTCATGATGGCCTGGCCCGCGACGGCCGACGGCCCTTTCTCGCAGGCGACGAAGCCCACGATGCGGATATTGCCCTGGCCGCTGCTGCGCTCGAGATTCTCGATCTGCTTGGCGCGCTCGCCGGCACCGAGCACCAGCACACGCACGGCGCGCTCGACCTCGTCGCTGGCGGCGCAGATCAGGCGGCAGCTCGCGATGCCGATGAACGAGCAGACCAGGGCCGTGGCGAAGATGGAACCACCGACCATCAGCCCCGGCACCACGAGGTAGAGCGTTCCCATCACCACGAATCCGCACACGAAGCTGAGGCCGAGACGCAGCATCACGGCACCGGGGCGCCCGTGCTGGTCGCGGTCGTAGAGCCCCATCGCGGTCATGCCGAGAACGATGGCGGCGGCAAACACGAGCGCCTGGGACCACAGTGGCAGGGCGTCTTCGCGCGGCACCGCAAGTTCGCCACCGGTGCTCGCATCGAAGCTCGCGCCGAGGTAGATGGAGACGAACAGGATGAGGATTTCGGCGAGTCCGAGCAGGACCAGCGTCTTGGGAACGTAATGCCGGAAGATTCGAAACATGTCGTCGTGCCTGTCTGGTAGTGCCGTCGTTGTCGCTTGTTTTTCGGGACGTCCGTTGTGGCGTCTGCGCGCCCGTCCTCTTACCAGGGGTCCAAGCAATCCACATGCCAGCGTCGAAACGCGACCTGGGTGGATGCGGACGGCTCATCGCGAATGGATGAGATTTATTTAAAGATCAATAAATTAGCCTCTTTTCTCCAGCGCTGACCGGCCCCCCGCGTGCGCCCCGGTGCGGCATTCGACACCCGTCACGGACCGGGCCGGGTGTCGCCGCTGGGTGACACCGTGCGCCACTGCGCTCAGGCCTCGCCTGCCGGCAGGTGCGCGGCCAGCGCCTCGAGCAGCACGCGCTTCTTGATCGGCTTGGTCAGGTGCGCATCGCAGCCCGCCGCCAGGCTGCGTTCGACGTCCTCCTTGACCGCATTGGCGGTCAGCGCGAGGACGGTAACCGGCGCCCGTCCCTGCTCGCGTTCCCAGTCGCGAATGGCACGCGTCGCAGCATAACCGTCCATGACCGGCATCTGCACGTCCATCAGCACGAGGTCGAAGCGCGCCTGCTTGACGGCATCCACGGCTTGCTGGCCGTTTTCGGCCTCCGTGATGTCATAGGGCGTCTGCTTGAGATAGGCGCGGATCAGCATGCGGTTGTCCGGGTTGTCCTCCACCAGCAGGACGCGCGCTCCGGTGCTGCTCGCTGCTTCCGCGCCGTGCGCCGCGAGCGCCGCGGGCGGCGCGGACGTACAGGCCTCGCGCACGGCTTCCAGCAGGCGCGTGCGCGTCACCGGCTTGGCGAGATGGGACACCGCGCGAAAAGCGCGCAGGGCCTCGATACCGCGGGCCAGAACCGCCGGACGCAACAGGCAGACGACCGGCACATCGTCACCGCGCTCGCGCAGCCGACGCACCACGGCCAGGGCCTGCATGCCGTCGTCTCCGCCGTCCACAAGCACGAGCCCGTGCGCGGGGGCATCGCGCGACGCCTGCGCGCGCGCCTGCAGGACCTCTTCGACGTTCGCGCAGCGTTGTGCCGGCATGCCGTAAGCCTCGAGCACGCCCGCGAGTGCCTCCGCCGCGGCGGCGTTGCCCTCGACAATCAGTGCCGCACCCTGCACGGTGACGGGCGCGACGAGTTCGCGGGCCGCGTCGCCGGCATCCGGCAGCCGCACCACGAACTGGAAACGACTCCCTTCACCCGGCGTGCTCTCGGCCCAGATGCGACCGCCCATCAGCTCGACGAGCCGCCTGCAGATCGCAAGCCCGAGGCCCGTGCCGCCGTACTTGCGCGTGGTCGAGGTATCGACCTGGGTAAACGTCGAGAAAATGGCCTCGAGCTTGTCGGGCGGAATGCCGATGCCGGAATCGGCAACCGTGACCCGCACGAAGTCCGGCCCCTCGGGCGCGCGGTTCACGCGGACCACGATCTGGCCGCTATCGGTGAACTTGATCGCGTTGCCGACCAGGTTGAGCACGATCTGGCGCACCCGTCCCGGGTCGCCGACCAGGCGGGCCGGCAGACCTGCGTCGATGTCGGCAACGAGTTCGATCTGCTTGGCGTCGGCTCGCATCACGTTGATTTCGAGCGCCTGGTTGACGACCTCCTCGAGGTCGAAGGGAATGGCCTCGAGGGTCAGTTGCTGCGCCTCGATCTTGGACAGGTCGAGGATGTCGTTGACCAGGCTCAGCAGCGCCTCGCCGGCGTTCTTGAACACGCCCACGTAGCGCGCCTGCTCGCCGTCGAGACGCGTCTCCGCGAGCAACTCGGCCATGCCGATGATGGCGTTCAGCGGCGTGCGTATCTCGTGGCTCATGCTGGCGAGGAAATCCGACTTCACGCGCGAGGCATCGAGCGCCTGGTCGCGCGCCTCGGCCAACTCCCGCGTCTGTTGCCGGACCTGTTGCTCGATGACGCGGTTACGCGCCTGCAGCTCGCGTGCCTGCAGGTCCTTCGCCCGCGCGAGCGCGATCATCAGCAACGTCACACCGATACCGAGCACCAGTGCCGCGAACACCAGGTGCTTGTCGAGCTGGCTCCAGTAAAGGTCTTTGGTCGTGATCAGGCGCACCGAGAAGCCGCCGAGCCGCACGATGCTGTCCTTGTCCAGCGTGTTGACGACCGCACCCCGGGGCAGGGCCTGCGGCGTCTTGAGGTAGACCAAGCGGCGGCCCGCGACGCCCTCGGACTCGGTGTAGAGGGCGATGCTGATCGCCGGATCGACCGTCATCGCGTCGACCAGCGGTTCGAGGTCGATGGCGAGCGCGACGAACTCGACCGCCGCTTCCGCCAGCGCGCTGCCGGTCACCGCGCGCAGGAAGAACAGCCGCCGGGGACTGCCGTCGGCCGGGTCGTGCAGCAGCGGCATCGCGGAATCGCCGCCGGCCAGGCCCTGGCGCACGATACGTTCGCCCGGCTCGTCTTCGATCACCGCGCGCAGCGCCGCGCTCGCGAAGTTGCCGGACGTACGCACCAGCTCGAGTTCGCCGCCGACCGTCGGCAGGCGTGCATGGGCGAGGCCGCGGATGAAGTCGTAGCGACCCAGGGCGCGCGCGGTGTAGTCGGCAAACGAGCGGTCATTCGCAGCGAGGTCGGCAGCGACGAAGCTGGCGAGGTTGTCGATCACGGCGTCGGCCGTACGGATATTGGCCTCGACCGCGTTCTGCACCGAAATCGAGTCGAAGGCGAAGTCCCGCGATTCGCTCTGGATCAGGCTGTTCCAGGCCAGCACGAGCAGGGTCGCGAGGAACGACAGGCCCAGCGCGCCGGCGACGAAATAGAAGAACAGCGAGGAAGTCTGGCCAGGCGCAAACGGCGCTGCCGCGCGCTCGACCGGGCCGGCGCCGGCCGCCCGGTCATCCACGACGGCGCGACCACTGCCGGCGCGCCGCCCTGCGCGAACGGCATCGTGCGGTCCGCGCGCCGCAGCGCGCCGCACGCAAGGACTTCTCCGGCACCAGCGCCATCCTCGACAACCGGCCCGGTGCTATTCGGTGAACACGACGTCCACGCGGTCCAGGTAGTCCGCGAGTCGTGCGCAGGCATCGCGAATCGTCGCCGCGTCGCCGGCGAGCGCGGCGGTCTCGATCTCGGCACCGAGATCGGTGATCGGGTCGAAACCGTAGCCGCCGCCGACGCCTTTCAGGCTGTGCCCGATCTTGCGAATCGCGGGGTAGTCGCCCGCCTCGAGCAGTGTACCGAGACGGACCACGTCCTTGTGCCGGTTGTCGAGGAATACCGGGACCAGGTCTTCGAGATCGGCCTCGACCTCGACGGTGATGCGATCGCTCATAGGCTGTTCTCCCACCTCTCGTCCTGCGCGATGCTACTTGTCGACCGCCGAGGCGCGGAAACGTGCCGGATCGAGGTCGTACTGGTTGAGCAGCTTGTAGAACTCGGTACGGTTGCGGCCGGCGATACGTGCCGCGTTGGCGACGTTGCCCTCGCTGATGCGCAGCACGCTCACCAGGTAGTTGTGCTCGAACTCCGCTTTCGCGTCCTTCAATGTCTTGAGGCGCGCCGGTTCTTCGCGCAGGGCCTTCTGCGCCATCTGCAACGGGATGATGTCGCCCTTGGTCAGGGTTGCGCACAGTTCGACGGCGTTGACCAGCTGGCGGATGTTGCCCGGCCAGGCGGCGCCCGCGAGGTAGGCGACCGCGTCGGGGGCGAAACGCTTCCTCGCCGCACCCGTCTTGCGCGCGTGGGCGGCAAGGAAATGCTCGAGC
>JAUIFX010000042.1 GCA_030429865.1 Gammaproteobacteria bacterium | reverse complement strand
CCGCCTCGCCGGTGATGGCCTCGATGCGCCGCACGCCCGAGGCCACACCCGACTCGGAGACGACCTTGAAAGCCCCGATATCGCCGGTCCGCGCGACGTGGGTGCCGCCGCACAGCTCGACGGAGAAATCCCCCATCGCCAGCACGCGCACCTCGTCCCCGTACTTCTCACCGAACAGCGCGAGCGCGCCGGCCTCGATGGCATCCGGATAGGACATCAGCCGAGCCTCGACGGCGTGATTACGGCGGATCTCGCGGTTGACGATGCGTTCGATCTCGGCGATTTCCTCGCTGCCGACGGGCTGCGGATGGGAGAAATCGAAGCGCAGGCGCTCGTCGTCGACGAGTGAGCCCTTCTGCTCGACGTGCTCACCGAGGACGCGCCGCAGCGCGGCGTGCAGCAGGTGCGTCGCGGAATGGTTGAGGCGGGTCGCCTCGCGGCGCGGGTCCTCGACGCGCGCGTCTACTGCTTCACCCCGCTTGAGCGAGCCTTCGGTGAGCTTGCCGAGGTGCAGGAACAGCCCCCCCTGCTTGCGCGTGTCGCCGACGGCAAAGCGTGCCTGCCCGGCGACGAGCTCGCCGCGGTCGCCGACCTGGCCACCGGATTCGGCGTAGAAGGGTGTACGGTCGAGCACGATCGCGGCGGTGGTTCCCGCGGTCAGGGCATCGACGGCGCGCCCTTCGACGAAGATGCCGAGCACCTTGCCGCGGTCTCGCGTCGTCTCGTAACCGCTGAAGACCTGCTCGTGACCGAGCGCGGCGAGCGCCTCGCCGCTGATCGCGTGCGTGGTATCGACGTTGCCGAAATGGCTGGCCGCCCGCGCGCGCTCGCGCTGCGCCTGCATCGCCGTGTCGAAGCCGGCGGTATCGAGTTCGAGGCCGCGCTCGCGGGCGATGTCGGCCGTGAGATCGTAGGGAAAGCCGTAGGTATCGTAGAGTTGGAAGACCACCTCGCCCGGGATCGTCTTGCCAGACAGCCCGGCGATGCTCGCTTCGAGGATACGCATGCCCTGGTCGAGCGTCTCGGCAAAGCGTGCCTCTTCCTGTGCGAGTGTCGCGGCGACTGCCTCGGCACGCTCGACGAGTTGCGGGTAAGCGTCGCCCATCTCGGCGGCGAGCGGCGCAACGAGGCGGTGGAAGAAGCTGCCCTGGATACCGAGCTTGTGGCCATGCCGCAGGGCGCGCCGGATGATCCGTCGCAGCACGTAGCCGCGCCCCTCGTTGGACGGCAGCACGCCGTCGAGTACGAGAAATGCGCAGGAACGGATGTGATCGGCGATCACGCGCAGCGAGGCGGGCTCGGAAACCTCGCCATCGACCTCGGCGCGGACGGCCGCGATGAGGTTGGCGAACAGGTCGATGTCGTAGTTGTCATGCACCCCCTGGAGAACCGCGGCGATGCGTTCGAGGCCCATGCCGGTATCGACCGACGGCCGCGGGATCGGCTTGAGCTCACCGTCGCCGGTACGCTCGTACTGCATGAACACGAGGTTCCAGATCTCGATGTAGCGATCGCCGTCGGCGTCGGCGCTGCCGGGCGGTCCGCCGGGAATCTCGGGGCCATGATCGTAGAAAATCTCCGAACACGGCCCGCACGGGCCGGTATCGCCCATCATCCAGAAGTTGTCCTTCTCGCCGCAGCGCGAGAATCGCGCCGGATCGACGCCGATCTCGTCGAGCCAGATCGAGGCCGCCTCGTCGTCGTCCTCGAACACGGTAATCCACAGCCGGTCAGGCGGCAGGCCGAAGCGACCGGTCAGCAGTTCCCACGCAAACCCGATCGCCTCGCGTTTGAAGTACTCGCCGAAACTGAAATTGCCGAGCATTTCGAAGAAGGTGTGGTGGCGCGCGGTGTAGCCGACGTTGTCGAGATCGTTGTGCTTGCCGCCCGCGCGCACGCAGCGTTGCGACGAGGCCGCGCGGCGGAAACCGCGATCCTCGAGGCCCAGGAACACGTCCTTGAACTGCACCATGCCCGCGTTGGTGAACAGCAGTGAGGGATCGTTCGCCGGCACCAGCGAGCTGCTCTCGACCATGGTATGCCCCTGCTCCTCGAAGTAGCTGAGGAAGGCCTGGCGGATGTCAGAAGTCTTCATCGTCTGTCGTGTGTTCCAATGCGTGGCGAATGTGATCGGCCTCGAAGCCGCGATACTCGAGGAAGCGCGTCTGCCGGGCCCGCTCGGGCAACGATTGCGGCGGGTGACTGAACTTGCGCTCGCGCACCTCGCGCGCGAGCGTGCGGAAATCGACTTCGACGGCATCCAGGGCGACGGCAAGTGCCGCTCCGTCGATACCGCGCTCGCGCAACTCGGCGACGATGCGCCGCGGTCCGAAGCCGCGCGCGGCCCGGGACCGCGCGTAGCTGGCTGCGAAGCGGCCGTCGTCCTGCAGGCCTCGGCCGGCGAGATCGTTCAGCGCGGCCTCGATGACGGCGCCATCGAGGCCGCGTGCGCCGAGCTTGCGTTCGAGCTCGCGGCGGCTGTGCTCGCGGCGCGCCAGCGCCGCCACCGCCAGCTCCTCGGCTTCGCGGACGCCGGTGTCGCTCAGGCCTCCGCCTCCTCGGCCGCTGCATCCTCGTCATCGGCCACCTGCGCCGGCGTGACCAGCGTCTGGGCACGTATTGCGGCCTCGATTTCCTGCGCCGTCTCGGGGTGCTCCTTGAAATACTGGCGCACGTTCTCCTTGCCCTGGCCAAGGCGATCGCCCTTGTAGCTGTACCACGCCCCGGTCTTGTCGATGAGGTTGTGCTCGACGCCGAGCTCGATGATCTCGGCCTCGCGCGAAATGCCCTGGTTGTAGAGGATGTCGAAGTTCGCCTGGCGGAACGGCGGCGCGACCTTGTTCTTGACCACCTTGACGCGCGTTTCGTTGCCGATGATCTCGTCGCCGCGCTTGAGCGAGCCGATGCGGCGGATATCGAGACGCACCGAGGCGTAGAACTTGAGCGCGTTGCCGCCGGTCGTCGTCTCGGGGCTGCCGAACATGACGCCGATCTTCATGCGAATCTGGTTGATGAAGATGACCAGCGTATTCGAGCGCTTGATGTTGCCCGTCAGCTTGCGCAGTGCCTGCGACATCAAGCGCGCCTGCAGGCCGACGTGGCTGTCGCCCATCTCGCCTTCGATCTCGGCCTTCGGCGTCAGCGCCGCGACCGAGTCGACGACGATGACGTCGACCGCACCCGAGCGTACCAGCATGTCGGTGATCTCCAGGGCCTGCTCGCCGGTGTCCGGCTGCGAGACGAGCAGCTCCGAGACATCGACCCCCAGGCGCTCGGCGTACTGCGGGTCGAGCGCGTGCTCGGCATCGACGAACGCGCACGTGCCGCCGAGCTGCTGGGCCTGTGCGACGACGTGCAGGGCGAGGGTCGTCTTACCCGACGATTCGGGACCGTAGATCTCGATCACGCGCCCGCGCGGCAGGCCACCGACACCGAGTGCGATGTCGAGGCTGAGCGAGCCGGTCGAGACGACCTCGACATTGGGCACCGCGCCGCGGTCTCCCATGCGCATGATGGATCCGGTGCCGAATTGCTTTTCGATCTGGGACAGCGCCGCTCCCAGCGCCTTCTGCTTGTTCTCGTCCATTTTCATGCCTCTTTTCGGGTGATGGGTGGGAGGTCCAGCGCGGCCGGATTATCGCATAGATGCCCCCTCCGTTTAATTGTGGCCGCGGCTCGCGAGCGGCCAGCGGCGGCGTACTTCGTAGTCTGCACCGGCGGCGCCCCGGAGCGACTCGACGAGCGCGAAATCAGTAACTTGCCAACGAACTTCGAACGCCTCGAGGCTGCGCGGCGCGCGCCGGACATGCCGCGCGATGGTCACGTGGGGGCGGTACGGCCGGCGCTCGACGGGCAACCCGGCCGCGTCGGCCGCATCGCTCAAGGCAGCCTGCAGCGCATGCAGCGCGAGCGGCTCCTCGAGCGGCGCCAGCCAGGCCACGCGGCTGTTCCGCCACCACCCGGCGAGCCCCACGTCGAGCGTGAACGCAGCCGCCGCCGACGCCGGCTCGCCCGCCATCAGGGCCGCCTGCGCCGCAGCCGGCACGTTGCCCAGGAAGGCCAGCGTCAGGTGCAGATTCGCCGGGCGCACCCGGCGTCCCTCGCGCACATCGACGTGCGCTGCGGCCTTTGCGAGCGCGTCGCGCGTGGCCTCGTCCGGCCACAGCGCGAAGAACAGCCGCGCCACTGCCTCAGCCCGCCTGCGCGGCCAGTTCCTCCAGCGCCACGGCCACGCTCTGCGCTCGCACCGCGCGGCGGTCGCCGGGGAAGCAATGCGTCAGCGTGCGCGTGGCGACGCCGGCGCGGGCGAATCCGAACCACACCGTACCGACCGGCTTCGCGGCACTGCCACCACCGGGGCCGGCGACGCCGGTGACGGCGCAGGCGAGATCCGCACCGAGCCGGCGCAGCGCACCCTCGGCCATCGCCGCGGCGACCTCGGCGCTGACTGCGCCGTAGCGTTCGAGCAGCATGGGGTCGACACCGAGAAGTTCGATCTTGGCCTGGTTGGAATAGGTCACCAGACCGCCGTCGAACCAGTCCGAGCTGCCGGCGATGGCGGTGATCGCCTGCGCGATCCAGCCGCCGGTACACGATTCGGCGGTCGCCGCGCGCCAGCCGCGCTCGGCAAGCAGTTCGCCGAGCATGCGTGCGGCGCGCTCGAGCGCCGCCTGCGTGGGAGCTTCGGGCAGCGTCATGTCACCGGCCGGATACGCCGCGCGCGAAAGAAATCGGTCAACAGCCGGGCCGCCGCTGGCGCCTCGACGCCGCCGTGCACGCGGGGGTGGTGGTTGAGCGCGGCATGGCCGAGCACGTCCATGACGCTGCCCGCGGCGCCGGCGCGCGGATCCGGCGTGGCATACACGACCCGCGCGATGCGCGCGTGGACGATCGCCCCGGCACACATCGCGCAGGGTTCGAGCGTGACGTAGAGGGTCGCACCCGGCAGCCGGTAGTTGCCGCGCGCGGCGGCCGCGGCGCGCAGCGCCACGATCTCGGCGTGCGCCGTCGGGTCGCTGTCGAGGATGCAGCGGTTGTGACCACGCGCGATCTCGACCCCGTCATCGACCACCAGCGCGCCGACCGGCACCTCACCGCAGCGCTCGGCGGCCGCCGCAACGGCGAGCGCCTCGCGCATCCAGCGTTGGTCCTCTGCCGCGAGCGGCGTTTCAGAAGCGCTTGGCGACACCGAGATACACCTGGTAGTCGGGGGACTGCTCGTCGAGGCCGAAATTGGCACCGGCGTCGACCTGGAAGTCCGGCGTGAACAACCACGAGGCAGCAACGTCTGCCGAACTCTGGTCGCCGTCGATCTCGGCGGCGAAATCATTGGCAGTCCAGTACTCGGCGTAGAGGGTAAGCCGGCCAAAGCTGCGGCTCAAGTTGACCAGGTTGGTGAGGTTGATCCGCGTACCACTGCCGTCGGCTTCGGCGAGCAGGTCGATTTCGGGGCCCAGGGTCAGGCCGACGCCGCCGGGCAGGCCCAGGCTGACGGGCAGGATCAGGCCGCCCTCGAGGCGCTCGTTACCGATGCCCGCGGGCGCACTCGGCAGCTTGACGTAAGGAATGGCGGAAACGCCGATCGCGGCGTCGCCGGACGTCAGGCGGCGCTTGTACCGCAGCACGAGATCGCCGATCCCCCCGGTGCGCGCACGGCGCGTGCCGGTATCGATTTCGCTTTCCTGCCACGCGGTCCAACCGAGTTCGACGTCGGAGCGCGCGTCGATGCCGCGCTTGAGCACGACCGCCGCGGCGGCGAGCGTCTCGCTGGTGACGCCGCCACCCGTGTCGCGCGTGTAGGACACGGCGTCCGCCTCCACCTGCACACGCCCGGCGGGCACCGTGCACACGGCGTTGGCACGGGTCGGCCGGTCGGTACACACCGGTCCCGTCTCGCTCGCAGCCACCGGCGGCGCGGCAATCGTCCCCAGGCAGCCCGCAACCACCGCGCCGATGCACCACCGCGAAGCGCCCGGCGGGGCGCGCCACGGCGTCATTCCCACTCGATCGTCGCCGGCGGTTTGCCGGAGATGTCGTAGACCACGCGCGAGACGCCGCCGATCTCGTTGATGATGCGGCGCGAAACGAGATCGAGGAAATCATAGGGCAGGTGGGCCCAGTGCGCGGTCATGAAATCGACCGTCTCGACGGCGCGCAACGCGACCACGTACTCGTAGCTGCGTGCATCGCCCTGGACGCCGACAGAGCGCACCGGAAGGAACACGGCGAAGGCCTGGCTGACCTTGTCGTAGAGGCCGTGGCGGCGCAGCTCGTCGATGAACACCGCGTCGGCGCGGCGCAGGATCTCGGCATACTCCGCGCGCACCTCGCCCAGTATGCGCACGCCCAGCCCCGGCCCCGGGAAGGGGTGCCGGTACACCATCTCCGGCGGCAGGCCGAGGGTGACGCCCACGCGGCGCACCTCGTCCTTGAACAGCTCGCGCAAGGGTTCGACCAGCTCGAAGCGCATGTTCTCGGGCAGACCACCGACGTTGTGGTGCGATTTGATCACGTGGGCCTTGCCGGTCGAGGCCGCAGCCGATTCGATCACGTCAGGATAGATTGTGCCCTGCGCCAGCCAGCGCACACCCTCGAGCTTGGCCGCCTCGACCTCGAACACCTCGATGAAGGTGCGGCCGATGACCTTGCGTTTCTCTTCCGGGTCATCGACACTCGCGAGCGCGCCGAGGAACTGCTCGCCGGCGTCCACGAGGCGTACGTCGACGCCCATGTGCTGGGCGAAGGTGCGCATGACGTCGGCAGATTCGTTGAGGCGTAACAGGCCGTTGTCGACGAACACGCAGGTCAGACGTGGACCGATCGCCTCGTGCAGCAGGGCGGCGACGACGGAGGAATCGACACCGCCCGAAAGGCCGAGCAGTACGCGGTCCTCGCCGACCTGCGCACGCACCCGCGCGACACTGTCGGCGACGATATTGGCCGGCGTCCACAGCGACCCGCAGCCGCAGATCTCGTGCACGAAACGGTTGATGATCGCCTGGCCCTGGTGGGTGTGCGTGACTTCGGGGTGGAACTGGAGCCCGTAGAATCCGCGCGCCTCGTCCGCCATCCCCGCGATCGGCGCGCTGTCGGTCGAGGCGATGCGCTTGAACCCGGGTGGCAGGTCGGTGACGTGGTCGCCGTGGCTCATCCAGACGTCGAGCAGGCCATGACCCGCCTCGTTGCTCAGATCCTGGATATCGCGCAGGAGCGTCGAGTGCCCGCGTGCCCGCACCCGCGCGTAGCCGAATTCACGCTCGGCGGAGGCCTCGACCCGCCCACCGAGCTGTAGCGCCATCGTCTGCATGCCGTAGCAGATGCCGAGTACCGGCACGCCGAGCGAGAACACCGCGTCCGGCGCGCGAAACTCGGCGTTGGCATTGACCGACTCGGGCCCGCCCGAGAGCACCACGCCGCGCGCACCGAAAGCGGCCAGCTCGGCGGCGTCGATGTCGTAGGGACGGATCTCGCAGTAGACCTGTGCCTCGCGGATGCGGCGCGCGATGAGCTGGGTGTACTGCGAACCGAAGTCGAGGATCAGGATACGGTCGGCATGAAGATCGGGGGAGGCGTTCATGGGCCGGGCACCGGGCGTTGGGGAAGTTCTGCTGCGGAGGTCATTGCGGGCGACTCCGGGTTGGCGGGCGGGGCGGCGCGCACACGGGGGGCGCCGGGCAGGCCTTTACCGCGCGCCTGGGCGCCGTGGGGTCGCCGCCGTCGCGCGAGGGTCAGTCGAGACGGTAGTTCGGCGCTTCCTTGGTGATCTGCACGTCGTGGGCGTGGCTCTCGCGCACGCCCGCCGCGGTGACCCGCAGGAATTGCGGCTTGGAGCGGAACTCCGCGATGTCGCGGCAACCGGTGTAGCCCATCGCCGCGCGCAGGCCGCCGACCATCTGGTGCACCACGGCCCGCAACGGTCCCTTGTAGGGAACGCGGCCCTCGATGCCCTCCGGCACCAGCTTCTCGATCTCGCCGCTCTCCTGGAAGTAGCGATCCGATGAACCGTGCTTCTGCGCCATCGCGCCGAGCGAGCCCATGCCGCGATACGACTTGTAGGAACGGCCCTGGTAGAGCTCGACTTCGCCCGGCGCCTCTTCGGTACCGGCGAACAGCGAACCGATCATCACGCTCCAGGCACCCGCCACGAGGACCTTCGCGATGTCGCCCGAGTAGCGGATGCCGCCGTCAGAGATGAGCGGCAGACCGGTACCTTCGAGGCGCGCGGCAACGCTGGACACGGCCGTGATCTGCGGCACACCGATACCGGTGACGATACGCGTGGTGCAGATCGAACCGGGCCCGATACCGACCTTGACGGCGTCGGCGCCCGCCTGCATCAATGCTTCGGCAGCGTCGCCCGTCGCGATGTTGCCGCCGATGACCTGGGTATCCGGGTAGTGCTGTTTGATCCAGCGCACGGTGTCGATGACGCCACGTGAATGTCCGTGGGCGGTATCGACGACGATGACGTCGACGCCGGCCTCGACCAGCGCGGCGACGCGCTCGTGGGTACCTTCACCGACGCCGACACCGGCACCGACGCGCAGGCGTTCGTCGGAATCCTTGCACGCGTAGGGAAATTCGTCGGACTTCTGGATGTCCTTGACCGTGATCATGCCGCGCAGCTCGAAGTCGTCGTTGACCACCAGCACCTTCTCGATGCGATGCTTGTGCAGCAGGCCGATGACCTCGTCCTTCTCGGCGTCCTCGCCGACCGTGACCAGGCGCCCCTGCGGCGTCATGATCTCGCGGACCGGCGCGTCGAAGCGCGTCTCGAAACGCAGGTCGCGGCTGGTCACGATGCCGACCAGCTTGCCGCCGTCGACCACCGGCACGCCGGAGATGCCCTGCGCGCGCGTCAGCGCGAGCACGTCGCCGATGCTCGCATCGGGCGTGGTCGTGATCGGATCGCGAATGACGCCGCTTTCGAACTTCTTGACCGAACGCACCTGCAGTGCCTGCTCGGCCGGACTCATGTTCTTGTGAATGATACCGATGCCGCCTTCCTGGGCCATGGCGATGGCGAGACGGGATTCGGTCACGGTGTCCATCGCCGCCGACAGCAACGGGATGCGCAGCTCGATGTCGCGGGTCAGGCGGGTGCGCAGATCGGCTTCCCGCGGCAGGATTTCGGAATAATCCGGCAGCAGCAGCACATCATCGAAAGTGAGGCCTTCGTCGGCGACGCGCATCGGGGGCGGGCATCCGTTTAGAATGGAAGCCGGCAATTATAGGGGCTTACGCCTGCCGCGGTAAACGCCGCGCAGACTACGACATGGCCAGGACACGCCGGGAAAACTCCCGCCAGGGCAATGGCTTGCGCGACATCTACAGTGTCTCGCAGCTGAACGAGAGGGCGCGCGCGGTACTAGAGCACGGTCTCGGTTTCGTCTGGGTCGAGGGCGAGATGTCGAACCTCGCCCGTCCTGCCTCCGGCCACATCTACTTCTCGCTCAAGGACGACACCGCGCAGGTCCGCTGCGCGATGTTTCGCAATCGCGTCATCGGCCTGCGCGCGCGGCCGGAAAACGGCTTGCACGTGCAGATCTACGCGCGGGTCAGCCTCTACCCGGCGCGCGGCGACTACCAGCTGATCGTGGAGACGCTCGAGGTCGCCGGCGACGGCCTGCTCAGCGCACGCTTCGAGGCGCTCAAGCGCAAGCTCGACGCCGAAGGCCTGTTCGCCGCCGAGCACAAACGGCCGCTGCCTGCCTGGCCCCGCGCCATCGGCGTGGTTACTTCGCCGAGCGGCGCAGCCGTGCGCGACATCATCAACGTCCTCGCACGCCGCTGCCCCGGCACCCCCGTGATCGTCTACCCCACTGCCGTGCAGGGCGAAACCGCCGCGCCGTCCATCGTGCGGGCGATCGAGCGGGCCAGCGCCCGCGGCGAATGCGACGTGCTGATCGTCGGCCGCGGCGGCGGGTCGCTCGAAGACCTGTGGGCGTTCAACGAGGAATCCGTCGCGCGGGCCATCCGCGCCGCGGCCGTGCCCGTGGTCAGCGCGGTCGGCCACGAGGTCGATTTCACGATTGCCGACCTCGCCGCCGACCTGCGCGCGCCGACGCCCTCGGCCGCCGCCGAGCTGGTCTCGCCGGATGTCGGCGCCGCGCGCCGACGGGTCGCCGAACTCGCGCGCCGCCTGCGCACCGGCCAGGTCCGCGCGCTCAGCTCGCGGCAGCGCGAGCTGCGGCAACTCGCGGCGCGCCTCGTTTCCCCCCGGCGCCGCCTGGAACTGGCGTTTCAGCGCGTCGACGAACTCGCCCAGCGTCTCGGCCAGGCAGTCGCCGTCGGCCTGCGCCTGCGCCGCAGCCGTCTCGACGGCGTGCGCACGCGCGTCGCCGCCGCTACGCCGGCCAAGCGCCTGCGCGGCGAGGCGCGCGAGCTCGCGCACCTGCGTGGCCGCCTGCACGCAGCCGCGCGCGAGGTCCTGCGCAGCCGGCGGGAAACGCTGTCGCAGCGCGCCGGCCTGCTGCGTGCGCTCGGCCCCGGTGCGACGCTCGAGCGCGGTTATGCCATCGTCAGCAACGCCGCGGGAGAGATCGTGCGCGACGGCGCTCAGCTCGAGCCGGGCGACGTCGTCGAGACGCGTCTTGCGCGCGGCGGTTTCAGCGCCGAGGTGCGCACGCTCGCCGGCGGCGCGCAGGGCGGCGGCGAGGACGGCTAAGCGGCCTCAGTCACGCCCCAGCGCGTACCACAGCGCGCCGACATATTCGTAGATTGCGTAGTGCGAATCCCGCAACGCACGCATTTCGGGCAGCAGGTCGAACGCGGTGATGCCCGCCGGGCCGTCGTCGGGCGGCCGCCCGCCGGCGCTGACGAAGCCCATCGGCGCGGGAGTGACCTCGAACCCGGCCGCGACGAAGGCGCGCTCCGCACGCGGCATGTGCATGGCGTGCGTGACCAGCGCGATCCGCCGGAACGGGAAGCGCGCCGCGCTCGCGCTCGCGTTCTCCGCCGTGTTGCGGCTGAGCGTCTCGGCCCAGCGCACCGCCACGCGGAAATCCGTCAGCAGCGCCGTCGCCATGTGCGTCGCTTCCGCGGCATCGAGCTCGGACGGGTTGCCGCCGGTCACCGCGAGGTCGAGACCGCTCGCGCGATGCAGCCGCACACCGTAGCGCAGCCGTTCCAGCGTCAGCCGCGAGACTTCGTCGCGGTAGCCGTATTCGGGGGCATCGCGATAGCTGCCGCCGCCCAGGATGACGATCGCCTCGACGTCACGCGCGGCGAGCTGCGCGGGGTCGAGGGGTGCGTGCCGTTCGAGCGGTGCGGCAAGCGTCGCCGCCATCCACGGTGTCGACAACAGCCACAGGCCGGCGATTGCCAGCACCACGAGGAGGGTTCCCGCGCGACGTGCGAACGGCCGGCACAGCAGGCCCACCAGCCCCGTGACGACGAGCAGCCCCGGCGGTAGGACGAGGAGCTTGCAGGCCGCGTAGAACAGCGCGCCGTTCAAGCTCGGGCCGGCCTCACGACACCGCCGAGCCGGCTGCCTGCAGATCGGCGTGGTAGGAAGAACGTACCAGCGGTCCGCTGGCGACGTTCACGAAACCGAGCTCGCGCCCGTAGGCTGCCAGCGCATCGAACTCCGCGGGCGGAACGAAACGCTCGACGGGCAGGTGCGAACGGCTCGGCTGCAGGTACTGCCCGATGGTGATCATGTCGCAGTCGTGCGCACGCAGGTCGCGCATCACCTCGCGCACCTCGGCGTCGGTCTCGCCGAGCCCGAGCATGATCCCCGATTTCGTGGGCACCGCGGGCAGGGCGGCCTTGAAGCGACGAATGAGGTCGAGCGACCAAGCGTAATCCGAACCCGGCCGCGCCTTGAGATAGAGCCGGGGCACGGTCTCGAGGTTGTGGTTGAACACGTCTGGCGGCGCCGCGACGAGTGCTTCCAGGGCACGCTCCATGCGGCCGCGGAAATCCGGTACCAGGATCTCGATACGCGTGTCCGGGGTACGCTCGCGCACGGCGTTGATGCAGGCGGCGAAATGCGCGGCGCCGCCATCGCGCAGGTCATCGCGATCGACCGACGTGATGACGACGTAGCGCAGCCCCATGCGGGCGACCGCGTTGGCCAGGTGGGCCGGCTCGCTCTCGTCGAGCGGCTGCGGGCGCCCGTGGGCAACGTCGCAGAACGGGCAGCGGCGCGTGCACAGGTCGCCCATGATCATGAACGTCGCCGTGCCGTGGGCGAAGCATTCGCCGAGGTTGGGACACGAGGCCTCTTCGCACACCGTGTGCAGATTCTCCTCGCGCAGCAAGCTCTTGAGTTCGGCGACGCGCGGATGCGTCGGTGCCCGCGCGCGCAACCAGGCAGGCTTGCGCGGCAACGGACCGGTAGAGGGCTCGATCTTGATCGGGATGCGGGCGACCTTGTCGGCGCCACGCTGGGCGCGGTCGGGACGTTTGTTCATGGTCGGTTTCATGCTCTGGTTGCAGCATCCGCGGGGGCCGGCGCACCTGGCCCCGGCAATACCTCGCGGAACACGGGCAGCGGCGCCTGCCCGGCGTAGAGACTGTGACACAAAGTCGGCAGGAAAGCTCCGGCGAGTGCGGCAGGTGTCGTTTCCCCGCCGCCCGCGGCGGCAATGTCGGTCACCGCGAGGCCCGCGTAGCCGCACGGGTTGATGCGTGCGAACGGCGCGCGATCCATCGCCACGTTTAGGGCGAGCCCGTGGTAGCTGTAGGCGCCGCGAATACGCAACCCGAGCGCGGCAATCTTGGCAGCGCCAACGTAGACCCCCGGCGCGCCCGGGCGGCGCTCGGCGGCGATGCCGAGCGTATCGAGGAAATCGATGATGCCCTGCTCGATGCGCCGCACCAGCTCGCGCGGCCCGATGCCCATACGACGCACGTCGAGCAATGTGTAGACCACGAGCTGTCCGGGACCATGATAGGTGACCTGGCCACCACGATCGGAAGCGACCACGGGGATGTCGCCCGGCGCCAGCAGGTGCTCGCGCTTCGCCGCCCGTCCGAGGGTGAACACCGGCGGGTGCTCGACGGCCCACAGTTCGTCGTCGACGCCGCCGGCACGCGCGGCCGTGAACGCCTGCATGGCCTGCCAGCAGGGTTCGTAGGGCACCATGCCCGGCGTGCGTACGATGAGCTTCATAGCACCATCAGGACGCGTTCGTGCGCCGTGAGCTCCTCGTAGAGGCGATCGAGCTGCGCACGGCTGCGGGCTTCGAAGGTGACCGTGACGGCGAGGTAGGACCCGTTCCGACTCGCGCGCGAGCGCAGCGCATCGACCTCGAGTTCACCCACGTGGCGGGTGACGATTTCGTGCACCAGCGCGGCGAAATCGGGCGCCGCGCGCCCCATGACCTTGAGCGGGAAATCGCATGGGAACACCAGCGGGCTCTCGGCGGCGTCCCCGCGCGGGGGATCGTGTGCGTCGTTCATGGGTTGAATTCTAGCCCTTCGGCTGCCTGTCGCCGCGAGGGCCCGCACAGCTCAATGTCGGGTGCACACCGGCCGATAGCCTCGGAGCACCCGGGAAGCGGCCGGGTGCCCTGGTACGAACGGCCCTGAAGCTCGCTTCAACTCCCCTACCCGATGTGCCAGTATTGCTTGACGAATAACGCATAAGCAATTGAACAATCTCGCTTGAGCCAGGGAGATCGACGGGATGGAAGACATCCTCATCGCGCTGTACTACCTCGTCGCCATCACCGTCATCGTGCTGCACTACACCGGTTGGCTGGAGGATCGCGGTCTCGAATGGATCGTCTACGTCATCGCGGTGCTGCTGTTTCCCATGCTCTACTTCGCCTACCTGCCCTGAGCGGCGGCACAGCTCGCGCCCCGTCACCGCGGCGGCGACGCCTTCATTCGCTCAGCTGTCGCGGCCGCTGCGCCGCCACGATGCGTGAACCACCGCGTGTCAGCGCGGTGACCGGTTCGGCCTGCTCGAGCACATAGACCGCACCGGTCGGAAAGACCTTGCCCATCGCCGCGACGGACGCGCGGTCGACGAGGAGCCAGCCGAGCAATTCCTCCAGCCCGGGGTTGTGCGCGAGCACCATGACATCGCTCTCCCGACCATGCCGGCGCAGCGCCCCGAGCAGCGCCGGCACCGCCGCCAGGTAGAGCGCATCATCCCAGGTGACCCGCGGGTCGAGCGACGTCCCGGCGCCCTCACCCAGCAATCGCAGGGTGTCTCGAGTCCGGCGCGACGGCGAACTGAGCACGGAGCCCGGCAGATAGCCCTCGGCGGCCAGCCAGCGCCCCATGTTGCGCGCGTCGCGCACACCGCGCTGGTTCAGGGGACGCAAGAAATCCTCGTCCTCGCCGCTACTCCAATCAGATTTCGCGTGACGCATGAGTAGAAGTCGGGTCATCGTGCTTACCTCGTTTCGGGCGCGCTCCCATCGGTGCCCCGGGCGCCCCGACGGCGGCGTGCGCGACCATTTTAGTAGCGGCCTGCGGCGGGGCGCGCCGTAGCGGTTCCAGGATGCGAAAATGAGCGTTGCAGCACGATCCGAGCCGACGAGCCAATCCGCGGAGCCCGTGGACCCGGTTCGCACTGTCGACCTGGCCGAACTCGCCGGCATCGCACGTGGCGACCGGGTGCGCGTACAGAACCTCGGAAATCGTACCCTCGACCTCTTCGCGCAGGCGCTCGACCTCGTCGCCGAGGGCACGCGCGAGGCTCGTGACGGCATAGCATCCAGCCCCACCCTGCGTTTCCTGCCTCAGACTGAAGACCTCCGTGCACGCTTCAAGTTCGCCGAGATCCTCGGCTCCTACGCCACCCTCAACACCCTGATCGATCGCTACGCGCCGGCTTATGAACTGACCCGCACGATGGTGGACACGAGTCACGTGCAGGTGCTGTCCGACGCCGAGGTCGCGTTACTCCAGGAGTATCGCGACGACATCCAGGATGCGCTCGACAACGCCAATCGGCAGCTCGCGATGTGCGAGTCGGTCAACTTCTCGCTCGAGGAGCTGCGTGAACTCAACGAGATCCTGGGTGAAGCACGCGACCGTTTCGCGAGCCTCGAACGGGTACTGGGGATGCGGCTCATCCACGACGTCGAGCGCGCGCTCGAAAGGTTGTGCGAGCTGCGCGAGAAGATCGGGGCGGTGCAACGCAACGTTTCCGGCATCTTTCTCATCGACAGCGAAATCATGTTCGTACCCGCCAACGACCTCGCACAGATCATCGAGGACATCTTCAAGGCGATCGGCAATCCCTTCGTGGTCGAAAACATTGACGGCACGCTCCTCCTGGCCGCGCGCAACCTGCTGATCCAGGTCATGTCCTTCTACGCCTACTACGGCCGCGAACAGATCTACCGCGTGTTCACCAGTCAGCAGGGGCGCACCGGGCGCGGCAAGGTGGCGGACTATATCCGCCAGGAGATCCGCCTGTTGTTCGGCCTGTGCAAGGCGGACAACAAGCTCATTCTTACACGCGTGATGGACAGCGCCGAGCGCGAGTTCGAGATCTCCGTCGAAGCGATCCAGAACGAAGCGACCAACCGTGCCATCGCCGAGGTCGAGGGCCTGATGCCACCGCCGCCGCCGCGGCCGCCGTCGCCGCCACCGGGGCTCATCAAGCGTCTCGCGCGCTGGTTGTTCCGCGCGCCCGCTTGAAGCGGGCGCGGGCCGCGCCCGGATCGTGGTAGAGTGTTCACTCGCGACGCGGCCTGCGCCGCTTTCCAGATACCAGCCAATTCCGAGCACCGACCGGCGGCACCGACGTGCCGCTCCCGATGACGACTGCCGCCCACGCCAATCCCGCCGACGCTGCGCCGGCCCTCAGCATCCGCGACCTCCGCAAGACCTACCGCGGCGGGCGCGAAGCCCTGCGCGGCATCGACCTCGATGTCGCCGCCGGGGACTTCTTCGCCCTGCTCGGCCCCAACGGGGCCGGTAAATCGACCACGATCGGTATCATCAGCTCGCTCGTGCGCAAGAGCGCGGGCCAGGTTCGCGTTTTCGGTATCGATATCGACGAGGACTTCCCGCGCGCCAAGGCACACCTCGGCCTCGTGCCGCAGGAAATCAACTTCTCGCAATTCGAGAGCGTGCTCGAAATCGTGCTGAACCAGGCCGGTTACTACGGCATTCCCCGGCGCCTCGCCGAGGAGCGGGCCGAGCGCTATCTCGGCCAGCTCGGCCTGTGGGCGCGACGCGACGAGATCTCGCGCAATCTTTCCGGCGGCATGAAGCGGCGCCTGATGATCGCGCGCGCGCTCATTCACGAACCGCGCCTGCTCATCCTCGACGAACCTACGGCAGGAGTCGACATCGAGATCCGCCGCTCCATGTGGCGTTTCCTCACCGCGCTCAACCAGGCCGGCACGACCATCATCCTCACCACGCATTATCTCGAGGAAGCGGAACAATTGTGCCGCAACATCGCCATCATCGACGACGGGCGCATCATCGAGAATACGTCGATGCGGGCGCTGCTCGGCAAACTGCACACCGAGGCGTTCATCTTCGACTGCGAGGATCGAATCGAGCGACTGCCGGCCATAGAAGATGCGCAGGTCGTGCCGCTCGACGATCACTCCTTCGAGATCATCATCGATCGCGACCGCAGCCTGAACGAAGTGTTCGCCGAACTCAGCGCGGCCGGCATCACCATCCGCAGCATGCGCAACCGCAGCAACCGGCTCGAAGAGCTGTTCATGCGCCTGGTCGAAGCCAATGACTGAGCGCGCGGCCTACGGCACGCTCGCGCGCACGCGCCGCCAGCGTTACCTGACCGCCTTCACGACCATCGTCATCAAGGAGCTCAACCGCTTCCTGCGCATCTGGGTGCAGACCATCCTGCCGCCGGCCATCACGATGAGCCTCTATTTCGTGATTTTCGGCAACCTCATCGGTCCCCGGATCGGGCCGATGGCAGGCTTCTCCTACATGGAATACATCGCGCCCGGCATCATCATGATGGCCATCATCACCAACGCCTACTCCAACGTGGTGTCGTCGTTTTTCGGGGCCAAGTTCCAGCATCACATCGAGGAGATCCTCGTCGCTCCCGTGCCGCACGCACTGATCCTGGCCGGTTACGTCTGCGGTGGCGTATGTCGCGGCGTGATCGTCGGTGCCCTGGTTACCGTCGTGGCGACGTTTTTCACCGACCTCGGCATTCATTCCTACGCCGTTACCCTGGCGGTCGTGATACTCACCTCGACGCTGTTCTCGCTCGGCGGCTTCATCAACGCGATGTACGCACGCAAGTTCGACGACATCTCGATCGTGCCGACGTTCGTGCTCACGCCGCTGACCTACCTCGGGGGCGTGTTCTATTCGATCGAGCTGCTCGGCGAGCCCTGGCGGCAGCTGTCGCTGCTGAATCCGATCCTGTACATGGTCAATGCGTTCCGCTTCGGCATACTCGGCGTCAGCGACATCGCCCTGCCCGAGGCGTTCGCGGTCATCCTCGGCTTCATCATCGTGTTGAGCATGTTCAGCCTGCACCTGCTCAACCGCGGGGTCGGATTACGCAGCTGATTCGCGCCGCTGGCGCTCGGCGGCGAGCGCAGCGAGGGCCGTCGCGGCGATCGGATAATGCTCACCATCGCCGATCCGTCGCTGGTCGAGCGTCGCGACGCAGACGAGATCGCGACTAGAGCTCGTCAGCCAGATTTCGTCCGCGCCGGCAAGTTCGGCGACTTCGATATCGGCCTCCTCTACCTCACAGCCTGCCCGTGCCAGGGCGTCGATGATCAGTCCCCGGGTGACCCCGGCGAGCAGGGCCGGGCCAAGCGGGGGCGTGCGCACACGCCCGCCGTGCACCACGAATACGTTGCTCGCTGCTCCCTCGGTCAGACGGCCGTCGCGCACGAGCAGCGCTTCGTAGCAGCCACGGCGCACGGCTTCGTTGCGTAGCAGAACGTTGGCGAGCAGCGAAGTGGACTTGATGTCGCAACGTCCCCAGCGATTGTCCGGCAACGTGATGGCACTCACGCGGGCCAGGCCCTGCTGCGCCGGCAGCGGCTTGCACATCGCGAACACGGTCGGGGTGATGTCGCGCGGGAAGGCATGGTCCCGCTCGGCCACGCCCCGCGTGACCTGCAGGTAGACAGCGACGTCGCCACCGGCGTTGCGCACGAGCAGTTCGTTCAACACAGCGCTCCAGCCCTCCGCAGCCATGGGCGCTGCTATCTGTACCGCGGCGAGGCTGCGCTCCAGCCGTACAAGGTGTTCGTCGAGCCCGAAGAAGCGGCCCCCTGGCGCAGGAATCACCTCGTAGACCGCGTCACCGAAAATGAAACCCCGATCGAGCACGGAGACCCTGGCCTCCGACAGCTCGAGGAACTTGCCGTTGAGGTAGCAGATACTCATCGCACGCTTACTCGAACATGAGCATCAGCTCATCGTACAGGCGCGAGAACAACGACCCCTCGGCGGTATCGCGGAGCGCCACGAGCTCGATCTCGGCCAGGGTCTCGCCCTCGAGCTGAATGGCCATCGAGCCGACGCGCTGTCCCTTGGCGACCGGTGCGCGTAGCGGCTCGGCCAGCGTTGCCTTGGCACTCAGATCGTCGTAGCGGCCGCGTGGGATGGTCAGCGTGACGGCCTGGGCGGGACCCACGGGCAGTGTTTCGACCTCGCCGCCCCACAACCGGGGTTCGGCCAGCACCGCTTCCGCACCGTAGATCTCGCGCGTCTCGAAGAACCTGAAGCCGTAGTTGAGCAGCGCCTGGCTCGCCTCGGTACGCGAGGTATCGGAGTCCGTACCCATCACGGCCGCGATCAGCCGCATGCCATCGCGCTTCGCCGACGAGAGCAGGCAGTAGCCCGCGGCCTCGGTATGTCCGGTCTTGATTCCATCGACCGAGTCGTCACGGTAGAGCAGACGGTTGCGATTGGGCTGGCGAATGTCGTTGTAGGTGTATTCCTTGCGCGCGAAGCGCGCGTAGAGCTCGGGAAAATCACGCACCAGCGCCGCCGCGAGCAACGCGAGGTCACGCGCCGTCGTAAACGTGTTCGGATCGGGCAGGCCGGTTGCATTGGCGAAGCTCGAGTTCTTCATCCCCAGTCGCTGCGCCTGCTCGGTCATCAATCCGGCGAAGACCTCCTCCGTCCCCGAAATGTGTTCGGCAAGCGCGACGCTGGCATCGTTGCCTGACTGCACGATGATGCCTTCGAGGAGTTGGTCGACCGTGACGCGCGTGCCGACTTCGATGAACATCCTCGAGCCTTCCATCTTCCACGCCTTCTCGCTCACGACAACCTCGTCGTCGAGCGAGATGATGCCCTCGCGCAAGGCGTGCCCGGCCACGTATACCGTCATGACCTTCGTGATGCTCGCAGGCTCGACGCGTTCATCGGCATTGCTCTCGGCGAGCACGCGGCCCGAATCCTGCTCATAGAGGACGTACGACCTGGCATCCAGGCGCGGGGCCGGTATATCGACCTTGGCGGCGGCGCCGAGCGCGAAAAACGAAATGAGCATCGCTACGAGGAAACCACGCACGCGGCGGCGGCCCGGGGAGATCCCGCACCCGGCACCGCACGGCCGCCTCCGCTGCCCGCTCGAGCCTGGCGGCCGGCGCGTTGCGGACGCCACGCGCCATGTCTGCAGGCGGCTTCGGTCGTCGTTGCGGGGCTTGCTCGAACGTACGCGGGCAGAGACGGGATGCAGGGGCTGTGACACTTCCGGGGATTCCTCCTGTTCGATGGGTTGGACGATGGCCGACCGGGCGGGTCCGGGCCCGAATGCCGCGAGCGACCGGGGGAAGCATCGCGAGACGGCTCGGCGCGATTATCGCGCACACGGCCGGGTCCTGGCTCAGTCGGTGACGAAATGGTGCTCGGTGACGCCGGCCGTTTCCAACGCCTCGACCAGCGCGTCGGCCATCTCGACGCTCGCTACCGGCCCTACCTGGACACGGTACAGCACGCGATCGCCACGTTTCGTCTCGCCGATCCGAACGTTGCCGGGGGCGATGCGGCCGATACGCTCGGCAAGACGCTCGGCGTTGGCGCGCTCGCCGAACGCGCCGACCTGCAGGTAAAGTTCTGCCGGCGCGGCTTCGGCGCGCGCGGTGGATGCGGGTGCGGGTGCGGGCGCCGCCGCGACCTCGGGTTCGGATACTGGTTCGGACGCCGCGCGGGGCGCGACTGCCGCCGCGGGTCCCGCCTCGAGCGCCCGCACCTCGACGAACGCCGTGCCGGCATCGGCCATGCCGAGTTTGAGGGCGGCGGCGTAAGAGAGATCGATGATGCGATTTTCGTGAAACGGTCCCCGGTCGTTGACCCGCAGCGTGGCACTGCGACCATTCTCGAGGTTGCGGACTTCCACCCAGGTCGGCAACGGCAGCTGCTTGTGTGCGGCGGTCATGCGGTACATGTCGTAGATCTCGCCACTCGACGTACGGCGGCCATGAAACTTGCTGCCGTACCACGAGGCGATGCCACGCTCGACGAAACCCTTTGCGCTCTTCAACGTGAAGTAACGCTTGCCGAAGACCTCGTAGGATTCCGGGTTACCGTACTTGCTCGGGGGCTCCGGCCTCGGTACCGGCTCGACCTGGGGCCGCACAGCGCCGCGCGTCCCGGGGCCGTCACGTACCACGGCCTTGCCGCACCCAACCAGCATGATCGCGAACGTCGTCAGTACCACGCACGCGCACAGCCTGGCGGAGCGTGAAGGCCTTCCGACGGTGCCGTTACCGCCGCCAGCCTGCGGCTGCGGGTCGCCAACGACCCGTCGGCGGTGCGGACAGCGGGCGACGGGTTGGTTACTCGGCCGCCTCGGCGTGCCGGCTGCGGATGGCCTCGGCCAGGTGTGCGACGGCCATGGCGTACTTGATCCGGGGGTTGTAGCGACTGATGACATAGAAATTGGTGTACCCGATCCAGTACTCGTTGCCGTGGCGCGCTTCAAGCTCGAACAGGGCGGCGGCGTCATCGAGACGAGAGTTCGGCTTTACTGGCGTGATGCCGGACTCGACCAGGTCACCGAGCTGATGATTCGGCTTGAGCGTGGTCTGGACGAAGCGCCCGGTTTCGTCGCTTCGCACCAGCGCCTGCGAGACGATCTGCCCCGGCTTGCGCCAGCCGTGATGATGCAGGTAATTGGCGACGCTGCCGATGGCGTCATCGGGGTCTTTCCAGATGTCGCGCTGCCCGTCACCGTCGAAATCGACCGCGAGCTTGCGGTAATTCTCGGGCATGAACTGCGGCATCCCCAGGGCTCCGGCATAGGACCCCTCCAGGGCGAGCGGATCGATCCCCTCTTCCCGGGCGAGCAGCAGGCAATGCTCGAGCTGGGCGCGGAAGAACTTCGCGCGCGCCTCGTTACCGCCCGGATAATGGAAAGCGAGCGTTGCCAACGCGTCCACCACGCGATGACCGCCGGTGATACGTCCGTAGGACGTCTCGACGCCGATGATCGCAACGATGACCTCCGGCGGCACCCCGTACTCATCCCAGGCGCGCTGCAGGCTCGCCGCATTCTCGCGCCAGAACACAAGGCCGTCCTTGATGCGCTTCTCCGAAATGAACAGCGCGCGATACTCCCACCAGGGCTTGACCTTCTCGGCCGGCCGCGTCATCAGCGAGAGGATGCGATCGTTGCGTTCCACGCCGGCGAACAACTGCTCGAGGGTGCTCCGATCGAAGCCGTGGCTCGCGACCATGTCGTCGATGAACGCACGCACGGCAGGCGCCGATAACGGTGCAGCCGAGACCATACCGGTGTTGAACAGGGCAAGCATCAAGGCGAGAGCCAGACCTTGGAGCGTCGTACACGGGCTCTCCGCGATGCCGCCGAGGCGCGGGTTCCTCGCTGCCGCAACGGCGCCCATGCAAATCGTCCCGAAGTGCGCCCGGGCGGTGCGGGCGGCGCGCCGGACGGCCTGTCGAACTGGATGGTTCCCGAAGAGACGGGCGTCGGACATTCAGGTATCCGCGATGAATTTACGGTGGGTCTGGACGGACATGAGAATACCGAAACCGATCAGGATAGTCACGAGGGAGGTCCCACCGTAGCTCACCATCGGCAGCGGTACACCGACGACCGGCAACTGCCCGGTGACCATGCCCATGTTGACGAAGATGTAGATGAACAGGGTCAGCGTCAGGCTGGCCGCGATCAACTTGCCGAACATTTCCTGCGCGTCCAGCGCGATCTGCATGCTGCGCACGATGATCATGGCGTAGGCGAGCAGCAGCACGAGTACGCCAACGAGGCCGAATTCCTCGCAATACACGGCGAAAATGAAGTCCGTGGCGCGCTCCGGCAGGAACTCGAGGTGTGACTGGCTGCCGTTCAGCCATCCCTTGCCATTGAGTCCTCCCGACCCCACCGCGATGGTCGACTGGATGATGTGATAACCGGCGCCCAACGGGTCCTGCTCCGGGTCGAACAGCGTGAGCACGCGGCGCCGCTGGTAGTCGTGCATGGAGAACCAGGCGAGCGGCGCCGCAGCAAGGCCCAGGATCGTGCAGTTGCGCATGAAGCGCCAGCTGATACCGCCGAAAAACAGCACGAACAGTCCGGAACTGGCGACCAGGATGGACGTGCCGAGATCGGGCTGCTTGACGATCAACGCCGCCGGCAGGAGCACGAGCATGAGCGCGACGGCGGTCGTCCGCGGGCGCGGCGGCAGCACCTTGTCAGCCATGAAGCCGGCCACGGTCAGCGGCACGGCCAGCTTCATCAGCTCCGACGGCTGAAAACGCAGGAAGCCGAAATCGAGCCAGCGCTGGGCGCCGCGGCCAGTGCCCATGATCAGCACGAGCACGAGCAGGCCGAGCCCGACCAGGTAAATCGCCGGCGCCCATCGCGCCAGGCGCGACGGCGAGATCTGCGCGATGCCGATCATCGCGCACAGGCCGATGAGAATGCGCACAGCCTGCTTGATCAGGACATCCAACGACTGGTCGGAGGCGCTGTAGAGCACGACCATCCCGAGCGTGCACATGAGCAGGACGGCACCGATCAGCGGCACGTCGATGTGCATGCGGAACAGCAAGCTTTGCGGTCTAACCATCGATGCTCTCGTCCGTGTCGCGCACGGCGCCTTCGAAGTAGACATCGATCAGGCGGCGCGCGATTGGCGCAGCCGTGCTGCTGCCGCCACCGCCATGCTCGACGATCACGGCGATGGCAATCTGCGGTTGCTCAATGGGCGCGAAAGCCACGAACAAGGCATGGTCCTGCAGATGTTCGGGCAGTTCCTGGTCCTTGGCATCGACGTTCTGGGCGATCCCGAACACCTGGGCCGTGCCCGTCTTGCCGGCAAAGCGCACGGGCGCATCCACGCCGCTGCGGCGTGCAGTGCCCGTCGGCCCGTGCACGACCTCGACCATGCCATCGATGGCCTCGTCCCAGAATCCCGGGTCGCGCAGCTGTACGCTCGGACGCCGGTAGATCTCCGGCGTCAGTACGCTTTCGGTTCCGTTACCGCCATCGAACTGGTCGAGAAAATGCGGTATCAGCACCTCGCCGCGCATCGCAATGATGCCGGTGGCGTGCGCGAGTTGCAGCGGCGTCGTCAACATGAAGCCCTGTCCGATGCCGGCGATCAGCGTCTCACCCGGGTACCACGGCAGCTTGCGCGCGCGCCGCTTCCACTTCGCGGAGGGCACCAGCCCAGAGCTCTCGCCGGGAATATCGATGCCCGTGATCTCGCCCAGCCCGAAGCGCACCAGCCCATCATGCAGCCGCTGGATACCGAGGTCGTGCGCGAGGTGGTAGTAGTAGACGTCGCAGGAATGCGCGATGGAATGTTTCATGTCGACGTGCCCATGTCCCCGCCGCAGCCAGTCGCGGTAACGATGCTCGTCGCCCGGCAGCGAGTACCAGCCGGGACACCAGGTCGTCTGCCTGGGCTGGCGCAGGCCGTGCTCCAGGCCGACCATGGCAACAAGGGGTTTGATTGTCGAACCCGGCGGGTACTGGCCCTGCAGGGCGCGATTGAACAGTGGGCGGTCCGCGGAGGTGCTCCAGCTGCGATAGAGCGAGCGGCTGATTCCGTTGACGAACGCATTGGGGTCGAATGATGGCTCGCTGGCGAAGACCAGGATGCCTCCCGTCGCCGGGTCGAGCGCGACGATGGCGCCCTTGCGTCCGTCCAGCGCTTCGATCGCCGCCGCCTGCAGGCGCGCATCGACCGTGAGGTACAGGTCGGCTCCCGGCACTGGCGGTGTTCGTTCGACGACGCGAAGCACACGCCCCTGAGCGTTGACCTCGACACGCTGGTAGCCGGCGCTGCCGTGCAGGAGGTTCTCGCGGGCCTTCTCGACCCCGATCTTCCCGATGTGGCTGGTAGCCCGGTAATCGGCCTGGTCGATCGTTTCGAGATCCGCTTCGCTGATCCGCCCGACGTACCCGACGATGTGCGCCATGCTTTCCCCGAGCGGGTAATGACGTGACAACCCGGCCTCGATGGAGAACCCGGGGAAGCGGAAGCGATTGACCGAGAACACCGCGACCTCTTCCGGGGTGAGGTCGCTCTTTATCACGACGTGCTCGAAGCGACGCGCGAACTCGAGTTCGCGCGAGAACTGCTCGAGGGTCTCCTCGCCAAGCTCGATGAGCGTGCCGAGTTCGCGCACGGCCGCACCGATGTCCTCGGCATTCTCAGGCACCACCGCGAGCGAGAACGAGGGCCGGTTCTCTGCCAGCACGACGCCGTCACGGCTGTAGATGAGGCCACGCGGTGGTGCGAGCGACACGATCTTGAGCCGGTTCTCGTGCGACAGCGTGGTGAAATGCGCGTGCTGGAGCACCTGCAACCACACCAGGCGCCCAATGATGAGCATCGCGGCAAGCGCCATGAAAACACATGCGACGAGGACGCGCGCGCGGAACAGGCGGCGCTCCCGGTCGACATCCTTGAGCGTAGGCAGCGATTTCATCGCGCTTGGCGCTGACCCCGCCGCTCGGCCAGCCCGGTAAGTCGACACCGCGCGCACGTGAAGTCCACGCGCAATCGCTCAGGCAACGCGCGCACGTCGCCGAATGTCACGCAGAACGACGTAGATCCAGGGCCACAGCAGGGCGGTCGTGAGCGCGCCGAAGAGATAGGACAAGCCGTACCTGACAGAGCCAAGGAGGTTGTAGATCCACAACATCATGAGCAGGTAGGCCAACGTCACGGTGCCGACGAACACGGCCTGCTGCGTCAGCGGGTAGACACGCACGCGCTGGTGGTATTGCAAGGAGACGTAGGCAACGAACGCCAGGCCGAAGGCATGCTGGCCGAGGATCGAACCGTGCAGAACGTCGAGCAACAGCCCGATCGCCCAGCCGGACAGGACACCGACGCGCTCGGGCAGGGCGAGGCACCAGTACACCAGGACCATCGCGATCCAGGCGGGTCGCCAGGCCAGTGCCCACGCCGGCAGTGGCACGGCGGTCAGCGTGAACGCGACACCGAAGCTCAGCACGATGACCCACAGGCGGTTCGGCTTGTCCATGGCGACCGGCTCAGGGCTCCAGGCTGGACATCCGCTCGTCGTCGAGCGCTGGCGGACGCGGCCCGACCAGCAAGACCTCGCGCGTGTGCCCCACGCGCGCGCTCGGCTCGACCGTCACTGTCGCAAACGGGTCGCCGGGTTCGAGCGTGACGTCCTTCACCCGCCCTACCGGGTAGCCCGCGGGGAAACGGCGTCCGAGCCCCGACGTCACGACCAGGTCGCCGGTCTTGATATCCGCATTGGTCGAAATGAACGACAAGTTGAGTTCGTTGGACTGGTCCCCACCAACCGCGATCGCGCGCAGACCGTTGCGATTGATCAGCACCGGCAGCGCGTGCCGCGGATCGGTAATCAGCAATGCAGTACTCGAGAAGGGACCAACCGCGGCGACCTGGCCGATAACCCCGTAGGCATCGAGCAAAGGCTGGCCGACGTAAACGCCCTGGTTGCTGCCCTTGTCGACGACGATCTGACGCGAGGAGGGCGTGGTTTCGATGGCAAGCACGTCGGCCGCGATGACCTGCTGATCGAACACCACCGACGAATCGAGCAGCTCGCGCAGGCGCGCGTTCTCCCGTTCCAAAGCCAGGAAACGCTGCGACTTCGAGCTGAGCAGCAGGTTTTCCTGGCGCAGGCGTTCATTCTCGTCGAGCAACGCCTGCCGCGACTTCATACTGCCGGCCACGGAGGCCGCGGCTTCGACCGGGGCATTGACCAGCACCTGCACCGGATAGACCACGACCGACAGCGCCGAACGGATCGCGGCGAGATGGTCGTTGGCGTGGTCGATGGAAATGAGCAGGAAGGACAAGATGGCACAGGTCACGAACCGTGCCGTGGCCGAAGGCGTATTGATGAACAGCGGTTTGATCGCGCGTGCTCCGCTCAGCGCCCGGCGCCGCCCCCGCGTACGCGCCGCGGGGCCTGGTCGGTCGCGGGATCGAGGTGCCGGCTCATGTGCTGCGCAGTCTCCTGTGACGTACCGTGGTCGGCAACTACTCCAGCCCCAACACCTCGGGGCCGTGATCTTCGATCATCTCGAGCACGCGACCACCGCCCCGCGCGACGCACGTCAGCGGGTCTTCGGCCACGATCACCGGCAGCCCGGTTTCCTCCATCAGCAGGCGATCGAGGTCCTTGAGCAACGCTCCACCGCCTGTCATCACCATACCGCGTTCGGCAACGTCAGAGCCGAGTTCCGGGGGGGTCTTCTCGAGGGCCATCTTGACCGCTTCGACAATCCCGGCGAGTGGTTCCTGCAGCGCTTCGAGGATCTCGTTACTGTTGAGGGTGAAGCTGCGCGGCAGGCCCTCGGCGAGGTTCCGCCCCTTGATCTCGATCTCGCGCACCTCGTTGCCCGGATAAGCGCAACCGATTTCGTGCTTGATGCGCTCGGCGGTCGCATCACCGATGAGGCTGCCGTAGTTGCGGCGCACGTAATTGATGATCGCGTCATCGAAACGATCCCCGCCGATACGCACCGAATCCGAATAGACGATTCCGTTGAGCGAGATGATCGCGACCTCGGTCGTGCCGCCACCGATGTCGAGCACCATCGAACCGCTGGCATCGCTGACCGGCATGCCGGCACCGACGGCGGCAGCCATCGGCTCCTCGATCAGAAACACTTCGCGCGCCCCGGCGCCCTGTGCGGACTCTTTGATCGCACGCCGTTCGACCTGCGTGGAGCCGCAGGGC
>JAUIFX010000243.1 GCA_030429865.1 Gammaproteobacteria bacterium | reverse complement strand
CTCGTCACCGCGGCCGAGGCCATCGGGCGCGCGATCAAGCGCAAGACCGAGCAGATGGCGGCCACCGAGGAAGGCGTGGTCAAGTCCATTCAGCTCGTACAGGAAGGTGCGGTCAACCTGGTCGGGGTCGAGACCGTCGCGCTGCAGGGCCTGAGCAAGGGCAGCAAGTTGCTGCGCGGGCTGAACAAGACCGATGAACTCGTCGAAGCCGGTATCGCCGCCGAGCGTGCCGGCGACGCGGCGAGCGTGACCGGCCGTGCGGAGGATCTCGCGGGCGCCGGCGGCCGCGTCGCCGACGCGGCGCCTGCGCCGCGCATCGCCGACGCCGATCTCGCCGTCGGCGTCGGCACCGACGGCAAGCCGGCCGTGACGGGCGGCACGATCCGCCTCGACGATGGCACCGAGGCGGTGCTCACCCCGGATGCCGAACTCGGAGCGGGATCCTTCACGACGACCTTCAATGCCAGGCGGGCCGACGGCAGCGCGGTGCTCGCGGCCGACGGTACGCCGCTCGTGATCAAGATCACCAAGGCGGGTGACGACGGGCTCGATCGTATCGGCTACGAAGTGCTCCAGGGGCTGGACGCCAACATCGTCGAGGTCCCGCGGGTACACGGCACGACGCGCATCGGCGACGGCCAGGGCGCCTACAGCGGCGGTGTCGTCGCGGTGGTCGACGAGGCGCCGACCGATTTCCGCAAGGTCACCGGCGGTCCCGAGCGGGCACCGGACGGTACCGTGCTGCGCGCCGCGGACGGCGGCATGACCGCCGGCCAGGCGATTGCCTTCGACGACGCCATGCGCGCAATCAACGAGACGGGCTGGGTCTGGCTGGACAACAAGGCCGATAACTACGCGTTCCGTCATCTGGGCGGTGACAACTGGAAGCTCGTCATCCTCGATCCGGGCGGCATGGTGCCGATCACGAATCTCGACCCGTCACTCGCGCGCAAAGTGCAGGCCTTCATCGACAATCCGCGGCCGCTGATCGAGTCGGGCGAGCTGTTCGGACCCGACGTCGACATGCGTGCCAGCGTGCTCGCCGAGATCCTCGCCGAGCGGTTCCCGGGCGCGGTCGACCTCGACGCGCTCAATCGCATGCTCGGGCTGCCGGAGGGACAGGGGTACCAGACCCTCGTGCGCGAACTCGAGGGGGCCTTGCCCTACAACCCGCAGAATGGCATGCAGTTCCCCAGGACCGGGCGACTCGCCGCGGCGGAAACACCCGAGGAACTGGCCGCGGCGCGGCGTGCCCTGCGCGCCGAACAGGAGGCCGCCGGGGGACCGGCCGCGGGCGCGGTCGACCCGGCCCTGGCCGGCGCGCGCCCGCGCACCGGCGCGGCCGACGATGTCGCGCCGGCACGCGCGCCCGATGCAGAAGTCGAAGCCCGCACTGCGACGCAAACGCCCCAAGTCTGCCCGGTCGGTCAGCGCCGTCTCGACCTGGTGTCGCGGATACGCAGCAAGCTCGCGCGCCTGCGCTCGAACATCGTGCCGTCACACGGCGAGGTCTTCGTCGACGTCGCCGTCAAGCGCAACGAAGTGGTCATGGTACGCCCGGTCAACCAGTTCTCGACCCGGCTCATCTCGGACAACTTCGCGACCAAGAACATGGGCATCAAGGGCAAGAGTGCCAACTGGGGGCCTCAGCGCGGCACCATTCCCGTCGATCCTCGCTACAGCAAACTCGGCAAGCCCGGTGACAAAGTGCCATCGGCGGAGCAGCTGCGCATCTACGAGAACTACAACCGCCGCGCCCTCGGGCTCGAGTACCAGACGCCAGGCAAGAATGCGGCGGGTGAAATCATCCGGAATGCCGACGGCGAGGTGGCGGAATGGGTCACGCATGCGCCCGAGCCGCCGATCGCGCAGGCAGTCCCCTACCAGGGCCCGGACGGCGAGGAAATCATGGTGCTCGCCGATCTGAATACCGGCAAGCCGATCACGGCCGATTACGACCTGTTCGCCGTCGGCACGCAGAAAGGCCACGGCGAAGTCCTGCCGTTCGACCCCGACCTCGGCGTCATCTCCGAGACCGAGATGGCGACGGTCGAGTGGATCAACGAAGGGGTCAAGGCGAAGGGCTACACGGGGGGCAACGTGGCCCATCACGGTCCTGCCAACCGCTTCGAAAAGGCGCTCAGCCAGCAGGCGGACTTCCCGGTCACTGCCTTCACGCCGGACGGCAACGCGCACACCATCAACAGCATCGAGGAACTCAACGATTTCTACAACACGTGGCGCGCGCTCGGCTACGACCTGCCCGCACATCCGGACTGGCCGCTCGATCCGGATCTCAAGCCGAGCGGCCGCTTCGGACCGTTGGCGGAAGACCCGGAGTGGGCCGCGCGCGCGGCGGCAGCCGGTATCGTGACGACCGCCGGGGTCACCGGCGCGGATGGTTGCGGCGCGTCCGAAGGCCTGGAGCCGTTCTCCCAGAACCACGTCTACGCGCCCGACGAGTCGGGGCGGGAGCAGGCCGGCCGGCCGATCACCGGCACCGGCGGCAGCTCGACGGCACAGACCGCCGTGTCCCTGGGCGGTGATTTCCCCGCGGGCATTCCCGCCATCCAGTTCGAGTTCGGACCCGGCTACCGCAGCTGGGATGACGACACCTGGGTGTCGCTGTGTCCGCCCGCCTGTGACGACGACGACATCGCGCTGCGTTTCTTCAGCGGGCCCTTCGACGTGACCGTCGAGCAGGTATTCAACCAGCTCGGCAACGCGCCGTTCGATCCCAACGATCCGCTCGCAGGCAGTTTGGAAGATCAGGGTGGGCAGGATCCCGCGATCCTGTTGCCATCCCCGGTACCGGCGACGCCGTCGGTGCCCGTGACCTCACCGACCCCGGGTGCGCCGTCGACGCCGGGCACCCCGTCGACGCCCAGCGCCCCGGCCAACCCGCTGTCCAGTTACGGCGGCAACTATACGGGCGACAACGGTTGCAGCATCGGCTCGACCACGTTCGCCACGGACGGCGCAAACGCGTTCACGCTGACCTTGCCGTCCAACGGTACCGTGCCGTTCGACATCAGCGGCGGCAACGCGGGCGATTCGCGCAGCACCAATCTCGTCATCTTCGGCGCACCCGGACATACCTGTGGTGCGAGCGCCTTCAGCGGCGACAGCCAATTCAACCTCAATTGTTTCAACACCGGTGGAGGGTCGTGCAATGAACTCTTCACGCGCTGAAACGGGACGGCCGGCCGCCGCCTTCGCGGCGGGGCTGCTGGTACTGGTGCTCCTCGGCAGTCTCGCCGGCGTGGCCGATGCGCGGCAGTTCCGCAGCCTGCGCATCATTGCCACACCGGACGCGGCGAGCACGCGCCTGCCCGACGGCGCGCGCCCGGTCGAACCGCTGGTGCCCTTGACGCGCGCGCAGGCCCGCGCCGCGCTCGAGCGCGTGCTCGCGGCATGGAACGACGGCGACATCGAGCGCTACCTGGGCGAGGGTTTCTACGACCCCAACCGTCTCGGTGACAACGTCGATGCGCTGGTGCGGCGCGACGCGCGCCTGTACCTGCAGGCCATCCAGGGGGTCCAGACGCTGCAGCAGTACGTCGAGGATGACCCGGCCCGGCCGGGCCGCCAGCGCCTCGTCAGCCGGGTCTCGGTGACCGCGCGCACGCAGATCGAATTCGAAACTGCCGCCGGCAGCTTCACGCGCCGCTCGGGCATCAACGAGTTTCTCCTGCGCATCGTGCACGAGGAGGCGGCGCGGTGACACGGGTCGGCGCCGCGGGCTGGCTGCTCGTCGCGCTGGCGCCCGGGGCGCCGGCGCAGGAGGCGTCCCGCGCGTCGCCGCTCGCCGATGCCCTGGCCGGCTGGAATATCCGCGGCAGCAACACCGTGCGCCTCGACCATTACGAGTCCAACGGACTGGAGGCGGCCAGTCCGTACCCGTTCGAGGGCGGACAGGCCTACGACGAGTTCGCGCTCGATTTCGATCGCACGGACCGGCCTTACGCGCGCTGGAGCGGCCAGCTGTTCGGCGTGCTCAACGCGAATCGCTATCGCTCCCCCGATGATGCCCTGGTGCCGGAGCGGGTCAACCTGACACGCGAGGTCGGCGACAAGGGGCTGCCGTATCGATGGCAGCTCGGTGATTATTTCGCCCACTTCAGCTACATGACGCAGCAGCGTTCGCTGAAAGGTGCCCACGCCGAGATCCAGCCACGGCTCGCCGGGCTGGCCGACTCGCTCGTCGTGTTCGCCGGCAGCAATGAGCCGCTGTGGCAGGATTTCAGCGGCGACGACGACACCTCGCTCGGCGCGAGCTACCTCGTGGACGGCACGCGCTACGGCAGTTGGGCGCTGAACGTCGTTTACAACCATCGTGACGCCGAGCGTGCGCTCGGGCTCACCACCCGCAACCAGGTCGTCGGCAGCGCCGCGGTGGCCTACGATTTCACGCTCGGAGCGAATGCGCTCAGCTTCGAGGGCGAGTACGGTATCTTCGAGGGCGATCACAACGGCGGATTCGGTGGGACGCCGGGGCAGGACCGCACCGGGCACGGGTATTCCATGGAGCTTCGCGGGCGGCACCTGGTCCTGCCGCTGGACTACCGCCTGCGCGGCGAACGCTACGATCGCGACTTCCGTCCGCGCGGCGGCGTGATTACCCCCGACCGCCGTTCGGCCGAAGCGCACGCCGGCTGGCGGTTCGCTTCCGGCCTCGCGCTGCGCGGTCGCCTGCAGCTTTTCGATACCGCCTTCCAGTCCGGCAACCGGCTCGAGCGCCGCACCGCGGGCCTCAACCTGGCGGG
>JAUIFX010000041.1 GCA_030429865.1 Gammaproteobacteria bacterium | reverse complement strand
TTGCCGTCATCGCGCAACAGCGCGAGACGATGTACCGAAAGCACGTGCCCCGGGTCGCCGTGGACCGCGATGCGCACGCAGGCGATCCGCGACGTCGGCGGTGCGCTCAGCGCCGCGGCAGGGCACAGCCGCCACAACGGCAGGATCTCGATGCGCCGCCCGGTCGCGGCCCAGGCAGGGCATTCGAGCATGCCGGCCGGCGCCGGCGCTCCGGTCTCCGTCCAACCGAGTTCGTCACCGTCCTCCATGACGAGCGTGACGGCGTAGCGCAACGCACTGCTGCTCTTGGTGTATTCGAATGCGACGTAATGGCGGTTCGCGAGCCGCGGCATCGGTCCTGTCAGCTCGACCCGTCCCGCGGCACCGTCCAGGCGCACGCGGTGCCCGGCCTCCGTGTCGCTGCCGCCGATCTCCCAGGCCACGCCGTCGCAGTCCGCCACGAGCTTGCGCGCCCGAGATGCCACCCGGCCGAGCACCGTCACCTGGGCCGCCTGGTCGATGACCGTGACCGACTGCCTGCCGGAGGCATCCGCGGGGCTGCGGACGAGTCCCTCGACGGCACGACCGTCGACTGCCAGCGTCGCGGTATGTGCGTCGTCGACATAGAAGGTGAGGCCGTGCAGGTCGCGCGCCGCGTCCGCTTCGCATGGCACGCGGCGCCCCCACACGGGGTCGTCCACCGCGCTCACGTTGACGGTGTTGCTCGTGGCGTCGTACGTCACGCGTTCGCCAATCCGCGCGCTGACGGCGGACATGCGCACGAGCACACTCGACGGTGCGACGAACACGCGCTCGGCCGGTGCGTGCCTCGACCCGAGTCCGAAATAGCGATCGGCGAGATCGCCGAGCGCCGCGCGCAGCGCCTCGTTGCACATCGTGCGCGCACTGATCCCCTCGCGCATGAACGGATGCGTGGGAGCGGCGTAGTTCAGGTGCGTGTAGATCACCGCGCCGAGCCACGGGCCGGTTGCGCTCTGCTCGAGGCCATAGCGAATCTGCATCGCCGCGGTGTCGGCCCACGACGGGTTCATCGCCGTTCCGTCCACCTCGAACGGCGAGAGGTCGAAAGCCCCTTTCTGGTCGCGCGGAATGTACAGGTAGCGGTGGTAGTCGTAGACGCGCGTACCGTCGTGCAGGACACGTTCGTAGGTGAGATCGGCCAGCGATTTCACCTCGTAGCCGCTGGTCTGGGCGAAGGTCTGGATGGTCTGGAAACCCTGCGCGGTGAACAGGTCGACGCAATAGTGCGCCGATACCGGTTCGTCCGAGTAATACGCGGCCGCCGGCAGCTGCGCGCGCTGCCCCTGCGGAATGGCGAACACCAGGCCGCCCGCGTGACTCGAGAAGTTCGCCACCGCGAGGTTGCGCGTGCAAAGCGCGTCGAGCTGTGTGGCGAGGTCGTGCCGGGCTTCGGTCACGAGCGCGATGTGCGTAAGGCGCAGGCTCGATCCGGCGTCAGGCGAGAAATCGACCACCAACGCGAGGTCACCGCCCGCCAGCTCCGCCGCGCGCGCCGCGGCCAGCGGCAGCGGCAGCAAGCGGCTGCCGTCGGCCATGGCGCCGTCCATCGCCAGCTGCGATGGCGCTTCCCAGGACCACAACACCGCACCGTCGCGCGCCAGCGCGATACGGCTCACGTCGCGCAGGTCCCCGGCCTCGCAATGCAGCGCAAGATAGCGCGGCACCGCGGCCTCTTCCCAGGGCGGCGGCGCCGAGAAGGCGACCGCGAGTCCATCGGCATCGGTACCGATGTCGGGCGCGACGCGGACACTCATGTTGTAGGCCCAGCCGTGCACGGTGTCGAACCAGCCGCGATGGAAACCGCGCACCCATTCGCCGCAACGCTCAAAAAAGCGGCGCGCATCGAACTCACCGTCGAGTCCGCGCGCGCTGTGCGGCTCGTGCAGGCCATCGAGCCCACACTCGTAGAGCCACTTGCCGAAGAATGAATCGCAGATCGGCAGGCCGTACTCCTCGCGCACGACCGTGTTCAGCGCGACGGCGGCACCGATGAGATCGTGAACACTGCCGTCGCAATCGCTGTTGATCGTCAGGTAGCGCTCGAACGGATACGGCAGCGGGCGCAGTTGCGCCGCGATGGCTTGCGGCGCGGACGGTGAGCCCGGCGCCGCGGGCGCGTTGCGCCGCGGCACGGCGCGCCGCGCCAGCCGCACCAGTTGCCGCAGGAGACTCATCAACCGAGCAGCGCCTTGAGCCGCGCGAGCAGCGACGGACGCTCCGGCGCTTGGCCACCGGCGGCCGCCGCGTCACCGCCCGTCTCCGGCGGCGCGTCCCCGGCGATGGTCTCCGGCGCCGCGGCCGGGTCCTCCGGCAGGTCATGGCGTGCCAGGAATGCACGGCGTTCGGCCGGATCGATGACGTCGCGCTCGTAGCCCATCTTCTCGTGCAGTTCGCCGCACAGGTAGTCGTAGGCCACCAGGTCTTCGCGCGTCAGGTATTCACGCCAGCTCTCGTCGAGGACCGGTGCCTCGGGCGTGGCGCGCGCCGACTTGGCGAGGTCCCGGTAATACGCCTCGCGCGCATGTTGCGAACGCGGCAGGCCGCGCATGTCGCGCAGCAACCCCAGGGTGCCGGTATTGCCGCCGATGTAGTGGTGTTCGTGCTCCCAGAAACGGAATGCCTGCAGCGTGTAGTCGATGCCCAGGAACGCGCCGACGCGCGTGATCGCCGTCTCCGGTGCACAGACCATGTCTTCGTACTTCAGCACCAGGGTGCGGGACGGGTCGTCCGGCAGACCATTGAACAGGTGCTCCCAGGCAGGTTTCAGCCACGTGCGCATCGCGTGGTAGCGCCCCTCGAAGAGGTCGGGCGTGTGACGCAGGGCGCTGGTCACGTTGGCCCGGCCGTCGCGCACCACGACCATGTAGCGCAGGTCTACGTCATCGCCGGCGACGTGCTCGTTGAGCAGGTTCATGTTGATGTTGTTCAGCAGGATGACCCGCGCTCCCGCGACCTCGGCCAGCAGCGACATCGCGGTCCGTGCATCGCGCCAGCGGGAGAAATAGCGCGGCCAGAACTCGCACTCGGCGCCGTGGATGGCGCACAGGCTCGCGGCCTGCGCCGCCCCCGCGGTCCAGATGCGATCGGGCACGCCGAGGGCGAACGTTTCCGGGTGGGTGCCGAGCACGAGGTTGACCCAGGTCGTTCCCGAATAGGCCAGCGAACGAATGTAGACGACGACGGGTTCAGACATGGTGCCTCACTCTGCGAATTCTCGGTGGATGGATACGCGCGGCCGGTGTCGCAGCGCCGTGGCCTCAGGCCACGACCTCCAGCGAACGCGATAACGGTTCGGCGGGATTGTCGTATTGCCGGGCCATCGCCGCGGCGAGCTTGCGGGGATCGTGCCAGCGTTCGACGTAGCGACGGCTCCGCCGCGACCAGTCCGGCCAGTCGGCGCGCTGCTCCAGCACCTCGGCGATGGTCTCGGCCACCCGCTCGGGATGCAGGTTCACGATTGGCAGCTCCTCGGCGAGACGTGCCGGGACGTTGACGAAGTCCTCTTCGCGCAGGTAGCACAGGACCGGCTTGCCGAGGGCCATCATCTCGACGGCGTAGCCGCCGTACCAACCGGCCATGAGCTGATCGATCGCGATATCGGCGCTGCGATAGAGCGCCAGTGCCTCTTCGTAGGGCTTATTCTGCACCAGGATCAGCTCAAAATCGTAGCGATCGCGCAGCGATTCGAGTGCCTCGGTGATCAGTGCCGTACCCTTGAGCGCGCTGTCGCTCGGCGCGTGCACGATGCGAACCTTGCCACGTGTCGCCGGCGGCAGGTAGTCGAAGCCGTGGATGTCGACGCTGGCGTATGGCATGAACTCGGCTTTCCCCGCGTAGAAACCGAGCTCCGGGTTGAGGTAGAAGACCTTGTCGCACTCGGGCAGCACGTCGCGTGCCAGTTCGACACGCTGCGCGTCGAGTTGCGACAGGCAGTTCTGGTAGAAACTGCAGCCGCCATCGCGGCACGGCGTGTGGCGGTTGCGCCGGTGCGACTCGGCAGCGATGCGGATATCGCACCCCTGCAGCGTCATGAAGATTCTCCGCCCCAGCCGCCGGGCCAGCCGCAGGTCGAGAAACGGGCGCTTCCAGCCCCGCGCCCAGTCGTCCCAACTGAGCAGGGAACGGCCGAAATAATAGTGCAGCACGTCGTAACGGAACGGCGCGGCCAGACCGAAGGCGAGCCGCCGGGCGACGCTGCCCGCATCCCGTTTGCCGTACTCGCCGAGTACGCGATCGGCTTTGAGCTTGAGCCAGGTCCCGTAGTTGACCACCAGGTCACTGTGCAGCCCCAGCTCCCGCTCGTAACGGGACAGGACCCAGGGCTGGTTGCCGACGTTGACCGGCGCGTGCAGGACCCTCATCCCGCGCTCCCTGCACCGGCCGCGGTATGCCGGGCTTTGCACCGGCACCGGATCATGCGGCGCTGCCCCGGGCCGCGCCCGTGCGTGCGAGGGCGGCGACGTGCGTGACGATGAGTTCCGCCGCATGGCCGTCGCCGTACTCGCTGATGGTCCGCCTCTGGCGGTAATCCGGCGTTCGCCACAGGCGATTCCAGCCCGCGTCGATGGTCTCCACCCATTCGGTCTCTTCGCGCAGCGTCACGCACGGCGTCTGGTGAAAATAGCACTCCTTCTGCAGCCCCCCGGAGTCCGTGAACACGCGCGCCGCGGCGCGCACCGCGCTGACCATGTCGAGGTACCCCAGCGGCCCGACGACCTCGAAGCCATCGAGCGACAGGCCGCAGCGCTCCACTGCGCGGGCCGTGCGCGGATGGATCGGCAGCAGGATACGCATGCCACCGGCCTGCTCGCGGATATAGGCGAGCAGTTCGGACAGCCGTGCGTCGTCGTCGGTGTTCTCGGCCCGGTGCAGCGTAACCAGCACGAAAGCGCCGGGCTTCAGGTCGTGGTCGGCGAGGACCGTGGCGCGGCGCGCGGCGACTTCTGCGGCCGCCAGTGCGACGTCGAGCATCACGTCACCGACATGAATCGCGCGCGACGTCAGTCCCTCGTTCGCGAGGTGCGTCATGGCCATACCGGTCGGCGCTAGCAGCAGCGCACTGAGGTGGTCCGTAACGATTCGGTTGACCTCCTCCGGCATCGCCCGGTTGAAGGAACGCAGACCGGCTTCGACGTGGGCAATCGGAATGTCGAGCTTGGCCGCGGCCAACGCACCGGCGAGCGTCGAATTCGTATCCCCGTAGACGAGCACGACCGCCGGACGCTCGTCGAGCAGAACGCGTTCGATGGCCGGCAGCATGCGCCCGGTCATCTCGCCGTGGGTGCCGCCGCTGATATCGAGGTGATAGCGCGGCGCCGGGATCCCCAGCTCCTCGAAAAAGACCGCCGACATCGCCGCGTCATGGTGCTGCCCGGTATGAACCAGGATCTCCTCGATGCCCTCGCACGCGAGGAACGCCCTGCTCACCGGCGCCGCCTTGATGAACTGCGGGCGCGCGCCGACGATAGTCACGATGGAATGCTTGCTCATGTCGGGCTACTCCGATGCTGGTTGCCGGCAATGTCCCGGGCGGGCCGCACCCTCACAGGCGTCCACCGTAGACGCCGTACACGGAACACCAGCTGTCGACGCTCAGCATCGACCAGATCAGGGCTACGTGGTTTGCCGAGCCGGCGAGATGTTCATCGACCACGCGCTGCACGAACTCGGGCCGGAAAATACCGCGCGCCGCGATACGCGCGGGCGAGAGGCGCTCGCGCAGCCAGCCGGCCAGGTGCGAGCGATACCACGACGCCTCGGGTGGACCAAAGCCCATTTTCGGTTTTCGATAGATCGCGTCCGGTACCCAGGGACGCACCGACTCGCGGAATACGCGCTTGCCGACGCCACCGTCGGACAGCAGGGGCCAGGCGAGATTGCCGACGAAATCGACCAGTTCGTTGTCCAGCAGGGGCACCCGCGTCTCCAGGGAATGGGCCATGGAGAGCTTGTCTTCCAGCACCAGCAGGCCGTGCAGGTAGTGTTTCGCGTCGAGATAGAACAGCTTCTCGCGCAACAGGTGGCCGGGCGCTGCGTCGACCGCCGCGCGGATCCGCGCATCGTAATCGGCGGCCGGCGCCGCGGCGACGAACGCATCGGTCAGGGCGGCCGCGACCTGCGTCCCCCGCAGCGGCACGTTGAGCATCGCCGCGATGCGGCCACCCCCCTCCTGCCGGGCCGCCCGCGGCGACGGCCCGCCCAGCAGCCGGCGCAGCAGGCCGCCGAGGCCGCCGCCCGCGCCAATCGCCTCGTCGTGCGGCTCGAGCAGGGTGTAGCGCCCGATGTAACCGCCGTGGATCTCGTCGCCGCCCATGCCCGAAAGTACGACGCGGCCGTCACGCGAGACGCGCTGCGCGATCAGGTAGTTCTCGTAGGAGATGCCCATGCGCGGGTACTCGAGTGCGTACATGACCTCGTCCAGCGCCCCGGTTATCGCATCGGGCTCGAGCATGAACTCGGTGTGCTGCAGCGCGAGTTCCTTGGCCACGGCGCGGGAGTACTCGCGCTCGTCGACGATGGCATCTTCGCCGACCTCGCGCAGGTCGAATATGCACGAGTAGGAGCGCACGCTGTGATCCAGGTGATGCGCGCCGGCCGTGATCGCCGCGCTGTCGATACCGCCCGAGAGATAAGTTGCAACGGGTACGTCCGCATCGATGTTGCGGGCGATGACGTCGAGCAGTATGTCGCGGTGCTTCTCGGCGGCAGCCGCGAGGTCGAGGCGTGACTCGCGCGGGAAGTCGTAATCCCAGTAGCCCGTCCGCTGGAAGCGCCCTTCGCTGACCCGCGCATGGTGGCCGGGAGGAAACAGTTCGACGCCGCGAAACGGCGTGCGCCCATCCCAGCAGTTCTGCAGGTTGAAGTACTCCAGAAGCCCCGCCGGATCGGCCTCGCCGCTGAGCCAACCCGAGGCCAGCAGGCCCTTGACCTCTGAAGCGAACAACAGCGCGCCCGACGGCAGTTCGGCAACGTAGAGGGGCTTGATGCCATAGCGGTCGCGCGCGAGATACAGCGTCCGCGTCCGCGTGTCCCACAGCGCGAAGGCGAACATGCCGTTGAGCCGGGCAGCCAGCTCCGCGCCCCACTCCCGGTAACCGTGCAGCAGGACCTCCGTGTCCGAATGATCGCTGGCGAATTCGTGTCCGCGCTTCTCCAGTTCGCGCCGTAACGCCCGGTGGTTCGTGATTTCACCGTTGAAGACCACGCACAGCTCGCCGCGGGCATCGCGCATCGGCTGTCGCCCGCCTTCGATATCGACGATTGCGAGACGATTGAATCCCAGCTCCAGCTCCGGAAAGCTGGCGAACCCGCGGTCGTCCGGCCCGCGATGATGAAGCGCCGCGGCCATGCGCTCGACGCCTGCACGTGCGTCGCCCACGCGGCCCCAGTGCACGATGCCCATCAATCCGCACATCTCAGCAACTCCCTGCCGGCGCCGCGGCGGCCGCGTTCCGGGCAGCGCTGGCATCGATCGAGCGCGGCCTCATCGCCTCAGGCCCGCTGCAGCAGCCGATCATAGAGATCGACCAGCTTCTGCCACTCGGCATCGACATCGAGTTCCGCGCTTGCCCGGACGATGTTGTCACGGCAGCGCGCAGCAAACGCCGCGTCTGTCGCGATCCTGCGGATCGCCGCGGCAATCGATGCCGGATCGTAGGGATCGAAACAAACGCCGACGCCGTAGCCTTCGATGATCTTGCGGGCCTCCGGGAAATTGGCACCGACGATGGGCAACCCGGCCGCGAGATACTCGAAAATCTTGTTGGGCAGAGAGTAGTAGAAATTGCGCGACAGGTTGGGCAGTGACCATACGCCGATGTCGGCCGAACGCGCCGCTGCCACGACCTGTTCCGACGGCACCGGCGGAACGCAGAAGACGCGCTCGCGCGCACCGACGCGCTCGGCAATGGCGTAGTAGTCGTCCTCGAAGCGCTCGATGACCGGCCCCCGGATGACGAGCACGACATCCGGCACCTGGCCGATGGCTTCGATGATCGGCTCGATCAAGCGGGTCGGCCCCACGCCGCCCTGCCACAGCACCACGAAGGTGTCCTCGGGCACGCCGATCTCCGCCTTGACCGACGGGTAATCCGCGACGCTCCCCTTGATCGTCTCGGGAATGTTGCGAATCACTTTCACCGGGCGCTTGCTGAGGTAGCGTACGGTGCGCAGATCGTCGGCAATGGAATCGCACACCGTGATGACCTCGGTGGCACGGTGCATGACGATGAACTCCGAGAGCCAGTAGACGAACTTGTGCAGGCGCGGATGCGGCAGGTACGCCTTCTTCGCCGCATCCCACGAAACGTTCTCGGAGAACCATTCGTGGAAATCGCAGATGCAGTGGCATCCGATGCGACCAGCCGCGGCGAGGCCGATGATCGACGTATTCAGATCGTGGCAATGAATCACGTCGGGTCTTTCTTCTTCAACGGCGCGCAGGTACTCCTTGCCGAGCACCCACGGAAAGCCGTTCGCGAACCAGGCGTAGGCGCCGTCCAGCGGGCGGAACTCGATCCCGGGTCCCCAGTCCATCGGCCCGAGCTTGCGCAGCTCGCTGAAGAAGTCGGGATAGACGATGCGCACGCGGTAGCCGGCCTGGGCCAGCGCCGTCGCCGCGCGGCGCACACGCGGGTCGATCCACAGCTCGGAGATCACCAGCATCACGACCAGCCCCTGCCCGCCGCCGGGAAGCGCGTCACCGCGCCGCGGCCGCCTGCCGAGGATCGCCTTGTTGAAAGCCCAGGCGTCGATCAGTCCCATCTTGAGGCGCCGCGCGCCGTCGATGCACTGGCCGGCCAGGCGCCGCACACGAGTCGAGATAGTCGTCATTGTCCCCACTTGTCGCTTTGATCTGAACGAGGTGTCGTTGCGGGATGCGGCCAGCCGCTCATGCGGCCGCGGCGCCGCTGCCGGGCACCGCCAGCCCGGCGGCGCGGCGCATACGGCGCGCGATGCGGCGCGGAAAATTCGCCGTTTCCAGGTACGTCCGCGCGAGCTCCCGGGCGACCGCGTCGATCGCATAATACTTCTCGACGTAGCGCCGCCCGCGCCGCCCCAGCTCGTCGAAGTCGTACTTTCCGGCGAGGCAGTCACGCAGCACGGTTTCCAGCTCGTCCGGCGTCGCACTGATGATCGGGCAATCCCGTGCATCGGCGAGACGGGCGCGGTCGCGGATGTACGAGATGACCGGTTTTCCTACCGCCATCGCCTCCAGCGCGGTGTAGCCGTGGAAACCGCCGAGGAACTGCTCCGCCACCACGTCGACCGTGCCGAACACGCGCAGCACCTCTGCGTTGGGCAGGCCCGAAACGCTGACCAGTTCCACCGGCAGACCTTCGCGGCGCAAGCGGTCGACGACCGCTACCAGGTGCTCGGTGCCCTTGAACCAGGGCTGGTTGGTCGCGTGCGCGATGCGCAACGTGCCATCGCTGCGCTCGCGCACACCGTGGAAGGGGATGCGCGCGGTGTCGATCGGCCAGAAGTGCTGTTCCCGATGACCCGGCACGTAAGCGCACATGTCACCCATCGCCAGCATCGCCGTGGCATACCGCGACACGAGGTCGGTATTGTCGCGCCCGCACCCCTCGTCACAGATGCAGTAGCGCCCGATCTCCGGGCACTCGCTGCAGAAATTGTACTTGCCGAGCGCGAGCGTACGCTCCCGCGTGCGCACGTCCGCGCCGTAGGTATACACGTACAGGCGCTTGTTGGCCCGGCTCAGGGCGACCAGCTCGCTTTCGTTGAAGCCCATACGCCCGAGCGGGGCTTCCACGCCGCGGTCGAAAAAGCAGTTGAAGACGTCGTAACGCAGCAATGCCCACGCAAAGACGCACTGCGCGTAGAAGCGATACTGCCGCGGATGCTTCTCGGTCACCCAGGCGGTGAGCCGCTGCAGGTTGACATCGAAATTCGACGTCACGCTGTAGGTCGTGAACACGAGCGACTCACTGGCGAGGCCGAGATCGCGGTCGCAGCGGCTCAGCAGGCGCAGCGTCAGGATGGGCGTCACGCCCCACACGCTGCGCGGCCGTCCCAGGTGCAGGCGCACGGCCGTGGCAAGTCGACCGAGCGGCACCGCCAGCGCGACCAGCGTGCCGGATGCGGCCAGGGGGAGAGCGGTCAAGGCGCGCCGCCACGTCCCGGCCAGGCGGCGCCGCAGCATCGTGGCGCGCGTCAGGCCGTGTCCGACGACGCGGCCGGCGAAACGTACCGCGTTGCGCGGCGCGTGCAACGCCGCGTCGAGCGCGCGGCGCGTCATGCGCGCGAAGGCGAAACAAGTCGGGGAACGTTCGAACAACCCGCGCAGGTGCCGTAAACGGTCACGCTCGGGCAGCAGGCCGATCACCGCGCCCCGAAGCGCGCTGCCCGCGCGGCCGCGGCCAACCCGGCGCTCGACGGCCCCGGCCAGGCGTCTGCCCATGGACGCGGCGCGCGGATCGCGGAAGCCCGGGACCGTGTCGCGATACAGGCCGAGCAGGCGCTCGGAAAACGGGTCCATGCTGAAATGCCTTTCGACGTACTCGCGCGAACGCCGGCCGACCAGCGGGAGCGACTCGCGCCGCGCCACGGTTTCCTTCAGGACTTCGTAGAGGTTGTCCGGCGAGGCGTTGATCACCGGGCAGTCGGCAGGTTCGGGAACCAGGTCGTCGTGCGCGAGGTAGCACAGCACCGGTCGGCCGAGCGCCATCGCCTCGATCGCGGTATAACCGAACATGCCTCCGAGGAACTGGTCCGCAACGATATCGGCATCGCGCATTTCCTCGAGCACCACCTTGTTACTCACGCCCGAGACGAGGCGCAGTTCGACCGGCACGTCCTCCGCCTGCAGGCGGGCAACGGCTTCCTCGAGGAAATGCGTGCCCTTGAAATGCTGGTGGTTCGGACAATGCAGGATACGCAACCGGCCGTCGGCCCGTGCCGGGGGATCCATCACCGCGTAGCGATCGAGCTCGACGATCAGGTAGTTGAGATTTCGCGGCCGCGAGAAATAGTACGTCGACAAGCCAGTCGTCAGGTTCGCCGTGCTGTAGGCGCTGATCGTCTCGAGCATCGCCTCCGCCTCGTCGTCGTGGCAGATGCAGAAGCGGCCGATGTCGGGACACTCGGCACAGAAGTTATAGCGCCCGAGCGCCAGCGTCTTGCCGCGCGAGCGGTGGTCGGCCCCGTAGGCGAGCGTATACAGCGCCTTGCCCGCGCGCTGCAGCAGTTCGAGCTCCTCGCGGTTGATGCCGAAGCGCGGGCTGCCGTAGCCACCTATCGGCACCAGCAACCCCTGGTCGTTGAACAGGAAGAAGTTGTCGAAGCGCAACAGCGCCCAGGTGAAGATCAGCCAACGGTAGGCGGTGAGCCGTCCGCCCTTCTGCGCGGTAACCCAGGTGCTTTGCGGGGTGAGGACGAGATCGAATTCGTCGCTGATACGGTAGGTGTTGAACACCAGCGAGCAGACGTCCGTCCCGCCGAGCCGATCCGCACGCGCACAGGGAATCAGGTTGATGATCGGCGTCACGCCCCAGAGCGAGGCGCGGCGTCCGGCCCGCGTGCGCCGCTCGCTGGCTCCGCGCGCATCGCTGACCAGCGCGTCGACGAAGCGCTCGCAGGCGGCTGGGTCGGCGCGCACCGTCATCATCAGGTCGAGCAGAGAATCGAGCGGCGCGCCGATCGCACGCGTCCGGATGACGCGTTCGAGCCGCGCCGCAAACGCGCGGCCCGGCGCACCCGGATCCAAGGCCGCGCGCTGCATCAACCCGGGCTGGCCGACGAAGAACGCGTCGAGCGCCGGGCAGGCCCCGTGTCGTGGCCATCCCGTCATGCAGCGGAGCCCTGGCCGAGTGCAATCAGGAGCGCTTCGACGACCCGGTCCTGGTCGGCATCGGTCATGCCGGGGAACAGGGGCAGCGTGATGGTGGAGTCCTCGCAGCCCACGGCGAGGGGAAAATCCTCGCGCCGGTAGCCGTACTTGTCACGGTAGTAACCGAGCACGGGCACGGCGTGCGCACCCGCGCGCGTGCTGATGCCGGCCTGCGCAAGCTGTTTCATCACCGCGTTGCGCCGGGCGCGATCGCCGGTCTGCAGCCGCACGACGTACGACTGGTAGGCGTGCCCCGATGCGGCGCCGTGATCCGGCACCTGCAGACCGCCGCAAGCGCCGAGCAGCGCGTTGTAGCGCGCCGCGCGCGCACGCCGTTCGGCCAGCAGGGCCGGGAACTTCTCCAACTGCGCCAGGCCCACCGCGGCCTGGATGTCCGACATGCGCAGGTTGAACCCGAGGCGGTTGAAGGTCGCCATCGTCCAGGGTCCCGGCTCCTCGGGATTGTTCGCGTCGATGCCGGTGGCGCCGTGATTGCGCAGGCTGGCGACGCGTTCCGCGAGTGCCGCGTCGTTGGTCGTCACCATGCCGCCCTCGCCGGTAGTGACGACCTTGCGCGGGTGGAAGGAAAAGCAGCCGCAGTCACCGAGCGCTCCCACCGGCCTGCCGTGCAAGGTGGTGCCGATGGCGCATGCCGCATCTTCGACGATGAAGATCTCGCGATCGCCGATGGCCGCCCGGATCGCGTCGATGTCGACCGCCAGTCCGAACAGGTGCACGGCGACGATCGCGCGCGTCCGCGCCGAGATTGCCCCGGCGAGCTTGTCGAGGTCGAGGTTGAAGGTGACCGGATCGACATCGACGAAGACCGGACGCGCGCCGACGTATTCCGCGCAGCTCGCCGACGTCACCCAGGTGAAAGCAGGCACGATGACTTCGTCACCGGGCCCGACGCCCAGGCCCAGCATGGCGAGGTGCAGCGCGGACGTGCACGAGGTCGTGCTGAGCGCGTGACGTGCATCGTGCAGTCCCGCGATCTGTGCTTCGAAACGTTCAACCAATGGCCCCTGGGTCACCCACAGGCTGTCGAGGCACTCGCGCAACAACGCGATCTCGCGCTCGTCGAAACTCGGAAACGTCAGGGGAAGCGGCTTGTCGGTCATGACGGAGCACCTGCTTGTAAGCTTGCTAACTGGCTCAGGATTTGCCACTCGTCCGGAGGCACGCGCACCACGTCGCGCGACTCGAACGCAGAGGGTACGCGGGCGAGGTCACCCGCTGCGAGCCCGGCGGCGGCAGCCGTGCGGCGACACACGTCGCGCGGCGCACGGCACAGTTCTGCATACTCGACGCGCACCACGCGTTCCGGTGCGACCGCACGCAGCGCGCGCTCGATGCCGGCCTGGATGTCGTGGGCCTGGCCGACGACCTGCTGCGGCACGGGTAGCCTGCGCAGGGTGTCGTAGCTCGGCGGCCTGACCGACCACCAGCCATGCGGGTCTTCGAGGCGTGCCCGGCGCGCCAGCAGGAAGGACTGCGCGAGCCAGGCGACGCCGCGGAAACAGGCAACGAAGATCGCGCGGGGAAACAGCTCGGCGAGAAATGCCGCCTGGAAGCTGCACCAGGTATTGTTCTTGAGCATCAGCGGGCCACCCAGCTCGACCTGCAGTCGATCGATCGCACGGCGCAGCCCGGCGGCGTCGACGCGTTCGAGTTCGGCTGGCGACAAGGCGTGCGTCTCCTGCCCGAGATCGAAGAACCGGTTCCAGAAGTACCCGAACTCGTGCGGCTCCAGCCAGCCACGCGTCGTACCCCACGCCGAGTCGAACGAAGAACCGAAAGCCTCGGCGTCGAGCCCCATCGCGCGCGCAAGCTTGGCGCCGAGCACCGGCGCCTCCCAGAACCGCGCAACGAAGTTGTTGACCCAGGCGTAGGCTCCGCTGCTGGCGAGTACCTGCGAGACCAGCGTGGTGCCCGAGCGCGGCGCACCGATGACGAACACCAGTGGCCAGGCCGGGCTGGCCGGCTCGGCCTCGAGGCCCGCCTCGACGCCCGCGAGCAGGCGGTTGAGTTCGTCGAGCCGCCGTCGCTGTTGCGGGGACTCGCGAAACGCGGGCCGGCGCTCGCTCTCTTTCATGGCCGGCTCCGGCCGGGACGGTGGGCATCGGTCACAGGGCACCAAACGGGTAGACGAAGTAGAACGGGAAAATCTCCAGCAGCGCATCGCGGTGGGCGCGGATCCACGCGACCCCGGCGTCGTCGGCCAGCGTGAAGTAGCGGTAGGGCCGGTCGGCCGCACCCCAGCCGGCCTTGAAATGATGCAGCGAATCCTGCGCGCCCCAGGTGCCTCCCCAGTTCCAGCGCGTATGCCCGGCCTGCGCCGCCCAGGTCATCGCCTGCCAGATGAGGAACGACAGCGGCTGGCGCGGACGGTAGGCGACGTCGATGACGGGCACCAGGTACTCGACCGTGCGCCGGTGCGCGAGCACCAGCAAGGCCGCCGCCACGGCGTCGCCCGACCGCGCGAGCGAGAGCCGCCGCGCCGATGGCGGAATGTGGCGTTGCAGCGCCACGAAATGGGACCAGGGTTTCGCCGTGCCGCCGATCGCGGCCATGTTGCGCACGTGGATTGCGTGGAGCGCGCGCCACGCTTCTGGCGCGTCGCTCACGACCTCGACGAAACCCTGGCGCCGCGCCTTGCGCACGAGGTTGCGCGTCTTCTGCCGTAACACCGCTTCGAGCGCCTGCTCGAAACCGCTACCGGCGTCCGGCAGCTGCGTGAACTGGCCGATGCGCTGATCCTCGGCGCGCGGTTCGAGCACGCGACGATAGGTTACCGCGTGCGCGGATTCCTCGGGCGTGCAGATGACCGTCGCGGAGAGCGGCCGCGTCGTCGCCACGTGCTCGCGCACGGCGCGCAGCAGGGCCGTGCGCACGGCGTCGTCAAGCCCGTCACCGATACAGCCGCCGTGGCTGCCATACCACGGCAGGCTGTTGAACACCGTCCCCGCGCCGGCAACCGTTTTTTCGAAGGCGCACAGCGCACCGGCGACCGCGCCGCCGCGGCGCGCCACGAATGCCAGGAAACGGCCGCCGGCGGCGTCGGCGAGAAACGCGTGAAAGTCCGGGCTGCCGTAGATCATGGCGTCATCCGGCGCCGCCAGGGCGGCCGCGACGTCCCCGGGCAGGGCCCCGCGCACGCGTTCGACGACGGGTGCGGCCGCGGCCGTCGACGCGCTCACGACGCGTGTCCCGCACAGCAGCCGCGCAGCGCGGCGACGACCGCCGCGACGTCGGCTTCGGTGAGCGCCGGGTAGAGCGGCAGGGAAACCGTCACGGCATGCAGGGCATCGGCACGCGCGAAACCCTGCCCGCCGAGCACGTGGTGACAGAGCGGCTCGACCGGCCGGCGCGCGCTGATACCGGCCGTGCCGAGGCACGCGATGAAGCGCTCCGCCGCCGCGCGGTCGGCGAGCCTGAGCGGCAGCCGGAACGGGGCCGGTGCGCGACGCGCCGCATCGGCCACGACGAGCTGCCCGAGGTCGTCGATAGCGGCCAGGTAACGGTCCGCCACGCGGCGGCGCAGGGCGAGGTGTTCGTCCAGGCGCGCGAGCTGTTCGAGCAGCAACGCGGCACTGAGATCGGAGATCGCGTACAGCCCGCAGACCTGCCCCGCCAGGGCACTGGCCGCGGCCTCGCGTAGCGCCGCTGCCCGTGGCGCGCTGCGCGAGAGCACCAGCCCGCCCTCGCCGGCCGCCGCCAACTTGGTCGCCTTGAACGAAAAGAACGCGAGATCGCCGGCAATATCGAAGCCCGGCGCTCCGGGCACCAGGAAATGCGCGCAGTCTTCGATCACCGGCACCCCGAGCACGCGCAGCTCGTCGACCGGCCGGTGTATCCCGAACAGGTAGGGAAAGACGATCGCCGCCGTGCGCGATCCGCAGGCCCGCGCCACCGCGTCCGGCGCGGCCAGGTAGTCGTCGGCAACATCGACGAGCACCGGGCGTGCGCCGAGGAATCGAACCGGGTCCATGACTTCGGGGCACACGTACGTCGGCATGACGACCTCGTCGCCGGGCGCGATGCCGAGACTGCGCAGGGCGAGCAGCAAGGCCTGTGTGCCGGAACCGGTGGCCACGGCGTCGACCGCCCCGTAGGCATCGCGGAACCAGCGTTCGACGGCTGCCACCCGCGCGCCGCGCTCGAGCATGCCGGTCTCGAGCACCGCGCCGACCGCGTCGCGGTCGGCGGTGGTCAGCGCCGGCCGGCTGTGCGCGATCGACGGGTTCACGCACCGGCCCTCGTGTTCATCGACCGCCACGGCCAATCACCCCGCGGCGCGGCGCGACGCACCGCTCGCCGGCTGGCGTGCGGCCGGACGCAGGCGCGCCCACCATCGCGCCAGCCTGCCCGGCGACCGGCGGCGGTCCCGCGGCATGTCCCTGTCGCGAAACCAGGCCAGGCACTCGCTCATGGTCCAGTAGACGTAGCCGCGCTCCCCGAGCGCGTGCATCGCGCGGTGCAGGCAGGGGATGCGCTGCGCATTCTCGGGATGCAGGTTGACGACGATCACCCCGGGCATGCCCGATTCCTCGACCTGCCGGGCGAGTTCCAGCACCCGCCCCGCGGCGTCCTCGTCGCTCATGCCGAGCGCGAACACCATGCCGTCACCGAATGCGGTGAGAATCGACCAGTGGTCGCACAGTTCGCCGTCGAGCAGCAGGCGCGCGGGTAGCAGCGAACCGTTCAACAGGCGCCCGTCGAGTCCCGGCAGGTTGCTGCTGAACGCAATGCCGGCCCGCAGCCAGGCGCGCGCGTGACGCCAGTAACCGTCGTTGAGGAAGCCGTGGTTGCGCACCGCCGCGGCGCCGTGTCCGAAACGCCGCGCGAACCAGGCCGCCTGCTCCGCCAGGCGTTCGGGGTAACGCTCCGGCGCGTCGAGCGCGTCGGGGTGCAGGCCGAGTTCGACCACGCGGCCGGCGAACAAGCGCTGCTGCTCGGCCACGTCGATCCTGGTCAGGGGATGCATGAAATACGTCAGCGGGATGCCGCGCAGCGCCTCGAGCTGGTGCTCGTAGGCGGCGATTGCCGCCTGGTCGTCGTCGCCGGTGACGACCACCGCCCCCGGCGCACCGTCGGGCAGCATCGGCCGCCGCGCGACCGCGCCGCGCACCACGAGCAGGCCGGCCAACAACTCGCACCAGCTGTCGGCCATGCGCTCGAACGCGGGGGCCGCGGGCGCCAGCCCCTCGAAGAGGTAATCGGGGCGCTCGAAATCGAAGCCCCAGCGCGACGCCGCGGCGCGGCCGGCCGCCGTGCACCCCTGTCGAATCAGCACCAGGTCGCGGGCCAGCTCGGTACCGACCAGCAGGCACGGACCCGCGGGGCTCTCCAGCCAGCGCCACGTGGCACGGCCGCAAGCATCGCTCACGACCGCCGCGCCTGCCTCACCGTGCAGAACGCAGTGCGGGTACCAGGAACGCAGGCCATCGGGAAGCGCCGCGTCCGCACCGCCGAACGTGGCCGCCGTCGCGTCCGCGACGACCTCCCGGGTGAGGCCGTGCTCGGCCGCGAAAGCGGCGTCGGGCGAGAGCACGACGACCACTTCGCCGTCGTGCGCGTGCGGCGGCCGGCCATCGGCCACCAGCACGTCCGCCGGTGCTCCCTGCGGCTCCGCCGCGGTGCGTGCGGCGACGCCGAACACGCGCAACAGGTGGGCAACGAACGCACACCGGGCCGCAGCGCTGCTCGCGCCGGCATCATCGACCGCGACGCCGTCGTTTCCCTGGTGCAGGTAGCAATCCACCCTTCGCCCTCAATCCGCCGCTTTCTCGGCGTACACCACCCAGTTGACGCGAAAGGCCGCGGGCGTGAGCCGCGAGAGCACCCGGTGCCCCAGCGGGCCGATGACCGTATTGGCCAGGAACCACCACCAGTCGGTCAGGATCGGGGGCCAGAAGCCGAACGAGTAGCTGCCACGGGTCACGAGCCCGGCGCCCGCCAGGAGCGCCTCGAGTTCCGGCAGCGTGTAGAGATTCTTCGATGCCGGGTCGAGCTTCTTGCCGGTGCACAACGTGTACAGGTTGCGCCGGTTGACCGTGCGCAGGACCAGGCGCCCACGATCACCCAGGACGCGCGTGACTTCGGCCATCGCCGTCTCCGGCGCCGAGAAATAGAGCAGCGCTCCGAGGCAGACCACCGCGTCGAACTCGCCGTCCTCGAACGGCAGGGACTCCGCCGCGATACCGTGCTCGAACCGCAGGCCGTCGCGGGCGGCCAGTTCCTCCCAGGCCGGGTAGCGAATCGGGTCGACCCCGACCACCTCGTACCCGAGGCCGCCGAGCAGCGCCACGAACTTGCCGTCGCCGCAACCCAGTTCCAGGATCCGCGGGCGCCGCCCGGCACCCACCTCCGGCAACCACTCGCCAAGGCTCGCATAGAGCGGCGATTTCGCCGCCTCCCCAGCGAACGCACGATCGTTCAGCAGCAAGTCGCGCTCGCGCGCGAGGCGCGCGTGCACGACCCGCCATTTCCATTCGTTCAGCCGCTTGCCCAGCCGCCCCAACATCACCGTCCCTCCATCCGCGCCCTGGCCCTGCGGTTGATCTCGTCCCACTTCTCCGATTGCGGGCGGAAGAACTCGTTCTCCTCCTCGCGCAGGACGCGGGTCTCGGGCTCGCGTGTTCGACTGCGAAAGAACCATCGCACGCTCTTGCGGTACCCGAAACGCGTCATGGGCTCGACCAGCATCTGCTCGATCTCGCGCACGCCTTGCGCGTTCCATTCCTTGTAGAACTTGTTGTAGTTGCGCCGCATGAGAGGCCGGCCGATATTCGCCCACGCATGTGAACGCACCGCGATGTCCTGGTTGAGCCGGTCGACGTGGAAGGCCAGCGCCTCGTCGCAGCGCTCGACGCCCAGGTAATCCCACAGCCGCTCCAGGGTCCGCTGCGGCCTGGCTACGAGGTCCTCGTAACGCTGCACCAGCGCCCCGCCGGGATGTGCGCTGGCCGCGGCGTCCGCGAGTTCCTGCGCCGTCCGCCAGCGCTGCGCGATCGCTCCCGGGGCTTCGTCGACGAAGCCGGTTTTCATCGTCGAGAGCACGACATCGCGCGGATCGCGAACCTGGTACACGACGTGCGAAAACGCCATTTCGTGCATGAACTCCGCCAGGTCGTGCATGTTGGTGCTGTACTTGTAGCCGTAGACAGGCGCGCCCTTGGAACGGGCGATGATGCGGTAGACCGCGCGGACCAGCGTGGCCCAGCCTCGCGGCTGGCCGGCCGTCTCGGCGAGCACCGTGTCGTAGTCGACGCTGCACGGCAGGGGCTGATGATTGACCGCGACGAGATCGACGGCATCCCGCACCAGCTCGTGCCAGTTCGCCTCATCGCCGAGCTCACCGTAGCTGTCGATGATCGGACGGAAACACTCGAACAACGGTATCGGGGGGCCGACGAAGATCCGCGGGTGCTGACTGAGGATCGCCTTGAGCAGGTTCGAGCCGCTCCGCTCGGAGCACACGATCAACACGCTCGTGCAGGGCCGGTCGCTCATGACGTCATGCCCGCCGTGCCAGCATCCTGCGCGCCACCTTCGTCGCGTCTTTCGACCGGCACGATCATGTGTACGACGCCGAACTCGAGCTCGGGATTGCGTCTGCGTACATCGAATTCCATCACGTTGATTTTTCGATCATAGATTCGGGAATGCGGATAGTTGCCGGCAAGGTCCCAGCCGTTGCCGAGCGTGGCGCTGACCTGGTAGCGGCCGGGTCCGAACACGTTGGGGTCGAAGCGGAACACCGCGGAGAAACCGCGCGTCACGTCGCGATAACCACCGTCGTCCATGCCGCTCGACTGCCAGAAGACGTAGACCCCGTCCGCCCGGGTGATCTTCAGGCACACGTCGAGCAGCGCAACCGGGGCATTCACCGTGACGGCCACCGAAACCTCGAACGGCGTGCCTTCGACCAGGGCTCCCACCTGCTCGCCACCGCAAATCACGCTGATACCGCCGATCTGGGCTGCAGGCTTGCTCTCGCGCTCGTAGTGCTCACGGCTCTCGACCAGTTCCGCCGCCGCGACGCGCGGCACCCGGGCCCGGTACGTATGCCGCAGCCAGTGCGCCTCGGCGTCGCGCACGTCGACCGCGGTCATCGTGCGCCATTCGCGCGCTCGGGCGTCGAAGTACTGCGGCACGAGCGCTTCCTCGCGGCGCTCCGAGTCGCTGTCGAACTGCAGCTCCACGTCGAGTTCGCCGTCCACCGGCGCTGCCATGCCGCTCAGCACCACGATGCCGCCGGCGACGCGGCCAACCTTCGCGCTGAGTTCCCGGCACATGCGGCCGCGGTGGTGGTGCAGGCGTCCCCACTCGGTGCCGAGCAGGGCGAGCGATGCGCGGGGCGCGTCATCGTCGAGCGCCTGCATCTCGAGCGGCACCGGCAGCCGCGCCCCGTCATCGACTCCAACCGCAAGGTCGCACACGTAGTGCGTGTCGTGGAAGCGCTCGCTGTCGGACGCGACGAGCCGCAGGTGCGTGCGGTCCGGGGCGAACAGGTCGAGCGTCGCGCCGCCCGTGACGGCGCCGCCCGCACGCTCCGCCGCGTTGCCGCTGCGGGTTCGCAGATCCTGCTGCCGCTTGGCTTCCTCTTCGTACTGGTTGAGCACGAAATCGGCGGTGGAATCGAGCCGCACCTCGCCATTCTCCAGCCACAACACCCGGTTGCAGAGGTTGCGGATCGCCTGTGTCGCGTGGCTGACGAACAGCAACGCCTTGCCGCGATTGCACAGCTCGCGCATGCGCGTCTCGGCTTTGCGCTGGAAATAGGCGTCCCCGGTCCCCAGCACCTCGTCGACAATGAGGATCTCCGGCGTCACGGCAGTCGCCACGGCGAAGGCGAGACGTGCCTGCATGCCCGAACTGTAGGTTCGCACCGGCTGGTAGATGAACGCCGAGAGCTCGGTGAAATCGACGATCTCGTCGACCAGCGCAGGCACCGCCTTGCGGCTCGCGCCGGACATGATGAGATTGAGCTTGATGTTCTCGAGACCGGTCTCGTTCTTGCGCAACGCCGGAATCAGGCTGAGCAGCGCGGAGATCCGGCCGTTGACTTCGATCGAACCGCTGGTCGGCGTGAGATTGCCGGTGATCAGCTTGAGCAGGGTGGACTTTCCCGCGCCGTTCGAACCGACGATGCCTATGCGCTCGCCCTCGCGTACCGTGAACGAGATGTTGCGCAAGGCCCAGAAAAGGTCGTGGCGCTCGCCGCCGAGCACACCTTCGCGGAGCAGGTCGCTCATGCGGCGATAGACCCGGTAGGCCTTGCTCACCTCGTCGATTCTGATCGCGACGTCCGTACCCATGACCGCCATTCAGACGAAGTCGCCGAAATACGGCTTGAGGAAACGGAACAGGCGGAAACCCGCGATCAGCGTACCGAGGCTCAGCAGCGGAAACACCAGCCAGGCCTGCGGATTGGTGAACGCGCCGTAATAAAGCACGTCCTGGTAGCACCACACCATGTAGCTGAAAGGATTCGCATAAAGCACCGGCTTGAACATCGCCGGCACCCAGTCGGGCTGGTAGACGACCGGCGTGACGAAGATCCCGACCATCGAGAACATCTGCACGATCTCGGAAAGATCCCGCACCACCACGGTCAGCGAAGCGAGGATGAATCCCACGCCGATCATCGCCGCGAGCTGCAGCACCACCAGCAGCGGCAGCAGCAGCCAGGTCAGGTAGGCGGTGCCATGGATCGCCGGCACGTAAACCAGGATCAGCGCGGTCCCGAGCAATTGTCCGACGATGGCCGCAAGCGCCGTCTGGATCGGCAGGATCTCGATGCGGAAGACGAAGTCCTTGAGCAACGACGCGTTACCCGTGATGAGTCCGCAGCTCTGGTTCATGCTCGTCTGGAAAGCGAGCCACGGCAGGATGCCGGCGAGGATGTACACCGTGTGATCCAGGGGCAGCTCGGTCGTGCTGGGCGCGCGCGCCGTGAAAACCACGGAGAAAATGAAGATGTAGAGCACGGCGACGAACATCGGCCGCACGAATACCCACATCGGCCCCAGGAACTGGTTGGCGTGGCGATCGACGATGGCTCGCCGCGTCAGTTCGATGATCAGCTCGCGATGCTCGCGCAACAGGCCGAGGAACTCGCGCGCCGCGGCCAGGTAGCCGCGAGGATGCACGTAGCGCGTGATGGAACTCATGCCGGACAGGTCTGCCGCGCTACAGGTAGCGCTTGCACAGCTCCTCGACGTTCAGCAGCGACCAGATCAACAGCCTGCGATTGCGCGTGCCGTTGATGTGCTCGTCGACCAGTCCCAGGGTCGCATCCCGGTCCAGGTAGTCGAAAATGCGCGCATCGTTGTCGTAGAGCACGCTGCGCACGTAGTCGATGCTCTCGCCCTTGAACCAGCTCGCATCGGGCGCCGAGAACCCCTGCTTCTCGCGGTCCACGATTTCCGACGGGATGTATCGCGACATCATCTTGCGCAGCAGCAACTTGCCGTCGTTGGTCTTCTGGAAGTACTTGGCGGTCTTCGAACCGACCTCGTTCTCGTTGAGGGACACGACCTCGGCGAGCTTGCCGAGCTTGAGGCGCGCGGGAACCCGCATCGCGAAATCGACGAGATCGTTGTCCAGGAACGGTACGCGGGTCTCGAGGCCATGGGCCATCGAGAGCTTGTCTTCGACGACCAGCAGCCCGTGCAGGAAGGTCTTGGCCTCGAGGTACAGGGAATGGTTGACGTAGTCCTCCGGGCGCGTCAGCTGTTCCATGTGCGTCGAGAACACGTCGCGGAAGATGTCCCGTGTCCAGACGTGCGACACGTCGCTCCAGATCGGCCTGAACACGTTCTTGATCGCGGAATTGGGTATCAGGCGCTGCCAGTACTCGTAGTACTTGTCGATGTACTGCTCGAAGTTGTCGTTGACCACGGCGCGGTAGTAACGCCACGGATAACCTCCGAAGATCTCGTCTCCTCCAGCCCCGGAGAGAACCACCTTGACGAACTTTCCGGCAAGCTGCGCGACGTAGAAATTCGGGTAGCTCTGGCCGACGCGGGGTTCTTCGAGGTGCCACGAGAAGCGCGGCATGACGCGCTCCATGTCACCGGCCTTGAGCACCATCTCGTAATGCTCGGTGCGAAACCGGTACGACATGCTCTCGGCCGCGGCACGTTCGTCGAAGCTGATCTCCACCCCGCTCGCCGAGCTCAGGTCGAAACCGCAGGTGAAGGTCTTGATATAGGGCAGGTGCGTCGCCGCGAGCGCCGTCACGGATCCCGAGTCCATGCCACCGCTGAGGTAGGAACCGACGTCCACGTCGCTCACGAGCTGGCGCTTGACCGCGTTGCGGAACAGCCGGTCGAGCTCCTCGAGGTACTCGCCCTCGTCGATCGCGCCTTCCGGTTCTTCGAAAGCGAAGTCCCAGTAGCGCACGGGCCTGGCGACGGTCGCGCTGCTGACGTCGACGGTCATGTGGCAGCCGGCCTCGAGAAGTTCGACCTTGTCGAAGATGGTGCGGTTGGTGAAGAAATTCTGGAACGTGAAGTACTCGATGAGCCCTTCGCGGCTGAGTTCTGCGCGAATCGCGCCGTGGGCGAGGATCGCCTTGACCTCGGAGGCGAACAGCAGCGTGTCGCCGACGCGGGCCCAGTAAAGCGGCTTGATGCCGTAGCGATCGCGGGCCAGGAACAGCCGCCGCTGCATCCGGTCCCACACTGCGAGCGCGAACATGCCGTTGAAGCGGCGCACCGCGTCCGCGCCCCATTCGGCGTAGGCGTGGAGTACGACCTCCGAGTCCGTACGGCTGCGGAACACGTGGCCGAGCGCCTGCAACTGCGCCTTGAGTTCAGGGAAGTTGTAGACCTCCCCGTTGTAGCTCAGGACGAAACGACCGTCCGCGGTCGCCATGGGCTGGTGACCGGCATCGGACAGGTCGATGATCGACAGCCGCCGGTGCCCCAGGCCCACCGGACCGTCGAGATACACACCCGCGCCGTCCGGCCCGCGGTGCGCAATCGCTGCGTTCATGTACTCGATGACCGGTCGCGCCACCGGCTGGCCGTCGAAGTTCACGATGCCCGTGAGGCCGCACACGGCGCCGGAACCTAGGAGCGCGCCTTGGCGCGGCGCCGTTCGACTGCGGCCTTGTCCGCCGCACGCCACGCGATCACGCGCCGCAGCCCCTCGTCGAGCGGAACCTCGGCGGTGAAGCCGATCTGCTCGGTGGCCTTCTTCGGGCAGCCGATGCGGTTGCGCACGAGCGTCGCCTGGCTGCGCGGGGCGTAGTTGATCGACGCCTGCGACTCGGTGAGGTCGAGCAGCATCTGCGCGACTTCCTTCAATGACGTGCGCTTGCCGGTGCCAACGTTGTAGAACTCGTCGACCGCCTCGGCCTTCATCGCGCAGACGTTGGCCGCGCCGCAGTCCTCCACAGCCACGAAGTCGAACGCCTCGCTGCCGTCGCCGAAGATGGTGGGGCCCTCGCCGCGATCGATGGCGTCCAGCATCTTCATGATCACGGCGATGTACGCACCATGGTAGTCCTGGCGCGGCCCGTAGACGTTCATGTAACGCAGGCCGACATAGTTGAGGCCGTAGCGATGGTGGTAGGCACGCGCCATTGCCTCGCCGCAGATCTTGGTCGCCCCGTAGAAATTCTTGTTGTTGAACGGGTGGTCTTCGGTCATGGGCTCTTCCACGGCATCACCGTAGACGGAGGCGGACGACGAATAGACCAGGCGGTCGACACCGTTGGCCACGCAGGCCTCGAGCACGTTGAACATGCCCTGCACGTTGACCTCGAAAGCCGAGCGCGGGAACTCGTGGCATTGCAACAGCCACAACGCCGCGAAATGGAACACGCCGTCGGCTCCCTTGAGCGCGGCATCGAGGATGTCGGGCTGGCAGATGTCGCCGCCGATGTCGAACACCTTCACGCGGGGATCGTTCAGCGCCTGGTGCAGGTTGTCGACGTTGCCGCGCACGAAATTGTCGTAGATGAGGATCTCGCCGACATCCTCCTGCGTGAGCTGGTCGACCGTGTGCGAGCCGATCAGGCCTGCGCCCCCGATAACGACGAGTTTCTTGCCCCTGATATCCATGTTTCCTCCTGGTTCGATTGCGCCGACGCGAAGCGTTCGCCGCGGGTTCAGCGACAGGCCTGCGCCAGCGCCTCGACGATCCGGTCCTGCGTCGCGGTGTCGAGGAACGGGTGCATGGGCAGGCTCATGACGCGTTCCGCGGCGGCTTCGGCCACCGGGAAGCTGCCCGGTCCGAGCCCGCAGTCCGCGAAGGCCGGCTGCAGGTGCAGCGGGCGCGGGTAGTGCACGGCCGTCGGGATCCCGGCGTCCTTCAGCGCTGCCTGGACGCGCTCGCGTTCGTCGACCTCGACGGTGTACTGCGCATAAACACTGGTATTACCCGCGTCCAGCGCCGGCACGGCGCAGCGCGCGCCCGACTGCGCGATTCGCTCCGCGTAACGCGCGCCTATCCGGCCGCGCGCGGCGACTTCGTCCGCAAAGCTCGGCAACTTGGCCAGCAGCACCGCGGCCTGCAGCGTATCGAGGCGCCCGTTCACCCCGATGAGCGGATGATGGTAGCGCCGGTCCTGCCCGTGGACGCGGATTTCGCGCATGCGCTTGGCCAGTTCGTCGTCGTCGGTGAAGCAGGCGCCGCCGTCGCCGTAGCAGCCGAGCGGCTTGGACGGAAAGAAACTCGTGCAGCCGATGGTGCTCAGGCCGCACGAGCGTCGCCCGGCCTTCTCGGCACCGAAGCTCTGCGCGGCGTCCTCGATCACCGGCAGACCGTGGCGCTCAGCGATCGCGTTGATCGCATCGAGATCTGCACACTGGCCATACAGGCTGACCGGCATGATGGCGCGCGTGCGCGGCGTGATGGCCGCTTCTATCAGTCCGGGGTCGAGGTTGTAGTTGCGCGCGTCGATGTCGACGAACACCGGCTTCGCGCCGAGCAGGGCGATCATCTCGCCGGTCGCGATGAAGGTGAAAGGCGTGGTGATGACTTCGTCGTCACGGCCGATTCCGAGCGCCATCATCGCGATGAGCAACGCGTCGGTGCCGCTGGCAACGCCGATGCAGTGACGCACGCCGACATACTCGGCCAGCGCCGTTTCCAGCTCGGCCACCTCAGGCCCCATGATGTAGGCGCCATGGTCGAGCACGGCCTGCATGCGCCCGTCGATGGCGCTCTTGAGCTGCGCGTACTGGGTCTTCAGATCGATGAACTGCATGGTAGTGCGATCTCCGGACAGCGGTCTGTCGATTTCGAGAACGGTTCAGGAAGCGGGAACGAGGCTGCACGCGCCGTCATGCAGCACGTAGCGGTCGCCGGTCTGCTCGCAGCGCGCTTCGCCGCTGCCGGTGAGCGGCAGATCGAGGCGTTCGCCGAAACGGCTCATCCAACCGACCTGGCGCCCCGGCACGCCGACAATCAGCGCGAACGCCGGCACGTCCCGGTTCACCACCGCGCCGGCGCCGACGAATGCGTACTCGCCCACGGTCACACCGCACACGATGGTCGAGTTCGCGCCCAGCGTCGCGCCGCGGCGCACCAGCGTGTCGCGGTACTCGTCCTTGCGCGAGACCTCCGAGCGCGGGTTGTAGACGTTGGTGAAGACCATGCTCGGCCCGCAGAAGACGCCGTCCTCCAGGGTCACGTTGTCGTAGACCGAGACGTTGTTCTGGATCTTGACGTTGTCGCCGATCCGCACCCGGTTGCCGCCGAACACGTTCTGGCCGAGAGAGCAGCCGCGCCCGATGGACGCACCGCCGCAGACATGGACGAAATGCCAGATGCGCGTCCCGCCGCCGATCCGGGCTCCCGCGTCGACGATGGCACTCTCGTGCACGGTGTAGTCACTCACCTTGCCCCCTCCCCTGTCCTATCCGGAACATTGCGTTCAGTATTCGAGCGGCAACGACACGCGCCGCGCATCGCGCGCGGAGGTGTAGATGGCTATCAGGGTCTCGAGCGACCGCAACCCCTCGCGGCCATCCGTTTCCGGGGCGCCGTCGCCGCTCAGAACGTTGATGACGTTGTCGTAGTACAGGGGATGCCCGACGCCGTAGACGGAGCTGGTCTGGTAGCTGCTGTCGCGCACGCGCTCGTCGTCCGGGACAGTGTCGGCGAATTCCCAGTGCTTGATTTCGTTGACCGCGACACCGCCGACCTGCACCGTGCCTTTCTCGCCCAGTATCGTGATCGAGCCCTCGAGGTTACGCGGGTAGGTCAGCATGGTGACGTTGATCGAACCGAGCGCGCCGGAGCGCCACTTGATATTGGCGACCCCGCTGTCCTCGACCTCGATGTTGCGTTCGAGGGTTGCGGTGTAGGCGTGCACGCTCTCGATGGGACCGATCAGCCAGTCCAGCAGGTCGACGTAGTGGCTGATCGGTCCCATCGAGAGCGTG
>JAUIFX010000040.1 GCA_030429865.1 Gammaproteobacteria bacterium | reverse complement strand
ATTGAGGACGAGGATTTCGAGCATCAGAATTTTGTCCAGACGCTGAAAAAAGACCACCATGATATCTACGGGGTTAACAGCGGCGTTAAGGCCATGGAGCTTATTGCCGATCATGCGTTTGATCTCGTAGCCGGGAATCTCCACCGGCCGATTATGGCCCCGAATCCGGCTGCAGGTCATCGCCGCCGCAACGGTGTTCATCGTCGCACGCGCGGGTTAAATTAGCGGCCTCAGCAGGGATGACAAAACCGAGCCGACATGCCACAAGCCTCCGAGACCGATCCGCGCCGCCGCGAACAGACGCGCAAGCTCATCGAAGACATGCTCAAGGAACGTCAGCAGATGCTGGTCCTGCTGTGGGAATTGTCCAAGCTCGATTACGCAACGGTGGACGCGCCGGCGCTGGAAATGCTGCAGGATTTCCAGGAAGTGCTGGTCGACTACATCGCGGCTGGCCACTTCGGTCTCTACCAGCGCATCAGTGAAGGCACCGAGCGCCGCAAGGCCGTGCTCGACGTCGCGCGCGAGATCTATCCGCGCATCGCGACGACGACGGACGTCGCCGTCGAATTCACCGAACGCTACGAACGGCCCGACGAGGCGCTCGTGCGCGAGAAACTCACCCAGGACCTGTCGGTGCTCGGCGAGATGGTCTCCAACCGCCTCGAGCTCGAGGACCGCCTCATCCTCGCCATGCTGGGAGACGACTACCAGCTGCCGCGGCAGCCTGTGAGCGCCTAGAGCCGATCGCAGGCGCCTGCCTGGGGGCGCGCCGCCGCGCGCTTCCGCGCGGCTTCGCTCAGGCGTCCCCCGCAGCGTGCTTGGCGCGGATGAAATCGCGCTGCGAGAGATGCAGCAAGTCGGCGATCTTGCGCACGTAGTACTCCTCGTAGCGATCGATGCGGCCGTCGGCGTAGGCGACGCGCCACAGCATCAGGAGCAGTTCGTACTTGCGCCCGTGATCGAGGTGCTCGTTGACGACCGAGGTGAAATCGTAGAGCGAGACTGCCTCGTCGACCGCTTCGTCGGCGCTCGCGAGCAGGGTCTCGAGCTCGTCGGCCGAGGTATCGCAAATGCGCGCGACCGCCTCGCACACGGCGTGTCGTTCGGCGTCGTCGACCTCGTGGTCGGCACGCGAAATCTCCAGCAGCAGCGCGGCCACCGCGAGCGGCAACGCATCGCGCGGATCATCGGCGCTGACGTACTGCGCGATCTGATCCTCGAACAAGGCCTTGAGGGTCTTCAGCATGGGATCGCAAAGTATGAAAGGATGGTCATGGTAACGACCATCGTGACGCGGCGAAACGGGCGCGGCGGCAACGCCCGCGGGTAGGCTGCCCGCGTCATCCATGACCACGAACGGGAAACCTCCCTTCAGCGCTATGACCAGACTCTACGTCGATCTCGCGCTCGTCCCCGGGCAGGAACTCGAATTGCCGGCGCCGAGTGCGCACCACGCGCGCAGCGTGCTGCGGCTCGCCCGCGATACCGACGTCATCCTGTTCGATGGCCGCGGCGCGGTACACGAAGCACGCCTGACCCTGGTCGCGCGCGAAAGCGTGCGCGCCCTGGTCGGCAATGCCATCACGGTGACGACGGAATCACCGCTGGACGTGAGCCTCGTGCAGTCGATCTCGCGCGGCGACCGCATGGACTACACCATTCAGAAAGCGGTCGAACTCGGTGTCCGCCGCATCGTGCCGGTCACCACCCGGCGTACCGTGGTGCGCCTCGATGCGCGCCGCGCCGACAAGCGTCTCGAACACTGGCGCGGCGTGCTGCAACACGCCGCCGAGCAGAGCGGGCGCGGCCTGCTGCCCGAACTCGCGCCCGTCACGAGCCTCGAAGCCTGGCTCGGCGCCCACGGCGGCGAGGGCGGCTTCCTGCTCCATCCCGCCGCGGCCAACCCGCTCGCGCGCCAGCCGCCACCGGGCATGCCGGTGGTGCTTTTTGCCGGACCCGAAGGCGGCTTCGACGAAACCGAGGTCGAGCGCCTCAAGCGCGCCGGCGTCACCAGCGTGTCCCTCGGCCCGCGCATCCTGCGCACCGAAACCGCGGCGGTCTGCGCACTGGCCGTCATGCAGGCCCTGTGGGGCGATCTCGCCTGACCCCACTGGCCAATTTTTAAGCAAAAGTGTCAGACACTTTTGACCTGATCCGGAATCCTGCATCGGAGCAAAAGTGTCTGACACTTTTGCGGCGGACACGCTTGCGGCGCGGGGATTGCGGGGCCGCGGGAACAGGAATCAGCGGCCGCGCAGGCGGCGGCGCACGGTGCCGAGCAGCCGGCGGCTGACGACGAGGCGTGCCGCAATGCCGTGGAACGCGATGACGCTGTTGCCGTCGTCGTCGCGTTCGAGCCCTTGCACGGCAGCGAGGTTGACCAGGGCGTTGCGATGCACGCGCACGAACTCGTCCGCGAACTCGTCTTCCAGCGCGCGCAGCGGATCCTCGATCAGCAGGCGCTGATCGGCGGCGACGGCACTGACGTAGCCGTGGTCGGCCTGGAAATACAGCACCTCCGCGACCGGCAGCAGGCGCAGGGCGCCGCCGACCACGGCACTGACGTGGCGCCGCCGGCCGCCGGGGAGCGCGGGGGTGAGCGCCGCGCGCCCGGCGCGCAGCACCGCGGCGCGTTCGAGCGCCGTCGTGAGCCGTTCGAGGCGCACGGGCTTGAGCAGGTAATCGACCGCGCGCGCCTCGAAGGCGGCGAGCGCGTGCTCGTCGTAGGCGGTCGTGAAGATCACGGCCGGCGGCGGCTCGAGCCTGGCCAGGTGGCGCGCGGTCTCGAGCCCGTCCATGCCTGGCATACGCACGTCGAGCAGCACCACGTCGGGCGCGAGGCTGGTGACCGCGGTGAGCGCGTCGAGCCCGTTGACCGCCTCGCCGGCCACCTCGGCCAGACCACATTCGTCCACCAGCGCCGCGAGGCGCCGCCGCGCGAGCGGCTCGTCGTCGACGATCAGCACCCTCATGGCGCCTCCGACAAGGGCACGCTCAGCCGGACCCGGTAGAAGCCGCCGGCGAGGCGGGCCTCCATCACGGCGCGCTCGCCGAAGTGCGCGCGCAGCCGCTCGCGCACGTTGTCGAGCGCGATGCGGTTGCCCTGGTGACGCCCACCGGCACCCTCGAGGGCGGGGTTGACCACCTCGATTTCGAAGCGCCCGCCGTCCGCCCGGGCGCTGATCTCGATGGTCCCCCCGGCCGGATCGGGCTCGATGCCGTGATAGATCGCGTTCTCGACGATGGGCTGCAGGCTCAGCAGCGGCAATCGCGCCGATGGCGGCAGGGTCGCGAGATGCCAGCGCACTTCGAGACGTTCGCCTAGGCGCAGTCGCTCGATACCAAGATAGCGCTCGACAAAGGCAATCTCCTCGCTTACCGCGACCGGTGCACGGGCGTCGGTCAGGCTCGCGCGGAAGAGGTCGGCGAGATCCTCCACCGCGCGCTCGGCCAGCGCGGGCTCGGTGCGCGTGAGCGCGGCGATGGTGTTCATGCAGTTGAAGAAGAAATGCGGACGAATACGTGCCTGCAGGGCCTGCAGGCGCGCCTGCGCCTCCGACGCGAGACGGTGGCGATAGTGAAACTGCACGTAGAAATAGCGCAGCATCAACGCCGCGACGACACCGCCGACGAGGACCGTGCGCAGGATCAGCTCGCCGCGCGAGAGGCGTGTCAGGGCGCCGGCGCCGATGAGCGGATTGACCACCCACCAGGCGAGTTCCGCAACCGCCCAGATCACGAGAAGCACGAGCAGGTAGCTGAGCACGGCGATGGCGCGCTCGTCGAGACCGTTCAACCAGCGGCGCGCGAGACACAGCGCAGCGGCTGCGGAAAGACCGAGCCACTGCGTGTAGAGCGACAGCAGGGCGAGTTCGTCGAAGAAGCCCGGGCCGAAACCGCTCGCACCGACGACCATGATGAGCGCGACCAGTTCGCTCACCACGACGACCACGAACAAGGCCGTGAAACCGCACAGGTCGGGCAGGAATACCGGCTGCGCGGGCGCCGCTTCGATATCCGTCAAGCCAGGCTCATGTGCCATGTCCGCTGCGCGATTCCTGTTATGCCTGCGTGCCAGCGCCGCGCGGCGCGAGTCGCGCGCGGCCGCGTGCAGTGTAGCCGCCCGGTGCATCGACAGTCGCCGTGACGGGCCCGAAACCTGCACGCCGGGCCGCCGCACGTCCCGGCCCGCGGCGCGCGCCCATGCACCGGGACGCTCCCGCCCGGCACATCACCATGACCGCCAGTGCGGCCCCGCTGCGATATACTTGCGAGCGATTTTCCCGCATTTCCCAACACTTAGCCGAGTCGCCGACCGCCCATGCCAGCCACACCCGATCCCGAGAAGCCCTGGGGCGGCCGTTTCACCGCCCCCACCGACGCCTTCGTCGAGGAATTCACCGCCTCGGTCGGTTTCGACCAGCGTCTCGCGCTGCAGGACATCCGCGGTTCGATTGCCCATGCCTGCATGCTCGCCGAGTGCGGCGTGCTCGACGATGCCGAGTTCACCGTCATCGCCGAAGGGCTGGAAGCGGTGCGCGCGGACATCGAGGCCGGCCAGTTCGCGTGGTCGGTGAAGCTCGAAGACGTGCACATGAACATCGAGCGGGCGCTGGTCGAACGCGTCGGCGACGTCGGCAAGAAGCTGCACACGGCGCGCTCGCGGAACGACCAGGTCGCGACGGACATCCGCCTCTACCTGCGCGAGCGCATCGACGGCCTGCTCACCGCGCTGCGCACCCTGCTCGAGGGCCTCGTCGCGCTGGCCGAGCGCGAGGCCGATACGCTGATGCCGGGGTACACCCACCTGCAGGCGGCCCAGCCCATCGCCTTCGGCCACCACATGCTGGCCTGGTTCGAGATGATCCTGCGCGACACCGAGCGCCTGCGCGACTGCCGCCGCCGCGTCAACGTCCTGCCGCTCGGTGCAGGTGCGCTGGCCGGAACCACCTTTCCCATCGACCGCCAACGCGTCGCGGAGCTGCTCGACTTCGAGGCGGTAGCGGAGAATTCGCTCGATGCGGTCAGCGATCGCGACTTCGCCATCGAGTTCACCGCCTGCGCCTCGATCCTCATGATGCACTACTCGCGCATGTCCGAGGAGCTGGTGTTGTGGAACTCGCAGGCGTTCGGCTTCATCGACATCGCCGACGCTTTCTGCACCGGATCGTCGATGATGCCGCAGAAGAAAAATCCCGACGTGCCCGAGCTCGTGCGCGGCAAGTCAGGCCGCGTATTCGGCCACCTGGTCGGCCTGCTCACGCTGATGAAGAGCCAGCCGCTCGCGTACAACAAGGATAACCAGGAAGACAAGGAACCGCTGTTCGATACCGTCGATACGCTGGACGCCGCCACGCGCGCGTTCGCCGAGCTCGTGCCGACCTTGCGCGTGCGCAGGGAACGATTGCGCGCCGCGGCGGCCCAAGGCTTCATCAATGCCACGGACCTCGCCGATCACCTGGTCCGCATGGGACGCCCGTTCCGCGACGCCCATGCCGTCGTCGGCGCGGCCGTCGCGCTCGCGGTCGAACGCGGCTGCACGCTCGACGAACTCACGCTCGAGGACTATCGCCGTTTCGATGCCGGGCTCGACGAATCCATCTTCAACGCGCTCGACATGGATCGAGCGCTCAACGCCCGCGACCATTTCGGCGGCACCGCGCCCGCCCAGGTCCGCGCGGCGTGTACCCGGGCCCGCGAGCGTATCGCTCGCGCGCTCGACTGACCCGCGCACAAGGAGCACCGCATGAAGGTACTGAAAGCGCTCATCCTCGTTCTCGTCGTCGTCGTCGTTCTCGTCATCGGCGGCGTCGCCGCCCTCCTCGCGTTCATCGATCCGAACGACTTCAAGGATCAAATCGCCGAGGCGGTACGCGAGCAAACCGGCCGCGAGCTCGCCCTCGAGGGGCCACTAGAACTCGGCCTCTACCCCAAGATCAAGCTCCGCGCGGGCCCGCTCAGGCTGGGCAACGCGCCCGGCTTCGGCGACGCACCGTTCTTTGCCGCCGAGGAAATCCAGGTTGCCGTGGCCACCCTGCCACTACTGCGCAACCGGCTGGAAATGGACAAGGTCATCCTGCATGGTCTGAACGTCAACCTGGCAAAGAACGCCGCCGGCGTGACCAACTGGGAAGATCTCGCCGGCGGCGGCGCGGCCGACGACGAGGGCCGCGGCGGTGACGGCCTCGCTGCCATCGTGCTCGGCGGCGTGGACATCCAGAACGGCCGCGTGCACTACAGCGATGCGACCACCGGCCAGGACGTGACCATTGCCGACATCAAGGCGCAGACCGGCGCGCTGACGCTCGGTGAGCCGGTCGACTTCAGTCTCGCGCTCACCGCCAGGGCCAGCCAGCCGACGCTGGACAGCGACCTCAACCTGAGCGGAACCGTCTCCTACAATCTCGACGACGAGCACTACGTGATCGAGCCGCTCGCACTCAACGCCGTGATGCGCGGCGACCATCTCACGGGCGGGCAGGCGGTGATCGATTTCGGCGCCGCCATCGACATCAATCTCGACGACGAGACGCTGACCGTCAGCGGACTCAAGCTGAGCGGTCTCGGCACCGACGTCAGCGGCGAATTCGCCGCGCGCGACATCGAGGACGACAAGCCCAGCGCGAAAGGCAACCTCGTGATCAAGGGCCAGGACATCGCCGCCCTGTTCAACGCCTTCGAACTGCCGGTCGGCAAGCAGCTCGCCGGCGTCGCCGAGCGTGGCTTCGATTTCACGACCGTGTTCGATGCCGACATGGACACGGGCAAGGTCGTCGTCTCCGAACTCGACGGCCATCTGCTCGGCGCGACGCTCGGCGGTAACTTCACCGCGACGGGCGCCGATACCGAGCAGCCGAGCGCCAAGGGCACGCTGTCGGCGAGCGGTCCGGACCTGCCGACCCTGCTCGCCATCGTCGGCCAGCTGCAGGGTGCGGACGCCGCGACCCTGAAGAGCCTGCGCAGCGCACTGGCGCGCGCGAGCGACAAGTCGTTCGCCATCAATGCCGATCTCGATGCGGACCTCGCCGACAACGGCCGCGCAGAACTGCCCCGGCTCGAGGCGCGGCTGCTCGGCAACACCATCAAGGGCAACCTGAGCGCGACCCGCGCCGATACCGACAAGCCCGCGGTGAAGGGGCATCTCGAGGCCGCCGGCCCCGACTTCCCGACGCTCGCAACCGTCATGGCGACGCTCAAGGGCACCGACGCCGCCGCGCTCGAGAGCCTGACCACGGCACTCGGCAGCGCCGCCGACAAGTCGTTCAAGGTTGCTGCCGACATCGACGCCGATCTCGCCAAGGGCACGGCCAACCTGCCCAAGCTCGACGCCACCCTGCTCGGCAACCGCGTCACCGGCGCGGTCAGCGCGCGCAACATCGACAAGGACGAACCTGCGGCGAGCGGTTCGCTCGAAGCGAGCGGCAGCGACCTGCCGGCAATGCTAGCCATCGCCTCGCAGTTCCAGGCCGAGGGCCAGGCGCTGCGCGACATGGCGAAGCGCCTCACCCGCGAGAAGAACAAGTCCTTCCGCGTGGAGGTCGGCTTCGACGCGGACATGGGCGCCGGCAGTATCGAGCTGCCCAAGCTCTCAGCCGACCTGCTCGGCCTCGAAGTGCGCGGCGGCCTGAGCGGCAAGAACGTCGACTTCGAAGACGGCAAGGGCAGTCTCGACGGCAAGCTCGGCGTAACCTCCAAGGATCTCGGCACGCTACTGCGCAGCGCCGGGCAGGACGATCTCGCCGAGTCGCTGCGCTCGCTCGCGCTCGATGTCGGCATCAAGGGCTCGCTGTCCGACCTGACCTTCGCGCCGCTGTCGCTGGTCACCCAGGTGAAGAGCCCGGACGTCAAGCAGGCGGTGGATCTGAAAGTGACCGCGGGCGCAGCACGCGCCAATCTCGACAAGGACACGCTGACGGTCGAGAACCTCAGCGTGACCGGGCTCGGGCTCAATGCCAGGGCCAACATTGCGGCCCGGGAGATCTCCGAGAAGCCGAGCTTCAGTGGCGATCTCAACGTGCCGGCGTTCAACCTGCGCACGCTGCTCAAGAGCCTCAACAAGCCGGTACCGGAAACGTCCGATCCGAAAGCGCTGACCAGCATCGGCCTGTCCAGCAAGCTGGCGGGCTCGCCCAACTCGATCAAACTGGACAGCCTGGAGATAAAGCTCGACCAGACCACGATCAAGGGCAACGTCGACGTGAAGAGCTTCGAGGGTCCCGACCTCGCCTTCGGTCTCGGCATCGATCAGCTCAACGCCGACCGCTACATGGCGCCGGGCGAAGAAGGCAAGGCCGCCGCGGCGACGCCCGAAGCGGCGGCAGCAGGCGCCGCGGCCGAACTGCCGGTCGAGATGCTGCGCGCCTTGAAGATCAAGGGCGAACTGCTGATTGGCGACCTCGTCCTGTCCGGCGCGAAGCTGAAAGACGTCAAGTTCGCCATCGACGCCAACGGCGGCAAGATCAAGCTCGAACCGCTCGGCGCCACACTCTACGACGGCACCTACAAGGGCGCGGTCAACCTCCTCGCCACCGGCGCACTGCCGCAACTGTCGCTGAACACGTCGCTCGACGGCGTGCGGGTCGAGCCGCTGCTCAAGGATACCGTCGACAACGACATGCTCTCCGGCGTGGTCAGCTTCAATGCCGCGCTCCAGGGCACCGGCGGTGACGCCGATCGGCTCAAGAAGACGCTCACCGGCAACGGCAAGTTCAGCACCGTGGACGGCATTTTCCGCGGTGTCGACGCGGTCGGCGTGCTGCGCGCCGTCGAGCAGATGATCGAGTGCAAGTGCCCGGTACCGCTGCCCAAAGGCGGCGAGACGCGTTTCAGCTCGCTCGGCGGCACGCTCGACGTGAAGAACGGCGTGATCCACAACCAGGACCTGCTGCTCGCCGGCGACGGCTTCAAGATCACCGGCAAGGGTATGCTGGCCAATTTGCACAACAACGACGTCAAGTACGATCTCGAACTCTCCGTCGACGAGGCACGCAAGGAAACCACGGGGGCCAACTACAACCTCGGCGGCTACGGCGTACCCATCAAGTGCCGCGGCAGCCTCGACGCGCCGTCCTGCCTGCCGGATGCCGGCAAGATCCTCTCCCAGGTGGTCAAGAATGCGGCCAAGAAGGAGATCGAGAAGAAGGTCGGCGACAAGATCAAGGATGCCGTCGGCGGCGAAGCCGGGGAAGTGCTGAAGGACTTGTTCAAGTTCTGAGCACGCGATCGGCACCGCGACGTCCAGGCCCGATGGCCGCGCGCGTGAGGCGGTGCGCCGCCAGGCGTGCCGCACTCGGCGCGGCATGGTTCATCCTGTGCACGACGGCCGCGGCCTTCGACGACGAACACGCCGAGGTCACGTTCCACGGCGACAGCTACGCTTACCGCTTCAGCGCCGTGCTCGAAGGCTCGCTCGCGGCGGTGCGCGATGTCGTCGTCGATTACGACCGGCTCGCGCGCGTCAACGACTCCATCACCGACAGCCGCGTGCTCGCGCGCGAGGGGCCGGACACGCTCACGCGCCTGCTCGACCTCAGGCACTGCCTGCTCGTGTTCTGTTTCGACATGCGCTTCGTCGAACGCGTGCACATCGAGGCCGGCGATGCACTCACCGTCGTCAGTACACGCATCCTCCCCGACGACAGCACGTTTCGCGACGGCGTGGCCGAATGGCGACTCGAAGCGCTAGACGCGGGCCGCACCCGCATGACCCTCTCGGCCACGCAGACACCCGATTTCTGGATCCCCCCGGTGATCGGCCCATTGATTCTCGAGCGCGTGTTCGTCCGCGAAGTGCGCGAGACCTGCGCCAACATCGAACGCCTCGCCGCGGCGGCGGACGTACCATGAGCGAACGCGATTTCGCCGACCGCCTCGTCGCCTGGCAGGCGCGACACGGGCGCCACGACCTGCCGTGGCAGCGCGATCGCACCCCCTACCGCGTGTGGCTCTCGGAGATCATGCTGCAACAGACCCAGGTCACGACCGTCATCCCCTACTTCGAGCGCTTCACGGCACGCTTCGCCAGCGTCGCCGATCTCGCCGCGGCCGCGCTCGACGACGTGCTGCACCTGTGGTCGGGACTCGGCTACTACAGCCGCGCGCGCAACCTCCACGCGGCCGCGCAACGCGTCGTCGCCGAGCACGGCGGCGTGTTCCCGGACGACCAGGACACGCTCGCCACCCTGCCCGGCATCGGCCGCTCGACGGCGGCTGCCATCATCGCGCTCGCCCACGACCGGCCCGCGGCGATCCTCGACGGCAACGTCAAGCGCGTGCTCGCGCGTTACCACGCCGAGGCGGGCTGGCCCGGCGAGAGCGCGGTCATGAAACGCCTGTGGGCACACGCGGAACACCACCTGCCGGCACGGCGTGTACGCGACTACACGCAGGCGCTGATGGATCTCGGCGCCACCGTGTGCACGCGCACGCGCCCGGCCTGCGGACACTGTCCGCTGCACGGCGACTGCCGCGCCGCCGCAGCTGGCAATCCCGGCGATTACCCGGGGCGGCGGCCGCGCCGCAGCGTGCCCCACCGCTCGACATGCTTTCTCATCATCGAGAACGCCGCGGGCCGGGTGCTGCTCGAGCGGCGCCCGCCGAGCGGCGTCTGGGGTGGGCTGTGGTGTTTTCCGGAAGCGCCGGACGAAGCCGGCGTCGCCGCACGCATGGCCACGCTCGGCCTCGCGCGCTACGAGGAAATCGCGCGCCTGCCGACGCTCACGCACACCTTCACGCATTTCCGCCTCGCCATCACGCCGCTAGTGCTGCGCGCCGAGGAGGCCGCGATGACACTGCGCGACGGTGGCGACGTGCACTGGTATTCGGCCGACGATTCGACAAGAATTGGCCTGTCCGCACCGGTCGCGCGCCTGCTCGCTGCGCGTACCGGCCGCGGCTGAGGTACCACGCGGGTGACCGGACGCGCCCGCGAGACGGCCAGACACTTACCAGTCGGCACGCGCAGCCCGTGCCCCGCACGGGCGCATCGATAGTGACGCGCGACGCCGCCAACTGACCACGCATCCATTCCGGCGCGGCTTGCCCCGGAATGCCTTGCACCGCCCGGAAGGAAATCCAGCCATGTCCAGAACCGTTCAATGCATCAAGCTCGGCCGCGAAGCCGAGGGCCTCAAGATGCCGCCCTACCCCGGCCCGCTCGGCCAGCGCCTGTTCGAGCAGGTCAGCCGTGAAGCGTGGCAGATGTGGCTGCAGCACCAGACCATGCTCATCAACGAGTACCGCCTGACGCCGATCGAACCCAAGGATCGGGCGTTCCTCGAACAGGAGATGGAGAAGTTCTTCTTCGGCGAAGGCTCGGAGAAACCCAAGGAGTTCGTCGACCCGAACGCCTGAGCAGTCGCGCGGGGCCGCTGCCATCGTGGCCAGCCCCGGGCTCGGCCATGAGGGCCACGAGGGCCCTGCGCGCGGCACCGCGAACGCCGCGGCCGCCGGCGGATCACGCGCCGGCCGGAGGCGTCAACCAGCGAGTCCCCACCACGCGCCGCCCGCGATCATGGCAAGTCCCGGCAACCGGGCGACCCACGGACCGCTCGGCAGCAGGCGTTCGGCGAGGATGAAGACGGCGAGCACGACCATCGTCAGCACGCTCATCGCGCCGCCGACGAACATCAGCACCATCAGCACCCAGCAGCAGCCGATGCAGTACAGGCCATGGCGCAGGCCCATGGCGAAACTGCCGCCGAGGCCGTTGCGCCAGTGCTCGAGAAAATAGCCGAGCGGGCTGCGGCAATGTGACAGGCAGGCCTCCTTGAACGGCGTGAGCTGGTAGAGACCGGCCGCAACGAGCAGGCCGCCGCCGAGCGGCGCACCGGCCACCAGCATCATGCCGTGCAGCCAGCCGGAACGGTGCATCCACCATTGCAGCAGCGCAGCGGCGATGGAAAAGACTGCCCAGCCGGCGAGGTAGCCCGTGGCGAAGAGAAAGGTCGCCAGGTTCGGATGCCGTTCGCGGTAAAGCCGCCGGTGCACGACCGCCATCGGCAGCACGGCCGGCGTCATCATCGCGATCATCATGACGACCCACATGACGACCGCCGCACCGAGGTAGGGCCCGGGCGCCGCGGGGCGCATCATCAGCACCATGAGGCGGGCGACGAGTCCGTCGCCCTGCATGGTGGCCATCGCCTCTTCCGAGGCGACGAGGAACGCCCACGCCGCGGCCGCCACCACCGCCAGCGCGAGGTAGCCCGCGAACTGGCGGACGGCGCCCAGGCCCAGGGTCAAGGGAGCGGGGCGCGGCGCCCGGCGCGCGCGCTCAAGCGACCTCGCCGGCCCAGTCGGACGGTGCGAAGTGCCCGTTGGTGCGGCCGGAATTGTCTTCCCAGGAGATGCCGAACGCCTTGATCACGTTACGCACGGCCGAGGCGAGGTTGAGGCGCTTGTTGACGGGGTGAAAGGTGTTGTCCACGGCCACGCACTCGCCTTCCGCGGTCAGGCTCTCGACGCCGACCACAGCCTGGTCGAGCATGCCGTCGATCTTCACGCGCACTTCGTGGCCGTTCTTCACGAACTCGATCGGCGCGCGTTCCACACCACGGAAATCGGTGATGAGCGGCGCGAACTTGCCCGGCCCGTCACTGGCGTTGGGCCCGCAAATGGCCGCGATGGCGGCGACCTGCTCATCGCTCGCCGACGGGTCGACGACGAGTCCGCCGATCCACTCGCCCTCGGCCATGATCGCCTTCGACTGGGCGAAGAACACCCAGCGCACCCCGGCGAGCGAGACATCGCCGAAACGTCCCTCGGTCGTATCGAAAGCGAGCGCGACCTTGCAGAAATCGTGGGTCGCCGGCGTCGTCGAATTCTTGGTGATGCACGGGCACAGGAAGTCGCAGCTGCAGGCCTCCATGTACTCCCCTTTCGCGGTCCACCTGGTACCCATGGCGACATCCTCCCCGGCGCTGGCAACGATTGACCAGCCCATGTTCACGCGGACGCCGGGACAGATCAAGCCACCCCTCGAGCGACCCATCGAGTCACCCATCCAGTTACCCCGGCACGCCCGGGTTGACTCCGCCCCGCGCACTGGATTTAATACCGCCCCTTCGGGCCTCGCCACCGCGCGCAGAACCAGTCCCGAAGCCGCCAGTCCCGCCGTAACGCGGCGCCGAAAGGCAGCATTTCCCGCCCCCATGGCCAGGTAGCTCAGTTGGTAGAGCAGGGGATTGAAAATCCCTGTGTCGGCAGTTCGATTCTGTCCCTGGCCACCATCAAGTCAGCCGCTTGGATAACGCGTAAACCGGCGTCTCCGCGGACACGATGCGAACCTGTGTCTTCGGGCCGTTGCATTGCCGGTCGTTGATGATGGCCTCGCCGATGCGCGAATCGCCGCACCATGTCGAACGAGGACCAGCCGCTCGGGTCTGGCCGCCCGGTAACGATCAGGAAGTCCCCTGTTCCGAACTCGTCGCGTGAAGACGGGCGAGCGCGGACGTGGCCGAGGCGCGTTGTGAGAACTGGCCAGCAGAACCGCGGCACGGCCGGCCGCGATTCCGGCCCGGCTTCTCGATTCGCGGCTAGGATTGAAGACGAGGTCCTGCGCACGGGTCACCGTCGTCATCGACGAGGAGAGGAAAAAGCCATGAGACTGATTGCGTCTGCCATGCTCGCTGCCTGCCCGCTCGTTCTCGCCGGGAATGCCGACGCCGCGGCCACCTTGACCGAATGGGGAACCCTCGCGACGGCGAGTTCCTATACCTGTTCGAGCGACTTCTGCGGCGCGGACACGGTGTCGGAGATACTCGCCTTGGCGACGACCCTGAGCGTGGAGGCGAGCGATGGCGGGGGCAACGCCACGTCGGCTGCAGTCTCGATCGGTGGCGACTACCCCGCGCCGGGCTCGGCGTCCGGCTCTGCGACCGCCGCCGGCGGCCTCGGTGTTCCCGTGCTCAAGGCCGGCGCAGCGGCGGACGCGGGCCGCTGGATAGCCGGGCAGGCCTTCGCCGTGCAGGCGTACGAATACACGGGCGCGGGCGAAACGTTGTCCCTGACGTGGAATCTAACCGGCTCCATCAACAATCCGGATGCGGATTCGCTCACCGGCCTGGTCGTCTTCGCCGGGTTCTTCTCACAGGCGGCGCTACCGGCGTTCCCGGAAGTGGACCCGTCGAACCCCGCCTCGACCGCTTTCCTGCTCGCCTCGCTGGCGCTCGTCTCGCCCGACGACAACTTCCTCGAGTTCACCGCGACCGACCCGAACACGGTCGAATCGGGCACGATCGGCATCGACGTCACGAATGGTGAACAGTTCTACCTCGCCATGGGACTGATGGCGGGCGCCGGCGGTGCCAATGCCACGGCCGAGTCGCTGAGCACCCTGGTCGCGGACTTCGACGGCGCGCCGCCGCTCACCCCGGCCTTCACGGCCGTGCCCGTACCGGGCGCCGTGTGGCTACTCGGCAGCGCGCTCATCGGGCTGGCCGGAGTGCGCACGAGGATTGGCGCGGCGCTCTGACCACCGGCACCGGCCCCGGCTCCGTGCGTCCATCCCGCGCCAGGCGGGGACGCAGCGATTTACGGCAACCGCGGTGAGGAAATTCGGTGACAGTTACTGTATTAGGAAATTTGGTGACAGTTACTGTATTACGAAATTCGGTGACAGTTACTGGGAAATTCGGTGACAGTTACTGTATTTCCTGGAGGCTGGACGAACGTCGATATGGTCTGAGGCGGGGACGCGCGTCTGTGGGTACCGCCTGATGCCCGATCGCGTACATCGCACGCTCGAACCGGCCGGCCGTTGGGTCACGAAGATCTCGTGGCGCCCTTCAAGCGATGCCGGCAGCGGCCGCTGTCGCCGCAGCGGCGGGGGCGCAAGCTGCTTGCGCGCGAGTTAGGGAAATACAGTTACTGTCACCGAATACCACCAAGCTGCTTGCGCGCGAGTTAGGGAAATACAGTTACTGTCACCGAATACCACCCGAATACATCCGACCACGCCATCAGGGCAGGCGCGATTTCCCCCGCTCGTAACGCTCGAGTTCCTCCGCGTCGAAACCGGGATGCGTGACGACCATGTCGTCGACCTGAAACTCGGTCTTTAGCAGCCGGTCGAGGATCCAGCGGCAGATCCGGTCCACGGGGTTCCGGTTACGCGAGGCACGCTTCGCCATCCAGAAAGCGAACCTGGCGAAGCGCTCGCGCCTGCCGTGCGCCGTCACGACGTGGACTCCAGGGGGACGATGCGGCAGGGCACGCCCTTGAGGTGGGGAATGCCCTGTTCGCGATCCATGAAGTCCTCGTCGTCGCGGCACAGGATCGCATCGGAGAGCTTGAGCGCTTGCGACAGGTTCCCGTCGAGGCCCATGTCGGCTTCGGGTTTCCACCAGCCGTGGGGCACGCGCACCAGGCCGTCGGGCATGTTGTCACGGATCGCCACCATCACTTCGATACGGCCGTTGGCGGTCTCCACGGCAACCCATTCGCCCGCGGCGAGGCCCTGCCGCGCGGCCGTGCCGGGGCTGATGAACAGGCACGGCTCGGGCGTGCGCTTGCGCAACTCCGGCACGTGGCGACCGCCGGTCTGGAAGTATTCGTGTTCGCGCACGCCGGTGAACATGTCCAGCGGATAGTCGGGATCGCGCGGCGGGTCGGGGCGGTAGTAGGGCAGCGGATCGAAACCGAGGTCCTCCAGTACCGAAGATCTGAGTTCCACCTTGCCGCTCGGTGTGGCAAACCCGTTGCGCTCGTACTTGCGAAACTCGAGCTTGTCCGCATGCACGTCGTAGGTTTCCGCAAAGGTCTCGAAGTCGATACCGAGCTTCTCGAGACGCCAGTCGTAGAACTCGCGCAGGTTGTCCCAGGGTACGAGTTCGTCCATGTCCAGCGCACCGGCCATGCGCTTCCAGAACTGCCACGTGCTCTCGCATTCGCCGGGCGGCTCCATGGCCTGCTGCGACGGCTTGTGCAGAGAGATCCAGCCGAAGGCATCGAACATCCACGGACGCTCCAGCCAGCTGTCGCCGGGCAGCACGTAATCCGCCAGCTGCGCGGTAGGCGTCATCATGTGTTCCTGCACCACGACGAGGTCCTGGTTCATGAGCGCGCGTTGGATCAACGGCAGGTTGGCGTAGCTCAGCAGCGCGTTGTTGCCCAGCGCGAAGAAGGCTTTGACCGGGTAGGGATCGCCGTCGGCCATGGCGTTGAACACGGCCGTGGGATTGGCCATGAAGCAGCCGGTGACCTGGTTGGGATATTCGTAACCCCACACGCGCCTGGCCGGGCCGCGCAAGGCAGCCTGCCCGCGGTAGGTGAAGGCCGGGTACTTGTCGGCGCCGAGCTGCTTGGCTTTCTGCGCTTCGGGCAGCGCTTCGTGCATCTCGACCACCGATTCCGGCACGATGCGCGGATGAAAACCGTGCATGCCTTCGCCGCCCGGCACATCGAGGTAACCGCAGATGGCACGCAGGATGCCCTGTAGCCGGATCGCCGAGGTACTGTTGCGCTGCATGTCGGTGATCGGTGTCCACGGGATCACCGACGGTCCGTGGGTCGCGTACAGGCGGGCGGCGGCGGCGATCTCCTGCGCGCCACAGCCGGTGATCGCGGCCACGCGGTCGAGGGGAAATTCCCCGACGCGTTCCACCAGGTCGTCGAAGCCGACGGTCCATCGGTCGACGAAAGCCTGGTCATAGAGGCGCTCGTCCAGGATGACCCGCAGCAGCCCGAACAACAGCGCGCCGTCGGTGCCGGCTTTCGGCGCCAGCCAGAGGTCGGCGGCCTCGGCGTTCTCGCTGCGACGCGGGTCGACGACGATGAGCTTGGCACCGTTCTTCTGCGCGCGACGGATGGCGTTGTGGATCGGCACCCAGCTGTTTTTGTGCGGGTTGTGCCCCATCAGCAGGATGCAGCGGGTGTTGTCGTAGTCGGGCCACGGGTACCAGCCGTAGGTGAAGCGGTTGATCGCTGCCGTGTTGCCGGCGCACATCGCGACGCCGCTGATCCAGTTGGGCGAACCCACGTGGTTCATCAGGCGGCGTCCGAGTCCATGGTCCGTGCCGGTGTTCCACTGGCTCGTCGAGACCGCCCACGCTTCCGGACCGTGGTCGGCGATGATCCTCTTCAGCCGCGCGCCGATGTCGGCCATCGCGTCGTCCCAGCTCACCCGCTCCCAGCGGCCCGAGCCGCGATGCCCCACACGTTTCAAGGGATGGCGAATACGCTCCGGGTGGGCAAAGCTCTTGGGCGCCATCACGCCCTTGACGCAGATGTTGTCGCGAAACAGCGGGTTGTCCGACGAGCGTATGCGCGTCACGCGCCCCTGTTGCACCTCGGCCACGACGCTGCACGCGATATCGCAGCTGGCGCACAGCACGCGCCGGGTCGCGAGGCCGTGCCGCTGGCGCGACGGGTCCATGACACGTTTCTGTTCGACAGGGGCCGTTGTCGTGGGGCCTGGCATGGGCGTCTCCGGGTTCGCTGGCTGAATGCGTGTATATACACTATTCTACCCGGCATGACACACGCAATCCCGTTCCTGGAATCCGCTCGAGACCAGGGACGCCTCTGTTTTGCCGAGGCAACGCGGGCCGCCAACCGCGCCATCAACGGCTTCTACAACGCGCGCCTGGCGGACGCGGGCATCAACATCGCGCAGTTCTCGCTGCTCGTGCGCCTCTACTACCGGCCGGACACCGCGCTCAACCGCCTGGCAAAGGAACTGCAGACCGATCGCACGACACTCTCCCGCAACCTGAAAGTACTGGAGCGCTCGGGCCACCTGCGCGTTTCGCCCGGCGAAGATCGCCGGCAGCGCGTGGCCAACCTTACCCGCAAAGGCCGGTCATCCTTGGAACGGGCGATACCGTTATGGCAACGCGCCCAGGAGGACCTGCGCGAGGTGCTCGGCGGCGAGCACTGGGATGCCCTGTTCAGCGGGCTGCACGAGCTCGCTCGCCTGCCCGGCCGCGAGGAACACGGGCAGGCAGACGGCACGGGGGAAAGCGGCCCACGAACGAAGCGCCGCGCACGGTGACTTCGACCGGTGCGGAACAGGACACGGGTCTGCCCGGGGGCGCACCACGGCGGCAGGCGCGATGCCCGCGAGGCGACCGTCAGCTGCCGAAGTCGCCGCGTTCGAGCGCCGCGCGCCGCGCTTCGCGCCGGGCCTGAAGCAGCTTGTAGGCGGTGTAGTGGATGTAGGTGCTGGCGACGTAGCGCACCGGCTCGCGGCCGACCGTCTCGGCCATCGCGACCTCGACGTTACCGAACCAGACGTCCGCATCGAGGCCGAGTTCCGTGGCCCGGGCCCGGGCCCGCCTTACGTCCGCCGGGCCGGTATTGTAGGCCGCCCAGGTGAGCGCGCGCCGGTCCCATGCGGCGATGTCCGGATCGGAGAAATAGCGGTCGCGCAGGAAGGCGAGATACTTGGTCGCCGCGTGGATGTTGTTCTCGAGCTTGCCGACGTCGGCAATGGCAACCTTGGGATCGCGCGCCGTGGCCGGCCGGATCTGCATGATGCCGACCGCTCCGCGGCGGCTGCGCGCCGCATGGTCGAGGCCCGATTCCTGGTACGCCTGCGCGGCAATCTCGAGCGCATCGAAGCCGTAGCGCGTGCCGTACTTGCGAAACAGCTCGATGTGTTCGGCGAGCCGGTCGCGGGCGTCGCGCGCGGTCGCATCGCGCACCCAGGTATCGTTCTCGAAGTAACGCGCGAACAAGACGTTGCCGACCAGCGTGCCGACGCTGACCGACTCCGCGAAGCGTTCCAACGTGGCTTCGAGCACGCTCGCCTGCGGACGCACCGCCCAACCGGGCCGCGTGTCACGGCGCAGCTCGACCGGCTCGACGACGACGTCCGGCAGGACCTCGGCCCACAGGCGCGCCTTGTAATCGTCGATCACGGTCAGTTCGACCGCCCCGGCATTGACCAGCTCGAGAATGTCCTCGCTACGCAGGCGCCGATCCGCGGTGACGATGTCGACCGGCGGGAGCCCGCGGCCGGCGAGTTCGCCGTTGAACGCTTCGAGATGCTGCGCGTAGCTGCTGCCCTTCAGCACCACGACTTCGCGCCCGGCGAGATCGCGGCGCGCGGCGACGGCCGCCGCGTCACGGTGCCGGACCACGACTTCGCTCGCCTCCAGCGCCATCGCGTCGATGAACGCGACACTCCCTTCGCGCGCGGCGGTCGGCGTCAGGAAAGCCGCGACGACGTCGCCGCGCCCCGCCCGCAACGCGGGGATCAGTTCGGCGAACGGCGTCGGCACGTACTGCACCCGGATACGTTCGACCTCGGTGCCGACGTCGCGGTTGAGGAAACGCTCGAGTTCACGCAGGTATTCCGCCTGGATGCCCTTCACTGCGCCGTGATCGAGAAAGAAATCCGTGCGGCTCGGTACGACCAGCGCACGCAGCACGCCGCGCTCGCGCATCGCCGGCAGGTCACCGGTAAAGCGGGAGAGCGTCGGCGGTGCGATGACGAACGAGTCGTCGATGCCGGCGTCGAGCGCGGGCGTCGCGGTGCGCTGGCCACCTTCGGCGACGGCGCCGCGCTCGCCGCGTGGCGCGTCCGTGGCCGCATCGTCCGCACAGCCCGCCGCGAGGAGCAGCAGGCCGAGCAGGCACAGGCGGGCTGCGCGTCCGGCGCTGCTCCCACGCGCCCACCGTGCGGCGTACGCGGGCGCCTCGTCAGCCGTCACCGTCACGCGCCGCGTCCCGCGCGAGCAACAGCCAGGCGAGCAGCGCGGTGAAGATCATCGTGAAGCAACTCACGAGCGCCATGCTGGCGAAGAGATCGCGCGCCTGCCACACCTGCCCGGACGGATCGGTCAGCGCGACCGCGGGCACGATCAGCGCGAGCAGCGGGAACTGCAGCCCGATCAACAGCCAGTAGACAATGGGTTGCAGCCAGTAGGCGCGAGGCGCGCCGCTCGTCACCGGCGGTGCACGGCGCGCAAGGTAGGCAGCGAAGAGCTGGAAGATGACCCACATGGTCAGCATCCAGCCGAAGAAGTTCTGCCACGGCACACCGAACCAGGGACCGCCGTCGGCCCACACCCAGTCGCGATTGACCGTGCCGCCGATGGCGTCGACACAGAGATCCCAGGTGGTGGTGACGAAAGCGGCGATGAGCGGGCGGGCGCACGCGATACCCGGGCGCGGCGGTGCGAAAACGTCTCCCAGCAGGATGCCCGCCAGGACCCAGGCGAGGTAGCCGGCAACCGCGAAGATCGGGCCGACGATCACGGGGACATGCGCGATCTGCGGCCCCATCGATGCCGTGTGATGGTAGGCGCCGAACGGAAAGCCCGTGACGATGCTCAGGTTCTCGAACAGATTCGTCACGACGACCGCAATGACGAAATAGACGACAATACCGCGCGCTCCGTAACGCTGGGCACCGTGCACGAGCGTGAACACGGAGAGCAAGGCAACGTTCACGTAGCGTGCCGTGTTCGCCGAGAGCGTCGCCGGCGCAAAGAAGCTCGTCAGCGTGACGAGCAGCCACAGGCCGATGACGGCCCACAGCAGCATGATTATCTTGTCGGAACTCTGCATGGTGCATGGCCTCCCCGCCTGACAACCGAGTATAGCGCCGTCGGTGGAACCGCCGGCCCGCGGCATCGCGCCGCATCGGCCGTGCGGACCGTGCCGCCAGGCGTGCGCCGACGTGCGACGGATCCACGCGCAGCGGCCGCGCAGCTATTGCCCGCCACGCTGCCTGCGACGCCTGTCGCAATTCGGCGGACAGCCTCGAGTCGGGCATCAAGCGCGGGCGAGGTGCGCCGCTAACAGCGGGGGCGGCGCGGACGGCGCCGCCGGTTGTCGAATCATCGCCTTACCGCATGCGCGAACTGAAGAAAATCACCACCGATCAACTACGCCTCGGCATGTTCGTCACCGAGTTGTGCGGTTCCTGGACGGACCACCCGTTCTGGAACACGCGCTTCCGCCTCGCGAGCGCGGGCGATCTGGAAGCGCTCCGGCGCTCGCCGGTCACCGAGTTGTGGATCGACCCGACCCGCGGACTCGATGTCGACGAAACGGAAGCCACGCCGTCGGCGCCTACGCGCGCGGCCTGTGCCGAACGCATCGAACGCGAACTCCTGGCGCACGCGGCGCCGCTAACCGTGGCCGAGACGCTGGCCGACGAACTGCCCCGCGCCGCACGCGTGTGCCGGGACAGCGCACGGGCGGTCGATGCCGTCTTCGCTGCGGCACGACGCGGCGATCGCGTCGACCTGCACGCGCTGCAACCGGTCGCAAACGCGATTGCCGCATCGGTCACGCGCAACGCGCAGGCGCTGACGAGCCTCGCACGGCTCAAGCGTGGCAACGATTACGACCGCCTGCACGCGGTCGCCGTGAGCGCACTGCTGTGCGCGCTCGGACGCGCCCTGGACCTGCCGGCTGCCGAATGCGAAGCCCTCACGCTGGCCGGGCTGGTCCACGATATCGGCAAGGCTGCGCTGCCGGCAGCCCTGCTGGAGAAGGCTGGCAAGCTCACCCCAGAGGAATTCGCGCTGGTCCGGACGCATCCGCTCGCCGGACACGACATCCTCGCCCAGGCCGGGGACACGGACCCCATTTCACTCGAAGTGTGTCTCCATCACCACGAGAAGATGGATGGCACGGGTTACCCGCATGCGCTCGCGGGCGCCGCGCTCAGCCGCTACGCGCGCATGGGCGCGGTGTGCGACGTCTACGACGCGGTGACCTCCGAGCGCGCCTACAAGGCCGGCTGGGATCCGGCGACGGCGCTGCGGCGCATGGCCGACTGGGGCAGCGCGCATTTCGATGCCGACGTGTTTCGGGCCCTGGTCGGCGTGGTCGGGCTCTACCCGCTCGGCTCGCTCGTGCGACTCGAATCGGGCCTGCTCGCGGTGGTCTCGGACGGCGCCATGCGCCACGCCGACAAACCGATCGTCACCGCGCTCTACTGCACGCAGCGGGACGCACCGGTACCGCCGCGCCGGCTCGATCTCGCCGCGAACGAATCGGATCGGATCGTCGCACGCGAGGACGCGAGCCTGTGGCGGCTGCCGCAGCTCGACGAGGCCTGGGCAGGCGCGGAGACGCTGCAGGCGCTGCGCGCGACCCCCTGATCCCGGCGCCTCGCGGCGCCCGCGGAACGCCCGGCCGCAGCGCTGCGGCCGTCGCTCACGCCTTGCAGCGGTCGCACTGCCCGCACACCGGCGGGTCTTCTTCGCCGAAAAAGCGGCGGATGAACGCGCTCCGGCACTCCTTGGTCTGCGCGTACTCGATGATGCCGTTGATGCGGCGCATGTCTTCACGCTGCGCGATGGCGAAACGCTGCGCGAGTTCGTCGACCGCCGCGTGCAGGGTATCGGCGTCGACACGCGCGCGGTACGCGCCGCCCGTCTCGCGTTCGATCAGCCCCGCCTGCTCGACCTCGGCGCACAGGGCGCGGCAGGCCGTCGGCGCGCACTCGGCGGACAGTGCGAGGTCCTTGACCGCGACACTGCGGCTCACGCTCGCCCACACCGCGAGCGCGTTGCCGAGGCGCGCAAGCTGCTGCGGACTGACCTGGCTCTTCGCGGCGAGACGCTTCTGGATGTCGATATCGGACTCGTCGTAGAGCAGGATGCAGTAAGAAGGCTGGCCGTCACGCCCGGCACGGCCGACTTCCTGCACGTACTGCTCGACCGAACCCGGCACCTGGTAATGCATGATGTAGCGGATGTTGGGCTTGTCGATGCCCATGCCGAAGGCGCTGGTCGCGACCATGATCATGCGCTGGCGCGGCTTGAGGAACTTGTTCTGCGCCGCGACCCGCTCGGTCTTGGTCATCTTGCCGTGGTAGCGCACCGCCGGCATGCCGGCGCGCCTGAGCGCGGTGTAGATCTCGTCGACGGCCTTGGTCGTCGCGCAGTAGACGATGCCCGGCCGGCGCAGGCGCCGCAGGTAGCGTGCGCCCGCCGTCAACTTGATGCTGCCCGGCACGTTGCGCACCGTCAGGCGCAGGTTGTCGCGGTGCGCCGGCGCCGTGACGACGGCGGGGTCTTCCATCTGCAGCCGCGCCGCGATGTCGTCGCGCACCTTGGGCGTCGCGGTCGCCGTCAGCGCGAGCACCGTGGGATTGCCGAGCGCCATGCGCTCGACGCCGACGCGCAGGTAGGCGGGCCGGAACTCGTGGCCCCACTCCGAGATGCAGTGCGCCTCGTCGACGCACAACAGCGCCGGCGGCATGTCGCTCAACGCGGCGCGCATGTCGTCGGACTCCAGGGTCTCCGGCGTCGTCATGATGACCAGCCGCCCGCCTTCGCGGATGCGCGCGAGGGCCGCGGCCCGGTCGCGCTTGCCGATGGTGCTGTCGACGCGCACCGCGGGCACGCGGTAGTGCTCGAGCGACCGCTGCTGATCCTGCATCAGCGCGATCAGGGGAAACAGCGTCACGACCGGTCGGTCGTGCAGCAGCGCGAGCACCTGGTAGATGAGTGACTTGCCGTAGCCGGTCGGCAGAACGGCGACGGTGTCGCGCCCCGCGCACAGCGCTTCCATCGCGGCGAGCTGCTCGGGGCGGAGCTTGCTGAAGCCGAACACGCCGCGCGCAACGAGCCGGCAATTGTCGAGCGTCAGTTCACCGGTCGGGATGTCGGCGATGGCGAGCCGCGGACCCGCCGGCTCTGCGCGGCTACCGTCGCGGCCGCGCCGCGGTTTGCGCCGATTGCCACGCGCCGGCTGGCCCTGCCGGCCCGCTGCCGGTGCACCCTGGTTGCCGGTACGCTTGCGCCCACCGGGCGCGTTGCGGCCCTTGCGGCGACGCGACCCTGCGCCCTCGGCATTGCCGCCGCCGCTTTGCGCGGCACGGGCCTCGCCGCTCGCGCCGTTGTCGCGGCCGGCGCCGCCGGCCTGGCCCTGCCCGTCGGCACGCGGCGCCGTCTCGCCGCTGCGGCCCCGCCCGCGCCGGCGCCGGCGCCGGCTGTTCTTCGCAGCCGCACCACCCGCCGTCTCCGCTCGCCCCTCGCCCTGCCCGCCTTGCGCCTGGGGCGCCGTTGCACGACGTTCAGTATTGTCGTTGCCCGCGTCGCGCGAGCGATCGCGCGAACGGCGCGAGCGGCGACTCGGTTTCGCGCCGTCGGCGCGCGGCTGGGTGTTGTCACCCGCGGATTCGCCGCGCGGCGCCGGGGCTGCCCCCTCCGGGCGCGGCGGGCGCCGGCGTCGCCGGCGGCGCTTCTTGGTCGTTGTGCTCTGTTCGTCCATGGTCCTCGGAACCAGTCACTGCAACGCGCTTGCTGAACGCGCCACACATCGTCAAACCGACCGGCCCGGGGGCGGGTCGATGTCGTGCCCATGACCGGCTGGTCAGGGCCCCTCTGTCGCGGCAGGCCAGGCCAACCGTCGTGACGCCGGCCCGGCATCGCCGCGTGCGAGCGGCGGCGCAGGGCGCGGAGCAGGGGTCCGCGCGCCATCGTGTCGGCGGCGCGTGTGCGTCCCCCCGCGGAAACATGGCGCGATGCCACGCGTCGTGGCGGACTCGCACCGTTACACCGTCTCGCGGAGCGCGCGCGGCGGGCCGTCCTCGACCGCGTGCTCATGCGGTCGGACAACCCGGGCGGGCGCGTCCCGTCCATGCTGGCGCGGAGACAACACGAACGGTGCTGTCACCCCTGGCGCCGGCGCGCATCACGTTGCGGTGATGCATCGTCAATCCACGCCCGCATCGTTGCCGCGGAACGCGCGATGTCGCGCGTCGCTTCCGTCGAGGCGGTGCTCCTGTCGGCGCGGCCGCGCAGCGCCATGCTGCGCTTCGGCCCGTGCAAGTACCGACAAGGGCTTGCGTCATCGGAGCCTGCCGCGTGCGGCAGGCCGGTTCGGCTTTACACTCTACGCTATTTTGCGGGCGCGTGCTGCATGCACTGCCTGCCCAGTGGTTCTCATTTCAGCGCAGAGCGCGGCCGCTGTCCACTCTACGAGGCACGCCGGCCGGCGCCGCAGCGTCTCAGTCAGCGGCGGCGGCGAGGAACTGGTCGTAGCCCTCGAGCGCTTTCGCGGCACGGTACAGCGCGATGCCGCCACCCATCTCGACCGCGACGCCAGCGGTCTCGGCCACCTCTTCGCGCGTCACGCCGAGCCGGTGCAGCGCCGCGTTGTGCCACGCCATGCAGCCGTCGCAACCGGCGGCGATGGCGATACCGAGCGCGATCAACTCCTTGGTCCTGACGTCGAGCGCGCCGTCGGTGAAAGTCGCCCGTGCCAGTGCGCCGAAGGCGTCGACGGTGTCGGGCAAGGCCTCGCCAAGCGTGCCGATGAGGCGCTTGGCGTCGGCTTCGATGGCTGGATGATCGTTCATGGGCGTGCCTCCGTGTTGCGGTCGTGAGTTTGCGGCATCCTATGCTGCACAATGGCGCGTGTCCCGCGTGCCGGCGATCCGGCGCGAGAGAAGTGCCCCCCGGCACGAGCGAATCCCGATGACGAAAGCAGATTGTCCCTGCGGCAGCGGCCTCTCCCTCGCCGAGTGCTGCGCACCCTGTCTCGACGGCCACGTGCCCGCAGCGACCGCCGAGGCCCTGATGCGCTCGCGCTATACCGCCTACGTGCTCGAACGCTTCGACTACCTGCGCGAGACCTGGCACCCGAACAGCCGTCCGCCCGACCTCGCGCCGGTCCCCGGGCTGCGCTGGCTCGGCCTGACCATCAAGCGCGTCGTCGACGGCGGCGTCGACGATGCGACCGGCGAAGTCGAGTTCGTCGCGCGCAGCAAGCGGGGCGGGCGCGCGAACCGCCTGCACGAGACGAGCAGCTTCGAACGTTACGGCGGACGCTGGGTCTATACACGCGGCGTGCAGCACGCGCGCTGAACCCGGGTTCCTCACGACCGCATCGCAACCCGCCCCACGCGGGTTCGACGGTCCGCCCGATGCGCCCGGCGGCTCCGCTCGAGTATCCCGTCAGGCGTCGTTCCGTGGCGGTGTCGGCAGGATCACCATCTCGTGCAGGTCGACTCCCGGCGGTTGTTGCAGGGCATAGACGGCGGCCCGTGCAACGTCCTCGGCGCGCAGGCCGTCGGGCTTGGGGCTGTCGAAGAACGGCGTGTCGGTAATACCGGGTTCGATCAACGTCACGCGCACACCGGTGCCGCGCAGCTCCTCGCGCAGGTTATAGCCGATCGCCGAGACCGCCCATTTGGACGCCGCGTACATCGAGCCGGCGAGCACGCGCCGTCCGGCCACGGAGCCGGTGATCAGGACGTGCCCACGCGCGGCGCGCACGGCCGGCAGCGCCGCGCGCAGCGTGTACGCGACGCCAAGGATGTTGACGTCGACGATACGCCGCCAGGAATCGACCGGCGCGCTGGAGAAGCCGCCGGGCTCGCCGCCACTGCCGGCGTTGGCGAAGACCGCGTCGAGCCTGCCGAAGGTCTCGACGGCGCGCGCGACGACGGCTTCCTGCGCGGCGTAGTCAGTCACGTCGAGTGGAAAGGATGCCGCTTGGCCGGCACCGAGTTCGGCCACGAGCGCGTCGAGACGCTCTGCCGAGCGCGCGGCGAGCGCGACGCGCCAGCCCGCCGCGACGGCCTCCCGCGCCGTCGCCGCGCCGATGCCGCTCGAAGCGCCGGTAATGAGCAGGGTGGGTGCGTGGGTCATGAAGGTCCTCCGCAGCTTGACCAGGGAATCAGCGGCCGCGCCCTCGCGCGACATCGACAGGCTGGGACGAAGCGTGCTGCCTGTCCAGTCACCGGGCGCACCCGGCCGCCGGCCACCCCGGCACGCCACACGACGCGCCCGCGGCGCCGGTTCGGCTGCGGCACGCCCCGCTATAATGCGCTGCCATGACCAGCCAGCCCGCGCCAGCACGCCCCTCCGCCTCGGTCGTCATCGCCCGAAACGGCAGTGACGCGCTCGAGATCCTGATGCTGCGCCGGAACCAGAACATCGCGTTCCACGGCGGCGCGTGGGTGTTCCCCGGCGGCCGCGTCGACGAGGCCGACCATGCCGGCGCCGACGGCACCGAGCTCGACGTCGCGCGCCGCGCCGCGGTGCGCGAAACGCGCGAGGAGACCGGGCTGACCCCGGCGCCGCACAGCCTGCTGCCGTTCGCACACTGGACGACCCCGGTCGGGCTGCCGAAACGCTTCGCGACCTGGTTCTTCCTCGCCCCGCTCGCCGGGAACGCGGTGGTGAACGTCGACAACGACGAGATCATCGACTTCCGCTGGATGACGCCGGCGGCGACGCTCGCCGCGCACGCCGCGGGCGAGATCGATCTGCCGGCGCCGACGTATGTCACGCTGCTGCGCTTCTGCAGCTACGCGTCGCTCGACGCCCTGGTCGCGGCTCTCGCCGCCAGCGAGATCGAGCGCTTCGTACCGCGCGTCGTGAAGGTCGACGGCGGACGCTGCACCG
>JAUIFX010000242.1 GCA_030429865.1 Gammaproteobacteria bacterium | reverse complement strand
GAACACCGGGGTGAACAACAGGCCGAACAGCGTCACGCCGAGCACGCCGGAGAACACCGCCGTTCCCAGCGAGCGGCGCATCTCGGCACCGGCACCACTGGCGATGGCGAGCGGCACCACGCCCATGATGAAGGCGAACGAGGTCATCAGGATGGGCCGGAGGCGCGTCCGCGCGGCGCGTTCGGCAGCCGCCAGGCGGTCGAGGCCGGCGCGCTCGGCCTGGCGCGCGAACTCGACGATCAGGATGGCGTTCTTCGCGGCGAGGCCGATCAGGACGATGAAACCGACCTGCACCAGGATGTTGTTGTCCATGCCGCGCAGGCTGACGCCGGTGATCGAAGCGAGCAGGCACATCGGCACGATCAGGATCACCGCGAGCGGCAGTGTCCAGCTCTCGTACAACGCCGCGAGCACGAGGAACACGAACGCCACGGCGAGCGAGAACGCGATCGGCGCGGTGTTGCCGGCGAGCTTCTCCTGCAGGGCGAGATCGGTCCATTCGAAGCCGAACCCGGGCGGCAGCACCTCTTCCGCGAGGCGCTCCATCGCCGCGATCGCGTCACCGGTCGACACGCCCGGGGCGGCCACGCCCTGCACTTCGGCGGCCGGGTAGAGGTTATAACGCGAGACCCGGTAGGGGCCGGTGAGATCGTGGAACGTGGTGAGAGAACCCAGCGGGACCATGGCGCCGGATTCCGAGCGGGTGCGCAGCTTGAGCACGTCGCGGCGCTCGTCGCGGTATTCGCCCTCGGCCTGCGCCGTCACGCGGTAGGTGCGGCCGAGGAAATTGAAGTCGTTGACGTAGGCCGAACCGAGGTAGACCTCCAGCGTATCGAGCACGCGTTCGGCCGGTACGCGCAGCTTCTCCGCGCGCACGCGGTCGATGTCCGCGTACACCTTGGGCGTGGCGGTATTGAAAGTCGTGAACACGCGCGCGACGTTGGGATCGGCGTTGGCCCGCTCGATGAACGCGCGCGTGACCCGCTCGAGTTCGTAGACCCCGCGCCCGCCGCGATCCTGCACGTAGAGCTTCCAGCCGCCGCCGGTCCCGATGCCGCGCACCGGAGGCGGCGGCACGACGAAGGCGGTGGCTTCCTTGATCGTGTTCAGCCGGGCCTGGGCCTCGGCCACGGTGTCTTCGATCGAGCGGCCCATCGCGGCGCGCTTCTCGTAGGGCTGCAGTGGCGCGAAAATCGCGCCCGCGTTCGGCGCGTTGGTGCGCGTGGCGCCGTCGAAACCGGCGAAACCCGCGGTGTGCGCCATCTCGGGCATGTCCATCAGTAACCCGGTCGCGCGGCGGATGACGGCATCGGTACGCGTCACCGAGGCGCCCGGTGGCAGCTGGTACACGGTGATGAGATAGCCCTGGTCCTGCTGCGGGATGAAACCGGTCGGGGTGTTGTCGAACTGCAGCGCGGTGAGCGCGATGAGACCGGCGTAGACCAGCAGCATCAGCAGGGCGATGCGCAGCAGGCGCCGCGTGAGCCACTGGTAACCGCCGGCAAAGCGCTCGAAGCTCGCGTTGAAACCGCGCGCGAAGAGGCGGAACGGCATACCCAGCACGCGCCACGCGAGCCCGGGCTCGCGCCCGGCATCGTGGGCACGCAGCAGCAGCGCGCCGAGCGCCGGCGAGAGGGTGAGCGAAACGAACGCCGAGATGATCGTCGAGGTTGCGACCGTCAGCGCGAACTGGCGATAGAACTGGCCCGACATGCCGCTGATGAAGGCGGCCGGCACGAACACCGCGGTCAGCACCAGGGCGATGGCGATGAGCGCGCCGCCGACTTCGTCCATCGTGCGGTGCGCGGCCTCGCGTGGTCCCATGCCGAGCGCGAGGTTACGCTCGATGTTCTCGACCACCACGATCGCGTCGTCCACCGCGATGCCGACCGCGAGCACCATGCCGAACAGGGTCAGGTTGTTGATCGAGAATCCGAATGCCTGCATCACGGCGAACGTGCCGATGAGCGCGATGGGTATCGCCACGATCGGGATCACGGCGGCGCGCCAGGACTGCAGGAACACCATGATCACGATCACCACGAGCAACATCGCCTCGAAGATCGTGAGGTAGACCTCGTGCACCGATTGCTCGATGAAGCGGGTCGGGTTGAACGCGACGACGATCTCGATACCCGAGGGCATCTCGGCCCTGATCTCCTCGACCAGGGCCTCGATCGCGCGGGCCGTCTCGATTGCGTTCGAACCGGGGCGCTGGTAGACCGGGATGGGCAGGGCAATCTTGCCGTCCAGGTAACCGATGGTGGAGTAATCCTGCACGCCGAGTTCGACGCGGGCGACGTCGCGCAGCCGCGTGATGCGGCCGTCCGCGCTGCGCTTGACGACGATCTCGCCGAACTGCGCCGGATCGATGAAACGTCCCTGGCTCTCGATCGGTACTTCGAAGGCCGCTTCGTCGGGGATCGGCAACTGGTTGAGCCGGCCGGAGGCGACCTGGACGTTGTTCTGGCGCACCGCATCGACGACCTCGTTGGCGGTCAGGTCGCGCGCCGCCGCCCGCTCGGGATCGATCCAGATGCGCATCGAGTAGGCGCGCTCGGCGAAGATGTTGTACTGGCCGACACCCGGCAGGCGCGCGAGCCGGTCGACGATCTGCGTACGCGCGTAGTTCGACAGGTAGGTGGCGTCGCGCGAACCGTCCGGCGAATGCAGGTGCAGCACCATGAGCATGTCCGGAGAGTTCTTCGCCACCGTCACGCCGAGCCGGCGTACGTCCTCCGGCAGGCGGGGTTCGGCCACGGCCACGCGGTTCTGCACCAGGACCTGGGCCAGGTCGAGGTTGGTGCCGAGGTTGAACGTCACGTTGATGGTCAGCCGGCCGTCGCCGGTCGCGGACGACTGCATGAAGAGCATGTCGTCGACGCCGTTGATCTCCTGCTCGAGCGGTGTCGCGACGGTCTCCGCGACCGTCTCGGCGCTCGCGCCGGGATAGGTCGCGGTGACCTGGATGGTCGGCGGCACGATTTCCGGGTACTGCGCGACCGGCAGGGCGAGATAGGCGATCGCGCCGACGACGACGATGACGATCGAGACGACCGAAGCGAAGATCGGCCGCTCGATGAAGAAGTGAGACAAGCGCACGCCTAGTCCCCGGTGCCGGCCGCGATCTCGCCTTCCTCCGGCGTCACGCGCTGGCCGGGGCGCGCGCGCATCAGCCCGGCGATGACGATGCGCTCGTCGGGCGCGAGCCCGCTGCGGACCACGCGCAGGCCGCCGACCACCGGACCGAGTTCGACCACCCGCGCCTCGATGACGTCGTCCTCGCCGACCACCATGACGAGCTTCAGGGCCTGGTCGGCGACGATCGCGGCATCGGGAATCAGCACGGCCTCGTATTCACCGGCGCCGTACAGGCGCATACGGGCGAACATGCCGGGCAGCAGCACGTGATCGGCGTTGGGAAAGGTCGCGCGGCCGCGCATGGTGCCGGTATCGGGGTCGAGTTCGTTGTCGACGAAGGTCATAACGCCCTTGTGCAGCCAGTCCTCTTCATCGATCAGGCGCGCCTCGACCGGGTTCGCGGTATCGCGCGACGACGGCCGCGTGCCCGCGGTATCGAGCCGCGTGTAACGCAGGAACTCGGTCTCCGAGCCTTCGAACTCGAGTTCGATGGGGTCGAGCGAGACGATGGTGGTGAGCAGCGTCGAATCGGCACTGCCGCCGGAAATCAGGTTACCGACGTCGACCCGGATGTCCGACGCGACACCGTCCATCGGCGCACGCACTTCGGTAAAGCCGAGATCGAGCTCGGCCGCGCGCAGCCGCGCCCGCGCGGCGTCGACCTCGGCCTGCGCGGCATCGCGCCGCGCGCGCCGCTCCTCGGCCGATTCCTTGCTCATGGCACGCGACGACTGCAGCCGCTCGCCGCGCTCGAACTCGAGCTGGGCAACACGCAACTGCGTCTGCGCACGGTCGAGCTCGGCACGCGCGCGGGAGACCTCGGCCTGGAACGGACGCTGGTCGATGACGAACAGCAGCTTGCCCGCCGTGACCGCCTGGCCTTCGTCGAAGTGGACCGATTCGAGGTAGCCCGAGACGCGTGCGCGGACTTCGACACGCCGCTTGGCGACGAAGCGGCCGGTGTATTCGTCCCATTCGGTGATCTTGCGAAACACCGGCTTGGCGACCGTCACGGCCGGCGCCGCGGGCGCGCTGTCGGCGGCGCTTGCGGCGTTGCACAGGATGATGGACAAAGCGAGCCAGGCCGGCGCGAGCAGGCGCCAGGCGGGAGAGCGGATCATCAGCGACGAAGTCCTCGGCTGGGGTCGGGCAGAAACGCTATTATCGCAAATATTCGCGCATGCTGCGGTGCGTTATATCACTGCGGCCAGCGCATGTGCCGTCATCGGACACCCGCGGAGATCGCCTCTTTCCATGAACGCCGTCGACATTTCGCACTACTCCGACGTCCTGTGCGTGTGGGCGTGGGTCGCCCAGGTCCGCGTCACCGAGCTGCAGCGCGCGTTCGACGGGGCGGTACGTTTCGATTATCGCTACTTCAGCGTCTTCGGCGACGTGCACGGCAAGCTCGAGCAGCAGTGGGCTGCGCGCGGCGGCGCGCAAGGCTACGCGGCACACGTGCGCAGCGTGGTATCGCGCTTCGAACACGTCGAGCTGCATCCCGACACCTGGTCGCGGGTGGTGCCGCGCTCGTCGATGCCGGCCCATCTCGTGCTCTGCGCGGCGCGCCTCGTCGCCCGCGCCGACGGCGCCGCGGCGGCGCCGGTGCTCGCTCTGGACAACGCGATCCGCGAAGCGTTCTTCTGCGCGGCTGCCGATATC
>JAUIFX010000241.1 GCA_030429865.1 Gammaproteobacteria bacterium | reverse complement strand
GTCTGCAGGAGGATGCCCATCGCTGCCGCGGACGCGACGATGCCCTTGGATCCCATGCCGGCCTCGGTCAGGCCGAGGTGCAGGGCGTAATCACAACGCTGCGCCAGCTCGCTGTAGACGGCGATCAAATCCTGCACGCCGCTGACCTTGCACGAGAGCACGATGCGGTCGCGCGGCAATCCGATCTCCTCGGCCTTGGCGGCGCTGTTCAGCGCCGAGCGGATGAGCGCTTCGCGGGTTACTTCGGCGGCATCGCGCGGCTGCGGGCTGGCCGCGTTCTCGTCCATCATCTGCGCCACGAGCGCCGGGTCGAGACTGCCCCAGTTGACGCCGATGCGCACCGGCTTGTTGCGCGCGATGGCGGTTTCGATCATCGTCGCGAACTGGGCGTCCTTCTTGCGGCCGAAGCCGACGTTACCCGGGTTGATGCGGTACTTGGCGAGGGCTTCGGCGCATTCCGGGTACTTCTGCAGCAGGAGATGGCCGTTGTAATGGAAATCACCGACGAGCGGCACACGGCAACCCGTCGCGTCGAGCAAGTCACGGATACGTGCCACCTGGCGCGCAGCGTCCTCGGTGTTGACGGTAATGCGCACGACCTCCGAGCCGGCCGCGGCGAGGGCCTGGACCTGCCTGGCGGTCGCCACGGCATCGGCGGTGTCGGTGTTGGTCATCGACTGGACGACAATCGGGGCATCGCCGCCGACGACCACGTCGCCGACGCGGACGGGCACGGACTTACGGCGTTGGTAGCTCGGGTTCATGAAAACACCTGCGAATTGAACGCGCACCGGAGTGCATGCTGAATGGCGCGATTCTACCGTAGCCGCCCGATGCTGGCCAAAGGCGAACGACGCCGATGAGCCTGCGCATCGGCATCGATCTGGGCGGTACCAAGATCGAGGGTGCGGTGCTCGATGCCGAGGCGCGGCTGCTGCGTGCGTGCCGGGTCGCGACGCCGGCATCCGACTACCCTGCGATCTGTGAGGCCATTGCCGGCTTGGTGGCGACACTCGAAGCCGCGCAGGGTGCGCGGGCGACGGTCGGCGTGGGTATGCCGGGCAGCCTGTCGCCGCGCACGGGCCTGGTGCGCAATGCGAACACGGTGTGCCTCAACGGACGCCCGCTCGCCGCGGACCTGTCGCGCGTGCTGCAGCGACCGGTGCGGCTCGAGAACGACGCCAACTGCCTCGTCCTGTCGGAGGTCAACGGCGGCGCGGCGGCCTCCGGGCAGTGCGTGTTCGGCGTCATCATCGGCACCGGCACCGGCGGCGCCGTGCACGTCAACGGCGCGCTGCTGCGCGGCGCGAGCGCGATCGCGGGCGAATGGGGACACAACCACGTTCCCTGGTCGGTTGCGCCGTCCGAATCGAGGCCGTGCTACTGCGGTTCGCGCGACTGCATCGAGACCTACCTCAGCGGGCCGGGCCTGCTGCGGACCTATGCCGCGCAGGGGGGCGCGGGCGCGACGCGCGTCGAGACGGTCGTGGCGCGCGCGAACGCCGGCGAGATGCAGGCCATCACGTCACTTGCGCGCTATCGCGAGCAACTCGCGCGCTGCCTCGCGAGCGTCGTCAACGTGCTCGATCCCGACCTCGTCGTGCTCGCCGGCGGCGTTTCCAACCTGCCGCACCTCGCCGACTCGGTGGCCGGACTACTACCGGGCCTGGCCTTCTCCGATGTCATTGCCACGCGTGTCGTGACGGCGCGCTTCGGCGACAGCAGCGGCGTGCGCGGCGCGGCCTGCCTGTGGTCCGCCGGGGAGGCCGCGGCGCGGGACTGACCGCGGCGGCGCGGCTCAATTGAGCGTCAGTTTCTCCAGCCGGTAGCCGTGCTGGTAGATCGACGACAGCTTCCAGCCGCTGTTCGATGCCAGCGCGAGCTTCGAGCGGATGCGGCTGACATGGGTGTCGACGGTACGCGTGTTGATATCGGGATTACGTCCCCACACGCTTTCCAGGATGTGCGCGCGCGAGAGCACGCGGCCGATGTTACGGAACAGGAAGACGATGAGTTCGTATTCCTTCTGCGTGACCTCGATCGTCTCGCCATCGCGCTGAATCATGTGGTTGCCGAGGTCGATGCGAAACGGTTCCAGCTCGATGGTGGTCTGCCCTTCGTCAATCGGGCTCGCGCGCCGCACCACGGCGGTGAGGCGGGCGATCAGTTCGCGCTGCTTGGCCGGCTTGACGATGTAGTCGTCGGCACCTTCCTCGAGCGCGCGCACGATATCGTCCTCGAGGTCGCGTGCCGTGACGAACACGACGGGAATCGGCCAGTCGAAGTTTTCGCGGACCCAGCGCAGGACCTGGAAGCCGTCCATGTCCGGCACCATCCAGTCGAGAATCAACGCGTCGTAGCTGTCGTGCTTGATGGTGCGCACGAACGACTTGCCGTTGTCGAAAGTCTCGCAGGCGTGTCCGGCCGCCTTCAGCCATTCGCCGAACAGGGCAACCTGGTCCGGATCATCCTCTAGCAGTGCGACCCTCACATGCAGTCTCCCGAATTCGTTTACGTCACGTTCGCTGTTGCTGCTCGGCGGCCGGGCATAGGCTGCACGGTCGCGCATTCTGCAAGGTCCTCGGCGAACGCATGATAACCTCGATGACCCCGTGCGGAAACGCCGCCCGGGGGGCACGCTCGGGCGTGCCTGACCGGCACGGCCTGCGATGCGCCGCGTGCCGCCGGCGCTTCACATGCAACTATAACGACTGCACCGACGCCGGACTTTATCGCCGGGCGCCAACAGGCCGCGCCGCGCCGTCCGCGAGACGGGCTGCTCCTAGCACCAGCGCAGCTTGTCGCGCAGTTTGACGACGCTGCCGATGATGATGATCGCGGGGCTGCCGTAATCCTCGGCGGCGGCGCGGCTCGCCAGGGTGGCGAGCGTTGCGCTGAGCACGCGCTGTGCGCTGGTCGTGCCGCGCTCGACGATGGCCGCCGGCATCCCGGCCGACATGCCGGCGGCAAGCAGACCGTCGACGAGCGCCGGCAGTCCCGACATCCCCATGTACACGACCAGTGTCTGTTGCGGGCGCACCAGTGACGCCCAGTCCAGCTCGAGTTCGCCGTCCTTGAGATGGGCGGTGACGAACAGGCAGGCGTGTGCATGGTCGCGATGGGTCAACGGAATACCGGCATACGCGGCGCAGCCGAGCGCGGCCGTGATGCCCGGCACGACCTGGAAATCGATGCCGGCCTCGGTGAGATGCTCGATCTCCTCACCGCCGCGGCCGAAGATGAACGGGTCGCCGCCCTTCAGGCGCGCCACGCGCCGCCCGGCGGCAGCCTCGCGCGCGAGCAGGGTGTTGATGTCCTCCTGGCGGACCGCGTGCCGCGAGCGCGCCTTGCCGACATAGATGCGATCGGCATCGCGGCGGCACAGTTCGAGGATGTCGTCGCCGACCAGGCGATCGTGGACGATGACGTCGGCGAGCTGCATCAGGCGCAGCGCGCGGAAGGTGAGCAAGTCCGGGTCGCCGGGGCCGGTGCCGATGAGGTAGACCTCGCCGCGGCGTCGCGGGGCTGCCGCCGTCGATGACAACAGTGTCTCGATCGCCGCGGTCGCCTGCGCGCGGCGACCGGCAAAGAAGAGCTCCGCGATGGGCCCGTCGAGGACGTCTTCCCAGAAGCGCCGCCGCGCCGTGCCGTCGGGCAGCGCCGCCTTGACGCGCTCGCGCAGGCCGCCGAGCAGGCTCGCGAGTTCGCCGTAGGCGGGTGGGATCAGGCTTTCCAGGCGGGCGCGGAGCATACGTGCGAGGACCGGCGCCTTGCCCCCCGTGCCGATCGCGACGACCACCGGTGAGCGGTCGACGATGGAAGGCATGATCGCCGTGCTATCGGCGGGTTGATCGACGACGTTGACGAGGATGCCCCGCGCCTCCGCCGCACGGGCGACCTCCGCGTTGACCGCCGCGTCGTCGGTGGCCGCGATCACGAACGCCTGCCCGGTGACGTCGGCGGGCGCGAACGCGCGCGCTTGCAGCTGCAGGCGGCCCTCCGCGGCGAGCGCCGCGACCTCGCTGCCGGCGCGCCGCGCGACCACCGTGATGGCGGCCTGCGCGCGCAGCAGCAGTGCGATCTTGCGTGCCGCCACGCTGCCACCGCCGACGACCAGGCAGGGACGTCCGCGCAGCGCGAGAAATACCGGGAGATAATCCATGTAATCAGGATGTTGCCAGGCGGCGCCGGGCGTCGTGAGCGGCTTGCGAGTATAGCAGCCGGGCAGCGCCCGCCGCGCCGTCGCGGGCCCCGTCAGAGCTAAAGTTGCGCCCCTTCCGACCGCTACTGCGAAAGAGCGTACGGACCCGTCCCCGGCCCCGTTCGCGGGCAGGCCGCCGCACGCGGTGGCGGGCCCTGCACGACCCCACCCTGAGAACAAGGAGACACCGTGGATCTGGCTACCCTGCTCGGCCTGGTCGGTGCCATCGGCATTCTGCTCGCTGCCATCGTGACGGGCGGTGACTTCGGCCTGTTCATCAACGTGCCGTCGCTGCTCGTGGTCGTCGGCGGCACCATCGGCGCGGTGATGATGAAGTTCTCGATGGGGCAGTTCTTCGGCGCGTTCAAGGTCGCGATGCGGGCATTCATCTACAAGCTCGACAAGCCCGAGGAACTCATCGCGCAGACCGTCGAAATGGCCAACGAGGCGCGCAAGGGCGGCCTGCTCGCGCTCGAAGGCAAGGAGACCAGCAACGCGTTCCTTGCCAAGGGCATCCAGATGATGGTCGACGGCCACGAGCCGGAAGTCGTGCGACAGACCCTGCTGAACGACCTCAACGCCGCCGTCGACCGCCACGACGTCGGCCGCAGCATCTTCAAGTCGATCGGCGACGCCGC
>JAUIFX010000240.1 GCA_030429865.1 Gammaproteobacteria bacterium | reverse complement strand
GTCAGGCCGGCCGCGGCCATCGAGCAGGCCGAGCCGACCTCGCCCTGGCAGCCGACCTCGGCGCCGCTGATCGACGCGTTGCGCTTGAACAGCATGCCGATGGCACCGGCAGTGAGCAGAAAGCGCACGACGCCGTCATCGTTCGCGCCCGGACAGAAGCGCGCGTAGTAGTGCAGCACGGCCGGCACGATGCCGGCGGCGCCGTTGGTCGGCGCGGTCACCACGCGCCCGCCCGCCGCGTTCTCCTCGTTGACCGCGAGCGCGTAGAGGTTGACCCAGTCCATGATGGTCAGCGGGTCGCGCAGCGCGGCTTCCGGCTGCCCGGCGAGCTGCCGTTTGAGCTTCGCCGCGCGCCGCGGCACCTTGAGACCGGGCATCACGCCTTCGGCCGCGCAGCCGCGCTCTACGCAGGCCTGCATCGCCGCCCAGATGTCGAGCAGCCCGGCGCGGATCGCCGCGGGCTCGCGCCACGCGGTTTCGTTGGCCTGCATCAAAGCGCTGATCGGCTGCGCGTGCTCGGCGGCGAGCGCGAGCAGTTCGGCCGCGCTCGTGAACGGATAGGCTTGCGCGACCTCGGACTCGGCGATCACCGCCTCGCCCGCGTGCTCGCCCTCGATGACGAATCCGCCGCCGACGGAATAATAGACGCGCGCGGCGAGCGTCTCGCCGGCAGCGTCCCAGGCCGAGCAGCGCATGCCGTTGGGATGCCCCGGCAGCGACTCGCGTTTCTCGAACACGAGATCGCCGTCGAGCGCGAAGCTGATCGGCGCGCCGCCGCTGAGCGCCAGCTTGCCGTCGCGCTCGAGGGCGGCCAGGTGCGCCGGGATCGCATCGACGTCGACCGCCTCCGGCGTCTCCCCCATCAATCCGAGGACGACGGCGCGGTGGGTACCGTGGCCGCGCCCGGTCGCGCCGAGCGAGCCGTACAGGCGGACTTCGACCCGCGCCGCGCGCTCGCGCACGCCGCGGTCGCACAAGTGCTCGACGAAGCGCCGAGCCGCGCGCATCGGGCCGACGGTGTGCGAGCTGGACGGGCCGATGCCGATGGTGAAGAGGTCGAATACGCTGATCGCCATGACGGGCTCCTGGTGCGCGGATTAGCCGGGGCGGTCCATTGTGGCGAGCGCCTCCGCGGCCCGCAAACGCCGCCACCGCACGCGGCGCGCTCGAATCACGACCGCGCAGCACCCTATACTCGTGCGCCAGTGCACCACCGCGAGACCTCCCCATGAGCGAGAAGCCCACCTACACGCCACCGAAAGTCTGGACCTGGGACAACCAGGACGGCGGCCGCTGGTCGAAGATCAACCGCCCCATCGCCGGCGCGACCCACGACAAGACCCTGCCGGTCGGCGAACACCCCTTGCAGCTCTACTCGCTGGCGACGCCGAACGGCGTCAAAGTCACGATCATGCTCGAAGAGCTGCTCGCGCTCGGCCATGCCGGCGCGGAGTACGACGCCTGGCTGATCGACATCGGCGAAGGTGACCAGTTCGGCAGCGGCTTCGTCGCCATCAACCCGAACTCCAAGATCCCCGCGATGCTCGACCGCAGCACCACGCCGCCGACGCGGGTGTTCGAGTCAGGCGCAATCCTGCTCTATCTCGCGGAAAAATTCGGCGCGTTCGTGCCGGCCGACCCGTCGGCGCGCGCCGAGTGCTACTCGTGGCTGTTCTGGCAGATGGGCAGCGCGCCGTTCCTCGGCGGCGGGTTCGGGCATTTTTACGCCTATGCACCGGAGAAGTTCGAGTACCCGATCGACCGCTACACCATGGAGGTCAAGCGCCAGCTCGACGTGCTCGACCGCAACCTCGCCGAGCGGCGCTACCTAGGCGGCGAGGAATACACCATTGCCGATATCGCGACCTGGCCGTGGTACGGCGCGCTGGTACACGGCAAGCTCTACGACGCCGGCGAGTTCCTCGACGTCACCTCCTACACGCACGTGATGCGTTGGGCCGACGAGATCAAGGAACGCCCGGCCGTGCAGCGCGGGCGTCGCGTGAACCGCAGCTGGGGCCCGGAAGACCAGCAGGTGCGCGAGCGGCACGCCGCTGCGGATCTCGACTGAGACCCGGCGCCCTTCACGGGCAGCGTGCGGCAGGCGGCAACGCGAACGAACGCGCTGCCGCCGGCTTCGCGCAGCTCAGCCGCGGCGGCGCCGGGCCGCGGCGAGCAGGCCGAGACCGGCCAGCGCGAGCGAGGTCGGCTCCGGCACGTCGCCGAAGACCTGGTCGGCCGTGCCCTGCACGCCGACGGTGAAGCCGTTCCAGAACTCGTTGGTCAGGCTGCGCCAGGAGACGGTGTCGAAGGCGCCGGTGAAGCGCAACGTGCCGTGCGGCTCGCCGGTGCCGACCAGGCGGTACTCGAAGTTGCCGCCGCCGAGATCGATGACCTGCTTGGACGACGTACCGCAGCCCCAGTAGCCGCAGTCGTTGCCGTCGCTCGCGTCACCGAAACTCAGGATCTCGAAATCCTGGTCGAAGGCATAGCCGTTGCTGTTGAGGCTGACGTAGGAAAACACGGGGTTGGCGATCGTCTGCGAGAAGCTCAAGGTCTGCGTGCCGGCGAACCGCAGCGCGACGATGTCGGTACCGGTCGGGATGTTGTCGACGAAACTGCTGGTATAGGGCGAGGTCGCCGGGTTGCGCCCGCTGCGCCCGTTCTGCCAGTAGTCGATCCCGCCGCTGCCGTCCTGGAAGAAGCCGACGCCCTGCGGGTTGTTGTAAGTGACGTCGATGAGCTCGCTGCCGGAGACGATCTGGCCCTGCGCGGTGAAGCCGTTGGCGGTCGTGGACGACTGCCAGTCGGTCCAGTTGATGGTCACGGCGGAAGCGCCGGTGGCGGCGGCAGTCACGGTCACGGCGACGGCGAACTGCGCCAGCGTTGTGTGCACACGGTTCATAAAACGACTCTCGCGGTTGAATATCCTGGCCGTCGCCGAGCAAAGTTCGTGCCGTCATCGAAAAATCAACGCGTTGCAGCCGCACGGACTGCGACACCACGACGTGACTGTAAAAAACACGATAATGCGGCGTTCGCGCGACGCGCGATTTTCTGGAATTCTTGACAGCCCGCCGCCGGCGCGCGCGGGCGCTGGCCGCGAACAGGGCACGGGAGAAGTAGGACGATGGCACCGGACAACCAGCCACGGGAGACGCCGCTCGGCCCGCTGGTCAGCTGCGCCTGGCTCGCGCGGCGGCTCGGCGAGCCCGGTCTCAGGATCGTCGATGCGTCGTGGTACCTGCCTGCCATGCAGCGCGACGGCGCCGCCGAGTTCCGCGCCGGGCACATCCCGCACGCGGTCCATTTCGACATCGACGACATCTGCGACACGGCGAGCGACCTGCCGCACACCCTGCCCGCGCCGGCGGATTTCGCGCGCAAGGTCGGCGCGCTCGGCATCTCGCATCGCGATCGCATCGTCGTCTACGACGGCCAGGGCCTGTTCTCGGCGCCGCGCGTGTGGTGGATGTTGCGCACCTACGGTGCGCAACAGGTGGCCGTGCTCGACGGCGGGATGCCGGCCTGGAAGGCCGCGCACCACCCGCTCGAGCGCGGTTCGCCGCGGCCCGCGCCGTGCATCTTCGAGACGCGCTTCGACCGCTCTGCCGTCGCCGCCATGGACGATGTCGCCGCCGCGCTCGAGAGCGGCGCGGCACAGGTCGCCGACGCACGCGCGGCGGCGCGTTTCGCCGGTTCCGCGCCGGAACCGCGCCCCGGCCTGCCGTCCGGGCACATGCCCGGCGCGCACAGCCTGCCGTTCAGCGAACTCGTCGCCGATGGCCGGCTCGTCGATGCCGCGGCGATCCGCGCGGCGCTCGCATCCGCCGGCATCGACCCCGCCCGGCCGCTCATCACGTCCTGCGGCTCGGGCGTCTCGGCCGCCATCATCAACCTCGCCCTCGCCGCTGCCGGCCTGCCCGCCGCGCGTCTCTATGACGGATCCTGGACCGAGTGGGCCTCGCGCGGCATGCCGATCGAGCCGCCGCCGGGAACCTGAGCAGGCCGCGCGCCCGGCACCACCCCGCTCGTCTCGCGCAGGTAAATTTTTGCGTCGCGGGCGTCCCGCGACTTTGCACCCGGGCACGCGGGCAGCGTAGAGTGGGACGAAACTCGGCGCAGGGACGCCGTCACGCAGTCGCCGGGCCTCCTCGTGGTCCATCCCACAGGGACCGACGAACTTGGCCCGACTCCACCACGCCATTGCAGCACACCGCGACGCCCGGCCGCGAGGAACTGCCGCCGCGCGGGTCACCGGCGCACTGCTGCTCCTGAGCGCCTGCCTGCTGCTCGCGGGGCGGGCCATGGCGTCGACCTGCCCGTCCGGCTACACCATCGACCCGTTCGTCGCCGGCGTGTGCTACGACTGCCCGTCCGGCTGGGATCGCTACCTGCTGCAACCCGACCCGACGGCGTCCAATGCCTGCACCCGCAACCGCGGCTGGCAATACCGCTCGGCGAGCACCTACAGCGCCGACTGCACGACCGTCCTCGGCGTCACGGTATGTACCTGCGATTCGGTCCTGCATGGCCGCAGCGGCTCGACCTGCTACAAGTGCGACAGCCCCTACGCGAAGAACATCACGCGCTCATGGACGAGTTCGCAGGCTTGCGAATACAACCCGCCGCGCGAGTACACGAACGCCAGCATCGCCCTCGCCGACCTCGACTGCGGCGGCCTCGACGAACGCGCCTGCCTGCTCACCGAGCGGCCGCTCGCCGCCTGTGACGACGGCCTCGTCGAATTGCTCAATACTTCCGGCTCGTTCTGCCGGCGCATTCTCGGCGACGGCTATCCCAACCATTGCGGGCGCGAGGGCCAGCCGGCCTGCCAGCTCA
>JAUIFX010000039.1 GCA_030429865.1 Gammaproteobacteria bacterium | reverse complement strand
GGTGATGATGATGTCGGCCTCGATCTCCTGCCCCGACTTGAGCAGCAGGCCCTTCTCGGTGAAGCGCTCGATCTCGTCGGTGACGACACTCGCCTTGCCGGCCTGGATGCCCTTGAACAGGTCGCCGTCGGGAACGAAGGCGATGCGCTGCTGCCACGGGCGGTAGCGCGGCGTGAAGTGCTTCTCGACGTCCTCTTCGCTGAGGTAGGCGCGCACCCCGTCGAGCAGGTCTTTGCGCAGCGCTTCGGGTTCCTCGAACGAGCGGCGGGTGAGTTCCTTGAAATCGTGCAGGATCTTGCGCCGCACGATCTCGTGGATCCAGGTCTCGTCGATGTCGAGCTCGCGCAGCATGTCAGCGAGTTCGTTGCGGTTGAAGCCGGGCGCGAAGAAGGTCGGCGAGCGCTGCACGACAGTGACGTGCTCGCAGTCGCCGGCAATTGCCGGCACCACCGTGGCCGTGGTTGCGCCAGAACCGATGACGATGACCTTCTTGTTCTTGTAATCGAGATCCTCGGGCCAGGTCTGCGGGTGCACGATCTCGCCCTTGAAGTCGTCCATGCCTTCCCACTGCGGCGTGTAGCCCTCGGCGTGACGGTAGTAACCCTGGCACATCCACAGGAAATTGCAGGTGAACTGGACCGGTTCGTTGGTGTCGGTGCGCACCGCGTCGACGGTCCACAGGCACTCGTCGCTCGACCAGCTCGCGTTGAGAATCTTGTGGCCGTAGCGGATATGCGGCTCGAGGTCGTTCTCCTCGATGACCTCGCCCATGTACTTGATGATCTCCTCGGCCGTCGCGATCGGCGGTCCGACCCACGGCTTGAAGCGATAACCGAAGGTGTAGAGGTCGCTGTCGGAACGCACGCCCGGGTAACGATGCATGTGCCAGGTGCCGCCGAAGCTCTCCAGCGCCTCGAGGATGACGAAGCGCTTGTCGGGGCATTGCTGCGAGAGATGAACGGCGCTGCCGACGCCCGAGATGCCGGCGCCGACGATGAGCACGTCGACGTGCTCGGCGGTCTGTTGCTTGCGCTTGATGGCAGAAACGCTCATGAGGGTTCTTCCGAAATGATGTCGAGTGACGAAGTCTGCGTGGCGCCGCGTGGGCAGACCTGATCTGGATCAACGAGGCCGGGTTGCTGCGGCGCAGCATGACGGGTCGGGCGTGCGTTCGCCGCGAGCGCGCCCCGCGGTCCGGACCGCCGCGCGAACGGGCGCACCGCTGCCTGTGCCGTGCGCCGCGCGGTACCATAGGGGCCACCCGACTCGCACCATCCGCCGTGCCCGCCCGCGTCGCGCCACGCTCTGCGCGCACCGTCGCGCAGGTGTGCGCGGGAACAACCCCGAGGCCCTTCCGCCATGTCCACCATCGAGGCCCGCATCGACCATCTCGAGCAGCTCGAGGCCATCCGCCGCCTCAAGCATCACACCTACTGCCGCTGCGTCGATCGCATCGTCGCCGGAGACGACGCCGCCCGCGCCACGATCTCGGCCCACCTGTGCGACGACGTGGTCGCCGATTTCACCGGCTTTCCGCTCATGGAAGGCCGCGCGGCGGTCGAGGCCTTCCTCTTCGAACACGTCCCATCCGTGCTCGCCTACAGCCAGCACCGCGTCATGAACGACGTCATCGACCGCGACGGCGACACCGCCACGGCGCTGTGGTATCTCGATTGCCCGGTGGTATTCCGTGACGGCAATGCCCTCGGCATCAATGGCAGCGCGATGATCGCCGGGCGCTACGAAGAGCGTTACCGGCGCGAGGACGGCAGGTGGAAGTTCCACCGCATTACCGCGCTGCTCGATACCGTCAAGGCCTTCGCCGAGAACTGGAACGGCGCCGTACAACTCGAAACCAATCGCTGAGCCGCGATCCCGCGCGCTCTATACCCCGCCACGCAGACAGGGAGATCCCATGGCCAAGCTGCTCTACATCGAAGCGTCCCCGCGCAAGGACCGTTCTCACTCGATCGCGGTCGCCAACGCGTTCCTCGACGCCTATGCCGCCGCGCATCCCGGCGACACCATCGACCGCCTCGACCTGTGGGCGGAAAGCCTGCCCGCGTTCGACGGCGCCATGCTCGATGCGAAGTACGCCATCCTGCACGGTGAGCAGCCCAGCGCGGCCGAACAAGCCGCCTGGGGCGAGGTCGAGCGCGTGGTGGCGCGCTTCACCTCCGCCGACAAGTACCTGATCTCGATGCCGATGTGGAATTTCGGCCTGCCCTACGTCATGAAGCACTACATCGACATCGTGACGCAGCCGGGGCTGACGTTCAGCTTCTCGCCCGACAGCGGCTACGCCGGGCTCGTCGACGGGCCGGTCGCCGTCGTCTATGCCAGCGGCGGCGCTTACCACGAGGGCAGCGGCGCGGAAGCCTACGACCTGCAGAAGCCCGCGCTGGAAGGCTGGCTCGCCTTCGTCGGCCTGACCGAAGTCACGCGCATCGTCGTCGCGCCGACACTGGCGAGCGCGGAAGACGTCGAAGGTGCGCGGGCCACGGCCATGGACGCCGCTCGCACGCAGGCTGCACGCTTCTGAGCCGGCCCACCGCGCCGCTCCCGCCAGCCCGGCAGCGGCGCTCCAGCCGCGTCGGGCAGGCCACCGCGGACGGCTGCCCGGGGAGCGCTGCCGCGCACACGGTTCCAGTGGCCCTCGCGCCGCCCACGCAGCACAAGTTCACGTGCCGCCGGCCGCTATGCCGGAGGTGAATTCCAGCCTGCCTCAGAACATCACGCCACCCAGCGGGACCGCCGAAGGCGTGCTCGCCACGCTTGGCGAGATCACGCTCGTCGTCGGTGCCGACGGCGTCGTCGCCGGCGCGAGCGTCGCCGGCAGCAGCGCGGACGCGCAAAGCGCCGCCGCCGCGCTGGTCGGCCTGGCGCTGTCCGACCTGTTGCCAGGAGACGCCGCGGCGCTCCTCGGCGAAGCGGTGTGCAAGGCCTGTGGACAGGGCCACACGCGTAGCCTCGTGCTCGGCCCGGATGCGGCCTTCGCCGGCGACATCTTCGAGACCACCGTGCAGTCGCTCACCCTGGCCGGCGATGCCCGCCAGGCCCTGTGCCGCCTGCGCCGCATGCCCGCGGGCGGCCCCACGTTCGCGCGCTTCGGCACGCGCGACTTCGAATCCGCCCTCGCGCACGCGCACATCGCGTGGTTCGAACGCGACCTGGTCACCAACGAGGCCATCTGCTCGCGCTCGCTTGCCGAGCTCTACGGCTTCTCGCGCCGCGACGGGCGCTTCACCTACGAGGAGCTGCTCGCGCTGATCGTGCCCGAAGATCGGCCGCGCCACGAACAGCACTGCGACGACATCATCCAGACCGCGCAGACTGATCTCGAGGCACGCGTGCTGCGCTACCGCGTGCAGCATCCGAGCAAGGGCATCCGCCATTTCGAGGTGCGTTACCGCAACATCTTCGACGACGGGCGGCCGCGGGCCATCGGGCTCGCCTTCGACATCTCCGACATGCGTGCGACCGAGAGCCGTCTGCGCGAGAGCGTCGAGTGGCTCGACCTTGCCATTGCATCGACCAACATGGTGCTGTGGGAACTCGACGTGAAGACCCGCCACGTACGCACCACCGAGAACGCGAGCGCGTTCCTCGGCCTGGACGGCGTTCGCACCCAGTGGACCCTGGAGCAGTTTCTCGAACGGGTGGCGGTGGCGGATCTGCCCGCCGTGGAGAAGGCGCTGGACGCGCTCTACGAGCATGGGCGCCCGATGCACGTGCAACACCGCTTCGAGCGCCCGGATGGCAGCCATACCTGGGTCGAGACGCGCGCGCAGATCCGGCGCGATGTCGACGGCCGCGACCGCTGCACCGGCGTCACGCTGGACATCACCCAGGCGGTGCGTGCCGCCGACGAACTGCGCCAGTCCGAAGAGCGCCTGACCCGTGCGATGCAGCAGGCCCAGCTCGCACCGTTCGAATGGGACGTCGATGCAAACCAGCTCAACGGCCCGCCGGGCGTCGCGCTGCTGTTCGGGCTCCCTGCAACACCCGGACCGTGGCAAGCCAGCGATTTTCTTGCCGCGCTTCATCCCGAGGACCGTGACGCGATTGCCGAGACCGTGCAATCGCCGCCCATCGACGCCGGCCGCTTTACGCTCGAATACCGGGTCGTCCTGCCCGACGGGACGATCCGGCATATCGAATCGCGCCAGACGCTGGCGCGCTGCGACGACAGTGCAAAGACCGTGTTCAACGGCGTTTTCATCGATGTCACCGCGCGCGTGGCGCTCGAACAGAAGCGTCACGAGATGGAGCAACGCCTGCGCATGCTCGCGCGCATGGTCCCGGGCATGGTCTACCAGTTCCGCATCGACGCCGACGGCGAGTGGAGCATGCCTTATGCCAGCGAGGGCGCATACAGCGTGCTCAAGGTGACGCCCCGCTACGTCGAAGGTCACGCCGACGCCATTCTCGGCCTGCTGCATCCCGACGATCACGCGCGCATTCTCGGCTCGGTCGAGCGCTCGGCGCGCACGCTCGAACTGTGGCGCGAAGAGTACCGCGTGGTCGATGCCGACGGCAGCGTGCGCTGGCTGCTGGGCCAGGCATCGCCGCTGCGCGAGCCCGACGGGGCCTTGATGTGGTACGGGCACATGATGGACGTGACCGCGCGCAAGAATGCCGAGTTCGCGCTGCGCGAGAACGAGGAGCACCTCAAGCTCGCCCTCTCCTCGGCCAACCTGATCTCGTGGTTCTGGGACGTGCGCGACGACACCTTCACCACGCCGCAGGACATCGATCCGGTGTTCCGCGACGAGCACGGACAGTTCGTCATGCAGCGCTTCCTCGCGCGGCTGCACGACGAGGATCGCGAGCGTGTCACGACAGCCTTCGAGCAGAAGATCCGCGACCGGGACGGCAGCCTGCTCGATATCGAGTACCGCGCCCTGGACGCCGCCGGGCAGCAACGCTGGTGGCAGACCAAGGCACGCGCCTGGTTCGGCGACGAAGGCGACGACGGAGGCGTCGTCGGCTTCTACGGCATCACCACCGACGTCACCGCGCGGCGCAACGCGCAGAGCGAGCAGGAACAGCTGCGCAACCAGCTGCAACGCGCGCAGAAAATGGAGGCGATCGGCCTGCTGACCGGCGGTATCGCACACGACTTCAACAATATCGTCTCCAGCATCCTCGGCTATTCCAGCCTCGCGCTGCGCCGCTTCGGCGGCGCGTCGCAGCCCAAGCTCGTCGATTACCTGAACGAGATCCAGACCGCCGGCAAGCGCGCGCGCGACATGGTGCAGCAGCTGCTCACGTTCTCGCGCACGCAGCCGACCAACACCTGTGTGACCGATCTCGCCGAGGTCGCCGGCGACGCCATGCGCCTGCTGCGCCCGATGATGCCCTCGAGCGTGAGCTTTCGCGTCGACATCGAGCCTGGCCTGGCACCTGTCATGGCCGACGCCGGGCAACTGCAGCAGGTCATCGTCAACCTGTGTATCAATGCACGCGACGCGGTGGACAGTACCGGCACCGTCGTCATCCGCCTGGCCAACGGCCGCAACCGACATGGCCAGTGCGACTCCTGTCATGGCGCCGTCGACGGTGACTTCGTCGTGCTGAGCGTCAGCGACAACGGCCCCGGCATTCCGATCGGCGATCGCGCGCGCGTGTTCGAACCGTTCTTCACCACCAACAGCAGCGGTCGCGGCACGGGCATGGGATTGGCGATGGTGCACGGTATCGTGCACGCGCATCACGGTCACATCATGCTCGACAGCCGGCCAGGTGGCGGCACGTGTTTCGAAGTACTGCTGCCACCGACGGCGGCCGCCGAGGCTCCGCCGTGGACCGCGCCGATGGCCGAGACGGTGCCGACGACCACCCCGCAACAGCGCGCACCGCAGGTATTCGTCGTCGATGACGAGCCATCGGTGGCCGCCTTCCTGGGCGAACTGCTCGAGCTGCACGGCTACCGCACGCGCGTGTTCACCGTGCCCGAGGACGCGCTGGCCGCATTCCGGGCCGCGCCCGGGGAGGTCGAACTGGTAGTCACCGACCAGACGATGCCGGGGCTTACCGGCATGAACATGGCGCGCGAACTCCTCGCACTGCACCCGGCGCTGCCGATCGTGCTGGTTTCAGGCTACAGCGCGACGGTCCGCGAAGCCGATGCGCTGGCGGCCGGGCTGCGCGCGTTCCTGCCCAAGCCAATCGACGAGGAACACCTGCTCGAGGTGGTCGCCGCACTGTGCGCCTGAAGGGCCGGCGACGCGCTGCCCGGATCTCGCATTTCGACGCACTTTGCCTTAGGATTCCGCTCCGTTTGCACCATGATGATGCTTTCGATGCCGCGTCTGTCGCTCATTGCCATGCTGCTTGCCATCGCCGCCGGGGCGTCTGCCGAGGCGGACCGTACGGCCGCGCCCGCCACCGTTGCCGCGCATCCGCACTACGACGCCGCCCAGCGCGCCTACGAGTCGGGCCGGTACGCGGCCGCGGCCACGCTGCTCGAACAGCTGCTCGGCCAGCAGCCGGGATGCGCGCGCTGCGCGCACCTGCTCGGCAAGAGCTACGGCCGGCTCGCCGAGCGTGCCGGCTGGCTGGAGGCCATGTCGCTGGCACGCAAGACCTGCAGCGCGCTGGAACAGGCGGTGGAACTCGCGCCGCACGACCGCGAGGCGCTCTCGGACCTGATCAAGTACTACCGGGCCGCCCCGGCCTTTCTCGGCGGCAACCGCGACAAGGCGGATGCGCTCGAGCGGCGCCTGCGCGAAGCCTCGGAGCAGACCGGCTGAGGCTGCTGCCGCGCCCGGCACCGACGCCGGGGGACGCGTGATGTCCCCGCTGAACTCGCCCGTCCTGTTTACGGTTACCGGCCTCGTGGCCAGCAATGTCTTCATGACGTTCGCCTGGTACGCGCACCTCAAGACGCTCAATCACAAGCCGTGGGTGGTCGCCGCGCTGCTCAGCTGGGGCATCGCGCTGTTCGAGTACCTGTTGCAGGTACCGGCCAACCGCGTCGGCCACGCGGTGATGAGCGTCGGTGAACTGAAGATCCTGCAGGAAGTCATCAGTCTGTCCGTGTTCGTTCCCTTTGCCCTGCTCTACCTGCGTGAGCCGCTCAAGCTCGATTACCTCTGGGCCGCGCTGTGCCTGCTCGGCGCGGTATTCTTCATGTTCCGCGAGCGCCTGCTGGGCGCGTGAGCCAACCGTCATGCCGATTGTCACGACACAACCCGCAGCCGCGCCCGCTACCCTGGCCGCCACCCGCCCGGGGCGCCGCGCTTGAGCGGCGCCCTCGTCACTTCCGGGCAGGCCCTGCTCGGCCTCGTGCTGCTGTACTACGGCGGCGAATGGCTGGTGCGCGGGGCCGGCGCCCTCGCCGCGCGGCTGGGTGTCTCGCCGCTCGCGATCGGGCTCACCGTCGTCGCCTTCGGAACCAGCGCCCCCGAACTCGTGGTATCCCTGGCCGCGGCGCTGGGCGGCGCGAGCGATATCGCCGTCGGTAACGTGGTCGGCTCCAACATCGCCAACATAGGCCTGATTCTCGGCATCGGGGCGCTGATCCGCAGCCTCGAAGTACACGCCAACATCCTGCGCATCGACACGCCACTGATGGTCGCGGTGTCGGCCGTGCTGCTGGTGTTGCTGGCCGACGGCACGATCTCGCGTCCCGAGGGCCTGGCGCTGGCCCTGGGCCTGGTCGCCTACATCGTGTTCACGCTGTGGCAGTCGCGCCGCGAAACGGCCGCGACCCAGGCCGAATTCGCCGCCGGCACCGAACTCGACCACGGCCCGGTCTGGCATCACCTGCTGCTCGTGGCCGGCGGCCTGGCCGCGCTCGTCGGCGGCGGCAAGTCGCTGGTGCTCGCGGCGGTCACCATCGCCAGCGCGCTCGGCGTCAGCGAAGCCGTGATCGGCCTCACCGTGGTCGCCGTAGGCACCAGCCTGCCGGAACTCGCCGCTTCGGTGATCGCCGCGCTGCGCGGCCAGGGCGACATCGCGCTCGGCAACGTCATCGGCAGCAACATCTTCAACACCCTCGGCATCATCGGCATCACCGCCGGCGTCACGCCGCTGCCGCGCGGCGAGGTCAGCTGGACGGTGCTCGCCTGCATGCTCGGCTTTGCGCTGCTGCTGTGGCCGCTCGCCATGACCGGGCGCCGCCTGGTCCGCGCCGAGGGCGCCCTGCTGCTCGCCGGCTACGGCGCCTATGTCGGCTACCTCGTGATCACCGCCTGAACCCGGCGCAGCCGCCGCTCGCGCCCCGATTCTCCGGCACTTGCGGCAGATCAAGATGCGGCCCGCCGCGAGCGGCGAGCATCAGCCTCCGAGTTCCGCTTCCAAGCCACCGCTGAGAGGGCAACATGCTGCATCCCGTTTCCGGCGACATCCTCCTGACCCGGGCCCAGGTCATCGCGCACGGCGTGGCCGCCAACGACCCGATGAACCAGGGCCTCGCACTCGCGCTGCACGAGCGCTACCCGGCCATGCACAAGGATTTCCACCACTGGTGCAACCAGCATCATCCGCAACCCGGAAGCGCCTGGTTGTGGGGCGGCGCCGACGGCGTGCGCATCGTCAACCTGATCACGCAGGAAGGCGGCTACGGCCACGGCGGCAAACCCGGCAAGGCGACCACCAAGCACGTGCGTGAAACGCTGCGTGCGCTGGCCAAGATGATCGCCGAGGAGGGCTTCAAGTCGCTTGCCCTGCCGCGCCTTGCGACCGGCGTCGGCGGCCTGCAGTGGAGCGACGTGTGGCCGATCGTCGAAGACCGCCTCGGCAACCTCTCGCTGCCCATCTACGTCTACACCGAGTACCACCCCGACGTGCAGGCCGACGAGCCGGTCGGCTGAGGATGGCGCGCAGCGGCGCCGCGTCCACGGTGGCAATGTCGCGCGTGCCGGGAGATGCGCTAGCGGCGCGCTGACATGACGGTTCGCATGGCGTCGACGTCACATCGCTGGGTGCGGCTTCGGGCTAGAATCGGTCTCAGAATTATTCGTGGTTGCGTTGGCGCCCAAAAAGCTCGGCTACAAGACGCGGTGCGCAGGGAATAGTGGTTCTATTGCCAAGCACCGCAACGCCGTAGACGGGCCCCACAAAAATAATGGTGGGGGGCCCAACCCGAAGGGCCGATGGCTGCCAAGTCTATTTTCTTGGGGCGCATTTCGGCGTTGCTCGTCGCTCACACGCTGAGCATCTTATGCGCTCCTCGCGCCTTGAACTGCGCCCCATCGAGATCAGACTTGGCAGCCATCGGCGCAACCATGAATAATTCTGAGACCGACTCTATACTCCCGCCCCATGAAAGAAGCCAGCAAACATCGCATTCTCATCACCAACGACGATGGCATCCACGCGCCGGGACTCGAACTCCTGGAGTCGATCGCGCGCGAGCTCAGCGATGACGTCTGGGTGATCGCACCCGACAACGAACGCAGCGGCGCCGGACACTCCGTGTCCCTGACCATCCCCATCCGCATGCGCCAGCTCGGCGAGAAGCGTTACCAAATCGGTGGCACGCCGACCGACTGCGTCCTGATGGCGCTGTGGGAGTTCATGACCGACGGCCCGCCGACCGTCGTGCTCTCGGGCATCAACGCCGGCGCCAACCTCGCCGAGGACGTGACCTACTCCGGGACCTGCGCGGCGGCGATGGAAGGCACGCTGATGGGCATCCGTTCGATCGCCCTGTCGCAGGTTCGCCCGCCGGGCGGTGTCGCCGACTTCGCGCCGGCGGCGCATCATGCGCCCGGCCTGATTCGCCAGCTCATCGAACTCGACGAATGGCCGACGGGCTCGTTCGTCAACGTCAACTTCCCGCAGTGTGCGCCCGGCGAGGTCAACGGCATACGCATGACGACGCAGGGCCAGCGTCCGCCCGGCGCATTCAGCATCGATGCGCGTCACGATGCACGCAATCACCCCTACTACTGGGTCAAGATCCAGTACCCGGAAGCCGAACACGCGACCGGGACCGACCTCGCGGCCATCGCCGCGAACAGCATTTCGGTGACGCCGATCAAGATGGACTTCACCGATCATGCCTGGGCCAACAAGCTCGCCACGGTGCTGTCGTGACCACCGGGGTGTTCTTCGATCTCGGCGGCACGCTGTTCAGCTACCGCCACGTCCCCCGCACCACGCTGCCGCTGTTGCTCGAAGCCGTGGAACGGCTCGGCGCTGCGGTCGAGGTGGAGCGCATCAAGGCCGCCTACACGCAGGCGCAGCGCGAAATCACCCACGCCTATGCCGAGCGCGCCTACTACCTGCATCGCGATTTCTTCCACGACACCTTCATGCGCTTTGCCGACCTCATCGAGGCGCCGCACGACGAGGCGGTGCACGACTGGTACCGCGAGGCGCATCGCAGCGCCATCGTCGACTGCCTGGTGCTCAAGGAGGACTGCGTGGATACGCTCTCGCACCTGCGCGACGCCGGCCTGTACCTGTCGGTCGTCTCGAACATCGACGACGACATGCTCGTACCGCTGATCGAACGCGAAGGACTGGCGCGTTACTTCCATCACTGGACGAGTTCCGAGGCGGCCCAGTCGTGCAAACCCGACCGGCGCTTCTTCGAGCATGCCCTCGAACTGTCCGGGCTCGCACCGCACGAGGTGCTGTTCGTCGGGGATTCGCCCGAACACGACATCGCGGGCGCCAGGGAGGTCGGCATGCGCACGGCACTGATCGTCGACGGCGGCATGGAGCCGCCCCTGCAGACCGGGCGCGAGACCGCACGCCCCGACCACGTCATTCACAACCTCGCCGAGCTGCGCGCGCTGCTCGGCAGCTGATGCGCCGTGCTCGCGCACGGCATCGACGACCAGGACCGACCTGCTACCAACAACCGGCACAGCCGAGGGAGACGACAAGCATGGCAACGACGAGAGGCAAGCGCGACATCACGGAAGAGATCAAGGCCGCCAACAAGAATCTCGGCGGCCTGTTCGCGGCAGGCGACGCCAAGGGTATGGCCGGGTGCTACACCAAGGATGGCGTGCTGATGCCGCCGAACATGAAGGCATGCAGGAACCACCGTGCCATTGCGCGCTTCTGGCAGGGTGCGATGGACATGGGCGTCAAGAGCGTCAACCTGCGTACCGAAACCGTCGAGCAGCACGGCAAGACGGCGATCGAAACAGGGCTGGCAACGCTCAAGGGAGCGCGCGGCGCGGTGCTCGACAAGGCCAAGTACGTCGTGGTGTGGAAGCGCGAAGGCCGCGACTGGAAGCTGCATCTCGACATCTTCAACAGCAACAACCCGGCCTGAGGCCGTCTGCCCGGTCACGGCCCGCCGTGACCGGACGCCCCGGTTTCCCTCGCGGCCGCGGGGGCGGCCGGGGCGCCCCAGTGGGGCGCGTCAGTCTTGCGGATCGCGCGGCGCCAGGCCGCCCGGCAACGCGTGGCTCGCGACCAGCTCGACGCTGCGTGACGCGGGCTCGTAGAAGATCCTCGCCTCGCCGCGCTCGAGCTGGCGCATGACCGCGGCGACCTTGCTTGCGAAGCTCGTCTCGACCGCCCCGTAATCCGTCCCTTCACGCAGCACGAAGGCTTCGACCACGCCGCGCAGGGCGGCCGGCGAGAGTTCGCGCCACGGCACTTCGACCGGCGGCGGCGCCGCGGATCGATCGTCGTCGCCGTTGCCGCGCGCGGTCATGCCGCGACCGCTGCTCGCCGGGCCGCGACGCGTTGGCGCGGCAACCACGTTCGGCGTGTCGCGACGTCGAGCCGGCGCGGTGCCTCCGCCGGCGTGACGCGGCCCGGCGTCGCGCGGGTGACCCGACCGGCTCCCTGACGGCCGGACACGCTGCGGCCGGCAGCCAGCGGGGAACGGCAGCGAGAATCCATGGCGAGGCTTCCTGGTGCGGGCGGAACGCCGGCGGCCCGCGTTGCGCGGGAGCCGGCCCGGGGAGCGCCATTGTAACGGCACGCGCCCGGGATGCGGCGCACTCATGGCGACCCCGGCGCGCGCCGCAGGCGCCGTTCATGCAGCCTGCGTCCACGCGGCCGCCAGCACGGGCGCGGTGTCGGCGAGCGCCGGAATCGAGAAGGCCTCGCCAGGTGCCGGCGACGCACCGAAACCTGCCATGGCTTCGATCAACGGCAGGAGACCCTGGGTATCAGGGTGCGCAATGCCGCCCGCGGTTGCGTCCCCGGGCGTGACGGCATCCGCATGCGCCATCGCCGCAACCGGGGGCGTGTCCAGCGTCGCCTGTATCGGCACTGCACGCACGCGCGGCACGAGGGTCACCGGCAGCTCGGCCGCGGCGTGACCGTCCCAGGCGCGCAGTTTGAGTTCGATCTCCGCATCGGCATGCACCGGCACGTGGCCATGGAACTGATTCCACCGACGTTCGAAACGCAACCACTCGGGCAGGGCGCCGCCGTCCGCCTGCGCCGCGGTGATGTAGAGCGGATCGCCGTCGTCATCGCGGAACGACGCGGGCGGCAGGCTGAAGGTCAGCACCTCGCCGGCGAGGTAGGGCACGCGAAACCCGGCATGCGCCGGACGGGGCGGCGCGTTGGCATACGCAGGCAGGTCCCATGCGCTGCCGTCGTCGAACGTCATCGTCTCGATGCGGCCGGAACGTCCCCGGTACCAGCCTTCGAGGCGTACCCCGCCGTCGCCCCCGTAGTCTATGTGCAGGGCGGCACCGTGACGCGCGAACGTGAGGTCGCCCGGCGCGATGCCGCCACCGAAGTGCAGGACATCGTCGCCCTGTCTGTCGACGACGAGGTCCGTGCCATCGCCGGGATGCCACAGGTAGGTGTCATCACCACGGCCGCCGTAAAGCGTATCGTCGCCCGCGCGGCCGTGCAGCCGATCGTTGCCGTCGCCCGCACGGACACGATCGACGACGTTCGTACCGTGGACGATGTCGTCACCGTCGCCGCCATCGATGTCGAACCCCCGCGCAACGAGCTGTTCGTAGCTGAGCGCCGTGCCGTCTGAGAAGAGCACACGGCCAATCGAGCGCGGCCCGCCGAGAATATCGAGGGGGTCGAAATCCTCGAGATGAATCTCGCCGTGCCCGGGACCGAAATCGAGCTTGATCGAGCCCGGCACGAGCCGCAGCTTGCTCGACTCGTAGCCGCGCCCGATGCTGAGGTCGTTACCGCTGCCACTCGCGCCGGTACCCGCGAGGATGTGCAGCGAGAGCGTCGTGCCGTTGACGCGGATATGGTCATTGCCCTCACCGGTGACGACGACGACCGGGCGCTGCCTGGCCCAGGCGATCGGACTTACGCCGAGCGGCACGTCGCCGGGGAGTGGTTCGGCATCGATCAGGATGATGTCATCGCCGCGGCCGGCATCGACCGTGACACCGAACGCCTTGTGCACGTGGATCTCGTCGTCGCCGCCGTAGGCATAGACGACGCTGCCGGCCGTTTCCGCTTCGATGAGGTCGGCAGCCGTCGTCCCGGCAACCAGCGTCGCGGTCATCGCCGCGCCGCCGCGGGCCACGTAGCCGAAGCCCTCGTCGCCCACGACCATCAGGTCTTCGTGGCCGTCGCCGTCGATGTCCCCCGCCGCCACGGGACGGCTGAAACGCTGCCCGGGGCCGTTCAACGGCAGCATGGCGTGGAAGCCGAACGCGCCGTCCAGCACGGCGAGATCGAGACGCGCCGGATAAGGTCCCGCACGGCCGCGCAGGATCGGCACGAACGCGTGGCCCGCGACGCTCAGCATCGACGCATTGGTGAGGGCGAGCTCGTCACGGCCGTCGCCGTCGAGATCACCGAGCGTCACCGCCTCGCGGCCCAGGCCCACGCGGCCGAGGCCTTCGAGGTCCCAGGCCCCCTGGACGACGAATCCATTGCGGCCGTCCAGGTGGTCAGTATCGATCGCGGTGATTGCCGTGTCGGCCGTGCCGAAGATGATGCGCTGCTCGTTCCTGTCACCGGCACGGGCGGCCCCGACCACGACCACGTCGGCTAAGCCGTCGCCGTTGAAATCACCGTGGACCACGCTGCCGCCGCGCGCAAGGTCGCCATGCAGCGTGATGCGCGCGGCGGCGTCGATATCGAACCCGGGCGTGATCCCCCCGGCGGGGCCGCGCACGATGTGGAACGCGGGGTCGAGACCGTTCGTCGGCGCCGCGACCATGAGGAAGTCGTCGCGCCCGTCGCCGTCGAAATCGCCGATGCCGTGGATGTCACGGATAGGGAAATCCGCGTACCCGGCGTCGGCGGCGAAAACGAAGCCGCCGGCACCCGCGGCATGCGGGTCGACGATACCGCGACGTTGGCGGGATGGATCGCCGTAGAGCACGGCCCTGCCGGTGTGGATATCGAGCACGCCGTCGCCGTTGGCGTCGACCAGGTCGAACATGTGCGAGCTCGCGAAGGCATACCCTGTATCGACGCCGAGGTTCGCGACGTCGATGCTGCCGGTGTGGCTCGCGGCGCCATAGATGACGACATGCACCAGTTCGTCGCCGTCCGGCGTGAGCAGCAGGTCGCTCAGGCCGTCACCGTCGACATCGCCGGCAGCGACGCTCATCAACGGATCGTCGAGCAGGATTTCGAACGCGCGCCCGTCTCGTGCTTCGCTGAGCGTGTCGATCTCACGCGCGAACCCGCCGGCACGGCCGAGCACGACGTGGTGACGATCGGCGCCGCCGGACCCGGACGGGCCGAAGCGCTCGCTCAACAGGACATCGTCGAAGCCGTCCCCATTGACGTCGCCGATGCCTTGCGCGCGTTCCAGGTGGCGCGGCACCGCCGCCGCGGGTGACGGCGGGAAGCCGACCGCCGTGCCCGGCGCAGTGCGCGGTGCGGTCAGGGTGGCAAGCGACGTCGGCGCACTGCCCAGCCAGCTGCCTCGCGCGCCGTCGAGCAGGCGCGGATCGAGTACGGGGGCCGCCCCTTGCGGCATGCCGTCGATACGCAGCGTGAACGTGTCGGCCAGCTCGTAGCCCGCGGCACTGCGAGCGGTGAGCGCGATCGTCACCTCGCCGCCATCGCCCGCCGCGGGACGCCCGCTGAACGTCGCCGCGAACGGATCGAATACGAGCCAGGCCGGCAACGCGGAACCGTCGCTGCGTGCCGCGCTCAGCAACAGCGGGCCGAAGTCACCGGCGCTGAAGGTATCGTCCGGCACGCGGTAGTGGTAGTCGAAACCACCGATGGCGACCTGGTCCGGTAGCGGCGTGCCGGCGCGGGGTGCGTACCGCGCGGCCTGCGCCAGCGCGGCGCGGGTGAGTTCCTCGCCACCGGCGAGCACGACGCGCGACAAAGCGCTTTCCGACCAGTCGGCGATCTCCAGCACGGCGTTGCCGATGGTCGCGCGCCAGTGGCCGTCGGCGCCGACGATTCCCGCCAGGTCCGCAACGCTGATGCCGTCGTCGAGTACCAGCAGGTCGCTGCCATCGGCGTCATCGATGCGCAGCGAACCGGCCCGTGGGACGAAGTAGTAGACGTCGTCCGGGGTCGTCAGATCGTCACGCCGCGCGAAGCGGTCGGTGCCTGCACGCAGCTCGATGCCACCGGCGACCACCCGCTCGATACCGCCGCCGAGCCAGTCGGCGAGCGTCAGCCGCGCTGTCGGCGAGAAATCGAATACCAGGTCGCTCCCCTCGAGCGTGCGCGTCGCACCGTCGAGCATGGCCGGGTCGGCGAGCAACACGGTATCCCAGCCGCCGGTGTCACTGATGTGCACATGCCCGGGACCGCCGTGATACAGGTAGGTATCGTGGCCGCCGCCACCGGCGAGGCGGTCGTCGCCCGGGCCGGCGGTGAGAACGTCGTTGCCGGCGCCACCGCTGAGTTCGTCGTCGCCCGGGCCGCCTTCGAGCACGTCCGCACCGCTACCACCACGGACCACGTCGTTGCCGGCGCCGCCGAGGAGGTGCCCGCCGCCATCACCGCCGTCGAGAAGATCATGGCCGTCACCACCGTCGAGGCGATCGTACCCGGCACCACCGAACAGGCGATCGTTGCCGGCACCGCCGGACAGCCGGTCGGCGCCGCCACCGCCGTGCAGTTCGTCGTTGCCGGCGCCGCCGTCGAGTTCGTCGTCACCGTCGCCGTGCGGCGGTGCGAGGCCGAACGTATCGCCGTAGAGGATGTCGTCACCATCACCGCCCGCGAGCACGTCGGCACCGTACCAGCCGAACAGCACGTCGTGACCAGCTTCACCGTGAAGCGCGTCCGCGCCGTCGCCGCCATCGAGATAATCGTCGCCGGCGCCGCCATGGAGCACGTCCGCATCCGCCGACGGCGCACTGCTCGCGAAGACGTCTCCGAGCGCGACATCGACGATGCGCCCGTCGGCGTCGCGCGTCGGGGCAACCGTCCAGGCGCGTCCGGCACCGGCCCAGACATCGAGCGCGCCGAGCAGGAAGTCGTCGCCTGCGCCGCCGAACAGGCGGTCGGCGCCACCGCCGCCGGCCAGCACGTCGTCGCCGGGCCCACCGTCCTGCACGTCGTCGCCACCGCGACCGCTGAGGAAATCGGCACCGGGACCGCCGAGCAGGACGTCCGCGCCGGCATTGCCAATGGCGACGTCCCGCCCGTCGCCGCCGAGAAGGAAATCGCCGGCATCATCGTACTGCTCGGTATCGTTGGCCTCGAAAAGGGTCGCACTGTTGAGGTAATCATCGCCGGCGCCGCCGAACAACCAGTCGCGCCCCCAGGCCCGTCCGCTGTTGCCGCCGAACAGGTCGTCGTCACCGTCGAGACCGTCGATGCGCTCATCCGCGGCGCTTCCGACGAGCGCCGCGACGCGGCTGTCGCGGTCATCGCCCGGCGTCCCCGCGACGTGGCGCAGGGCATCGTGCGGCCGCGCGTCATCACCAAGCACGATGCCGAAGTCGCCGCTGACGAAACCGCGTGCCGAGCCGCTCGCCGGTACCAGCTCGATGCGCAGCGTGTCGCTGCCCGCACCGGCGACCAGGGTCGCACCGATTGGCCGCAGGTAGAGCGTGGCGTCAAGCGCTTCGTTGCGGTAGACCTGCTCACCGACACGCCGGTATACGCCGTCGAGTGCGCGCATCGCCGTACCGGCACGGATCTCGCCACGACCGTCGCTGTCGGCGATGCTGTCACCGTCGCCGACGTGGTAACGATCGAAACCGCGACCGCCGTCGAGATGATCGGGCACGTGGTCATCGATGTTCATCGCCGCGGCGTGGAACAGCCAGTCGTCACCGTCACCGCCGTAGAGCCGATCATGGCCGGCCAGGCCGAACAGACGATTCACGGCGCCGTCACCGTAGAGACGATCGTCACCCGCCGAGCCGAGGAACGGGTCTTGGCGCGCGGCGAAGCCGACGACCGCGGGCGCCCCGGAGAGGCCGCGCATGGCCTCCAGCGCGTTGCTGCGCAGGCCCACGGCGAGGCCGTCGAGAGGAACTTCGGCAAACCGCTTGCCGGCGATCTCGTCCACCCAGTCGACGTTGCCGGATCCGAGCGCGTAGGCGATGCCGCGCGTCGTGGCGGTATCGGCGTGATGCGCGGCGAGCAAGCCGGCGAGCAGGCGCGCACGCTCCCGCCAGAACGGCAGCGAGTCCGCCGCCGGCTGCGCCTGCGCCGCGTGCCCGGCGAACAGCGCTGGCGAACCATCGAGGACGAAAGGATCGAGTTCGAGCAGCGCGTAACGCCAGGCCGCGCTGCGGAAAGCGGCAGCGGCCATGGTATTGGTATCGACCTCGCCGAGCGGGCGCAGCGTGCCGAGGCCAGCCGCGCCGACGGTTTCCTCGAGCGCGATCAGCCGGGCATGCAGCAAGCCACGCGCGGCATACGGCGCCGGCGCGGCGAACCAGGCTTCGATGCCGCGCGCCACGGCTTCGGGCAACGCCGGTAGCGGCGTATCGGCGAGCAGGCGGCCGAGCGCGGTCACCAACGCTTCCTCGCTCGCCGCGGCGCGCGGCGCGGCGAGCGCCAGCAGGTCACCGGCGCGCGCGAGATCGATGCCCGGATCGATACGCGCCAGCAATGCCTGCACACCGAGCGCGTCGACCAGCTGGCCCATGGCATGACTGTTCGATTCGGTAGCCACCGCCAGGTGCTCGCTGGCCGGCCGCCCGGTGATGAACGGTGCGGCGACGACCGAGATGTCATCGTCGCGGCCGGACTGCTCGGCGACCAGGCTGAACAAGCGCCCGTCGAGCGCGAGCGAACCGAAGCTCGGCGCGGGCGGGTGCGGCAGTACCGGTGCGAACAGCTGATCGATGAAACTGCCGCTGAGCTGCTGCCCGTTCTCCACCACCGCGGTCAGGATCTGCAGCGCCGCGGTCACGCCACTCGTGCCGATCACCCCGGCGAGGCCGGCCAGGAGCCCGTCGATGTCGTTGACGCCGAGCCTGGGATCGAAGCCGGGCGCGTTGAACGTCACCGCGTCGTCGAAACGATTGGGAAACAAGCGCAGCGCGAGTGCCGCGAGATGCCCGCCGAGACTGTGGCCGGTCACGCTGAGCGTCTCGCCCGGGGCGAGCAGGCCAAGGCCGCTCGCCGGTCGCGCCGCCTCGAGCCAGTACGCTCGTTCCGCACCGTGCAGCACCGGCGTGCCGTCGCGCGGCGGCTCCGAACCCTGGGCGAGGCGCCATTGGGCGAGCGTGTGCCCGGTCGGTGCACCAAGACGTTGCACGTAGTTGATCAGCGCCACCGCCTGGCTCACGGCCAGGCCGATGCCGCCGATTTCCTGCAGCCCCGCTTGCAACAGGTCGCGCCCGACCTCGAAACCGAGGCCCACCTCGGTGCCGCGAATGGCCAGCACTTTCTGCGCAGTGGGGCCACTGCCGCGAGCGAACAGCGTCGCGGCAAAACCACTGGCGGGATCGTTGCGGTGAAAGTCGGCGATGTACCAGGCCTCGTTGGCAGGATCGAAGATCTTGCTCGCCAATGCCGCATCCGATCGCTCGCCAGACGCGTCAACCAGTTCTGGAGCGCGCTCCTCGCGATTCGCCTCGTCGCGCGCCGCTTCCACCCCAGCCTGCCCCCGCAGCGCTTCATTGCTCCAATCGACGTAGGCCAGGTCCGCGAACCAGGCGCGTTGATAGTAATCTCGAATGTTCATGAGTCGTCCTTGTACTCACGTGGAAATTCAACCCGAGGCCTTGGGCTTCAACACGGCATTGACCAGAAAATCCTTTGGATACTCGCGTATACGTCGGTGCGAGACATAGCGCCCGACTCCTTCCGGCGCACTGTCACCACAGGTCCAGGGACGCCATGCGCCCGGCAGGACAGATCGCCACCAACGATCGAACAACCCAGGATAGACATCCCACACCACGATCTCCCCGAGAATCTCGCCGCTCTCGATATCTCTGATGCGAGGACCGCCACGCCGAATTGAATAGCCGTACGGTACACCGATGCTATAAGCCAACTTGAAGCTGCTCTTGATCTCCGTGCTCTCCTCGGTGTTCGGCACGCCGTCGATCATCGATGTACGTCGGAATCGCGGCGGATCACTCTTGAAAGGTACTGTCGACTCGACATACGAGAACCCCCTTTCGGACCAGTAATCGATATCGCTCACACCGAAAATTCCGTCCGCCTCCGCCGTGCGATAGACCTGCAAACCGCCCTGCGTGTGGCAGAGATAGGCCATGCGCAGGCTGGTGAACAGCACGTCGGCATTCCACGCCGCTTCCCACACGGCGACGGCCAGCAGCGTCGTCACGGCGACCCGGCGCAGGTAGCTCCAGCCGTGCAAGCGCCGATGGCGCAGCAGGGCAAACGCGAAGGCGAGCAGCGCGACGAGCTGTGCGAAGCCCTCGATCGCACCCGTGCTGTAATAGGGCAGGCCGAACAGGGTGTGCCCGGGCGGGGCAGCCCCGGCGGCGCCAGCGAGCAGCAGGCCGAACGGCATCGCCGCGAGGGCACGCGCCCGTGCCCCGGCGCCGGCGTTCGTGGCGCCGCGAGCGTGTCTCGCTGCCATGTGCTTCGCCTCCCTTCGGACCCTGAACAACTGTCTCCGCCGCGTGCTCGTCACGCCAGCCCCGAGCCGCGCCCCGGGCGCGCCGCGGGAAGATTTCCCGACCGCGTCTCGTCACCCTGCCGAGGCGGCCTGCGCCGATCGCGCGCGATGCCGGCTCACCGCTCGCGCAACGCCTCGGCGCGGTAGCGCAGCAGGGGCGCCGCGAGGAACTCGATGATGCGTCGGCGGCCGAGTGCGAACTCGACGCTGACCGCCATGCCCGGGCCCAGCGCCGTCGTGCGCCCGGCGCGCGGCAGCAGCGTGGTTTCGAGTGTCACGCGCGCCCGGTAGACCAGGCCGCGCGCGTCGTCGGAGACCGCGTCGGCGGCAAGCGCCGCGAGCTCGCCCGCAACGGTGCCGTAGGTCGTGAAGGGAAACGTCTCGACCTTGACCGCAGCCGGCTGACCGACGTGCAAGAAACCGATGTCCTTGTTCGCAATCCAGGCTTCGACTTCGAGGCCGCCGCTGCGCGGCACGATCAACATCAGCTCGTCACCCGCCGCGACCACGCCACCGACCGTGTGCACGGCGAGCTGTTGCACAATGCCGTCGATCGGCGCACGCAGGTAATGGGCGGCCAGGTGCACGGCGCTCGCGCTGAGGCGCTGACGGACCTGGGCCAGCGCGCCGTCGATCCCGGCGAGCGCGTTGTGCCAGTCGCTCTCGGCACGCGCGCCGAACGCGCCGAGCCGTGCCTGCGTGCCGGCGATCAGCGCTTCGCGCGCGGCGCGACGCGCATCGAACACTTCGCGCTGGTAACTGCGGTCGAGGCGCCGCTCTTCGAGTTCCAGCCAGCCCAGGCGCGGCGCCAGCGCACGCGCTTGCAGCGCCCCGATCGCGGCGACGCGCTCCCCGAGCAGCGGCAACGTGGCGTCGGTACGTGCGACCTCCGCGCGGTCCGCTGCCGCCTCGGCACGCAGGCGCGCGAGTTCTTGCACGAGCACCGCGCGCTCGCCGGCATGCGCAGCGTATTCGCGTTCGACGCGACGCCGCAGCGGTGGCGTCAGCCCGGCACCTCCCGGCCTGCCCGTGCGCGGCTCGGCCACGGCGGCGAGCAGCGCCTCGAGGCGTGCGCGTTCCGATTCGAGGCGCCCCGCTTCGATCGCGAGGCGCAGGTGCTCGGCGCGCGCGCGCGTGGCTTCGATTTCGACCACCGGCTCACCCGCCTCTACCACCTGCCCTTCGCGCACGTGGATGGCCACGATGCTGCCACCGGTTACCGGCTGCACGCGCTTGACCCGTGCCGAGGGGACGATACGCCCGTGCGCGACCGCGGTGATGTCGACCTCGCCCCAGGTGGCCCAGGCCAGCGCCAGCACGCAGCACAGCAGGATCGTCCACAGCATCACCCGCGCCGGCAGCAACGGCGCCCGTTCGGCGATTTCCTCGGCGGCGGGCAGGAACGCGAGTTCCGGGCGCCGCTCAGCCATTGCCGCCAGCGCGCCCGCCGGGCACGCCCTGGTGGCGGCAGAGCTCGGCGTAATAGCCGCCTGCAGCGCACAGCGAGGCGTGATCGCCCGTCTCGCCGACGCGGCCCGCCTCCACGGTCACGATGCGGTCGGCGACGCCGAGCGCGGAGAGGCGATGGGCGATGACGATCACCGTACGCTTGCCGGCGAAACCGCGCAGGGTGCGCAGGATCGTCTGCTCGGATTCGAAATCGAGTGCGCTGGTCGCCTCGTCGAGGATCAGGATCGGCGGGTCGGTGACGAGTGCCCGGGCGATCGCGAGGCGCTGCCTCTGGCCGCCCGACAAGCCGCCGCCGTGCTCGCCCACGATCGTGTCGTAGCCTTCCGGCAGCTGCTGCACGAAATCATGTGCACCGGCGGCGCGCGCGGCCGCGATCACGCGCTCGAATGGCAGGGCCGGGTCGGCGAGCGCGATGTTCTCGCGAACGCTGCGATTGAACAGCACGCTGTCCTGTAACACGACGCCGACCTGGCGGCGCAACCACGACGGGTCGACCAGCGCAAGGTCGATGCCATCGATGAGCACGCGTCCCTCGCTCGGCGCGTGGAGTCGCTGCAGCAGGCGCGCGAGCGTGCTCTTGCCCGATCCCGAACGGCCGATGATGCCGACAACCTCGCCCGGTGCGATCGCGAGAGAGAAGCGATCGAGAACGGCCGGGCCATCGACCCGGTAGCGAAACGTGACCTGCTCGAAGCGCAACTCGCCGCGAACCGCGGACAGCGCCGTGCGCCCCGCGCGGTGCGCGGGTTCCGGCACCGCGTCCAGGATGTAGCCGACCCGCGCCACCGCGATGCGGGTCTGCTGGTAGTCCTGCCAGAGCTGGACCAGGCGCAGCACGGGCCCCGCGACGCGTCCCGCGATCAGGTTGAACGCGACCAGCTGACCGACCGTGAGTACGCCTTCGAGCACGCGGTGGGCGCCGAACCAGAGGATGCCGACGATCATGGCCTTGTTGAGCAGCATCGCCACCTGGCTGGCAATGCTGCTGAGGTTGGTGGCAGCGAGGTTGGCCTGCACGTAGGCCGCGAGGCGCCGTTCGAAACCCCGTTCGGCGCCCGGCTCCACGGCGAGCGCCTTGAGCGTCTCGACGCCCGCGATCGTCTCGACCAGGTGCGCCTGGTTGTCGGCGCCGCGCGTGAAGCGTTCTTCGAGACGGGCTCGCAGCGGCGGCGTGGTGACCAGCGCGAGCAGGCCATAGGCGGGCAACGTGGCGACCACCACCAGGGTCAGCGCAGGGCTGTAGAGCACGAGCGCGGCAAGGAAGACGAGCGTGAACAGGCTGTCGATGGCAACGGTCAACGTCGTGCCGGTGAGAAACGCGCGGATCGTCTCCAGCTCGCGGACGCGCGCGACCGTGTCACCGACGCGCCGTGCTCCGAAGTAGGCCAGCGGCAGGCGCAGCAGGTGACGGAACAGGGCCGCGCCGAGGGCGACGTCGATGCGCTGCGCGGTATGCGCGAGCACGTAGGTACGCAAGCCGCCGAGGACCACCTCGAATACCGACACGACGCACAGGCCGAGCGCGAGGATGTCGAGCGTGGTCAGCCCGCGGTGTACCAGCACCTTGTCGATGACGACCTGGAAGAACAGCGGTGTGACCAGCGCCAGCACCTGCAGGAACAGGGCCGCGACCAGCACCTCGGCCAGGTGGCGCCGGTGCCGCAGGAGATGCGGCCAGAACCAGCGGAAGCCGAAACGCCCGCCGCCGGGCGCGCCCGCGCGCCGCGTGACGAGCACGACGAGACCGTCCCAGTCACGTTCGAACCCGGCGCGCGCGAGGACTTCGGGCGCGCGCGCCGCGTGCTTGGCCAGCACACGGACGCGGTCGATGCCGGCGACGACGAGGAAGCTGCCGTCGCGGCGGCGCGCGATGAACGGGACGGGCATGGCGTCGAGCCGGGACGATGCGATGCGCAGGGATCGTGCGCGCAGGCCGAGGCGCCGTGCAGCGGCGACCACCTCGCGCGCCCCGCAGGCAGCACCGGGCGGCCGACAAGCATGCGCGAGCTGCTGTGCATCGGCCGCGACGCCGTGCACGGCCGCGACCGTGACGAGGCTCGCCAGCCCGCTGTCCTGCATCCCGGAATCGCTGTGCACCGCGCCGACGTCCTTGTCTGGTGGCCCTGCTGCGCGGCAATGCTCGCCGCTTGCGCCGCGCGCGGCCAGGCATCGCGCGGCGCGGATGCCGCACCGGCCGAGCACGGGAGAGTTTCCCGGCCCGCCCCGGTTGCATCCCCCGAAGCGGGCCGGGAAAGCGTGCCGGCAACGGCGCCGGCCGTGGCGCGTTGCCGGCACGATGTCAGTTGTACACGTTTTGCAATTCCTGCCCTCTGCGCGGGGCTTGCGCTGCGGCGCGCGACCGCGCGTCACAGCGCCGCGGGCGCGTCCGGCCACCGCGTGACGGACGTGCGATGCGCTGGCATCACCCTTGCAACGCTTCCCGGTCGAACCCCATCGAGCGAGGAATGACGATGAAACACACCCCCGTGCATGCCACCCTTACCCTGCTCGCGGCGCTTGGCGCGCTGCCGGCATCTGCCGGCGAAGCGGCGCAACAGGCCGGCAAGACCATCGAGCAGGCGCAGAAGAAGGCCGGCGAGGTCGTCGAACAGGCCGGGCAGAAGGCCGCCAACACCGGCAAGACCCTGAAACAGAGCACGCAGGATGCCTGGATCGACGGCAAGCTCGAGGCGATCTATGCCCTCAACAGCCAGCTCGACGCGCTCGACATCGACACCGCGGTGGAACGCGGCGTCGTGATGCTGAGCGGCACGGTCGAAACCCGCGTCGAACGCGATCTCGCTGGCGAACTGGCGCGTGCGGTCGAGGGCGTCCAGGACGTCGTCAACGAACTCGACATCGCGGCCGGCTCGCGCAAGCAGCGCGGCGCCGGCGATTTCGGACAATGGGTCAGCGACGCGACCACCACGGCGAGCGTGAAGTCGCAGCTGCTCGCCAACGAGAACACCGAGGGCCTCAGCATCGAGGTCGACACCGAGAACGACGTCGTCACGCTGTCCGGCCAGGTCGGTTCCGCCGCCGAGCGCGAACTCGCCGGGCAGATCGCGGCCAACACCGAGGACGTCGCCAAGGTCGACAACACCATCGTCGTCAAGTCCATGTAGCGCGGGCAGGCGGCGGGCGCGCCCGTCCGTCCCGCGCGCTCAGCGGATGCCGGCGATGGCGATGAAGACGCCGAACAAGCTCTCGCCGGCGATCAGCCCGGCCGCACAGGCGACGAGGAAACGCGTCGCCAGGTGCGGCGCGCGGGCCAGCAGGGCCCAGGCCAGTATCGCGCCCGCGCACAGGGTCAACGACGTACTCGCGGGAATCACGAACGCAAGGCCGGCGGTCGCCCCGCTGGGCAGGAAACGTCCGACCGCACCCAGGCGGCGCTCGGCGAGTCCGAGCCCGATGCCAAGCAGGACGGCGGCCAGCACGGCCCAACGCGCCGCCGGCGGTACGCTGTCGAAGCCTTCGGCGAGGGTTTCGGCAACCGTCTTCCACACCGCGACCGCCGGCGCCGGCCAATCCGGCGTCAGGAGCTGTTCCGCCGGTGCCGGGATCATCGCCAGGAAGACCGCGCTGCCGGCGATGCTGCCGACGAAGATACCGCAGCATTGCGCCGCCGCCTGGCGCCACGGCGTCGCGCCGACGAGCTGGCCGGCCTTGAGATCGTTGAGCAGGTCGGCGCACTGACCGGCGGCACCGCCGGCGACGTTGGCGGTCATCAGGTTGGTCACCGCCTGGGCCGGCGCGATGGCCGCGAACGAGAGCTGCGAGACTTTTCCGATCGCCCCGATCGGCGCGATACCGGTCTCGCCGACGACGCGTGCGGCAACGGCCGCGAGGACGAAGGCGAACGGCACCGCGAGCAGCGCGGCGAGCCAGTCGATGCCGAACAGCGTGATCTCGAGCACGACCGTGAGTCCGGCAGCGAGCACGAAACCGGCGCGCGCCGGCGCGGCAGCGAGGCCGAACCAGCGCGCGCCACGCCAGCCGCCGCGCGGCCGCCTGACGATGGCGGTCAGGCTGGCCGCGACCATCAGCGCAACGCCAGGCCAGATCAGCCATTCGACGAGCGGCTGAAAGCCGTTCGCGCTGCCGGCCGGCAGCGTCACGCGGCCGCTGGCCAGCAGCCAGGGCGCGAGCCCACCCCAGGCGACGAGCGCGCCGAGCGCGAGCGAGAGCCCGGCCCGCAGGCCGATGATGGCGCCGAAACCGAGCATCATCAGGGAAGGGTCGAGGCCGAAAGTGAGTTCGCCGAGACGCGGGCTCGGGGCGAAACGCGGCAATGTCCACCAATAGGCATCCACGACCTTCGTCACCGCGGCGACGACCAGGCTCGCAAGCATGGCTGAGAAACGCAGCAGCGCCTCGCGGCCGTGGGCAAAGGTGTCACGCAGCGTTTCGGCCGTCGCGATACCGACCGGAAAGCGCAGCTGCGTGCTGGCGAGCATCGGCACGCGCAGGAACCACGCCACCCACACACCGAGAAAGCTCACGCTGAACACCCACGCGGTCAGCGGCAGCAGGCCGAGGGTTTCCCCGGAGAGCAGCAGGTAGGCGGGGATCGGCGCGACCAGCCCGCCCGAAACGATCGAGGCGGCGGACGACGCCGCGGTCTGGTTGATGTTGCTCTCGTGCAGCTGCCAGGCCGGTAGCCGGCACAGGCGCGCGAGCGGTCGCCACAGCGCGAACGCGACGAGCAGCGCGGTGATCGAGAGATTGAAGCTCCAACCGATCTTGAGGCCGGAGTAGACGTTGGTCGGCGTCAGGACGGCGCCGATGAGCAGCCCGGTGAAGAGCGCGCGCGGCGTCAGTTCACGGCGCCCGCGGGCGTCGTCGGCAATGGCCTGGCTCGGCGTCATGGGCTGTACCGTGCCGGCTCCGCGCCGCGGGTGCAAGCCGGGCGCCGGCGGCCCGCGGCGCCCGGCGGGACAGTGCCGACGCGCGCCTCAATCCAGCCAGCGCAGCACGACCAGGCGGTATTCGCGCGTCGGCGCGCGCACCGAGACGAACAAGGTGTCGGCGTCGGGGCGGGCGATGATGCAGCGCATGCCATCGTGCATCAGCAGTGGCACGCGCTGGTCCGGCGTACGGCGGACCTCGATGGCGCCCCCACGCGGTTCGATCGACGCAAAGATCTCGAGCGCCTCCGCATGATCCGGGCCGTCTCCGGGCAACCTGTACTCGTCCAATGCGTTCTCTCCGATCCTCGGCGGCGCCGGTCGTCGCTACCGGGATGCGCGTGTACGACCAATGCACCGTCCTTGTGCGTGCGTCTCCGCCGGAACGCCCCGCAGGGAGCGAACGGCGCAGGAACTTCATCCATATTTAGTAGTTTGTCAACAAACAATTCTATCAATTCGCTGCAAACGATGTCGCCGGACCGTTGCGTTCGCGATCGCGGCATGCCGGCGGCAATCGCGCAGATCGCCGGCTGCGAGGGCGATCGGGATTCCATTAACATGGCGCTCCGGATGGGGTGGCCGCCGTGGCCACGGGTTCACCAGGGGAGACTTGCATGACCAGATACTTCGCCGTCGCCTGCGCCGCCGTGGCGGCTTGCGCCATCAACGCTCACGCGGGCACGACCATTGACGACGCCGCACTCGCCAACGAGGCCGATGGCCGCAACTGGGCCACCTACGGGCGTACCTATTCCGAGCAGCGCTACAGCCCGCTCGCGGCCATCGATGCCGACAACGTCGATCGACTCGGGCTCGCCTGGTACATGGACCTGCCCAACGACCGCTCGCTGAACGGCACGCCGTTGGTGGTCGACGGGGTCATCTACTTCGAAGGCAGCTACAACTTCGTCTACGCCGTGGACGCGCGCAGCGGCAAGACACTGTGGACCTACGATCCGAAAGTCATCGACGCCGCCGGCGAACGCATGCGCGTGATGTGGGACGTTTCGCGCGGCCTCGCCTACTGGAAGGGCAAGGTCTACGTGGCCACCGTGGACGGCCGCCTGATCGCCCTCGACGCCGAGAGCGGCGAACGCGTGTGGGAGACCATGACGGTCGACCCGCGGAAGGCACTGTTCATCACCGGCGCGCCCAAGGTCTTCCGTGGCAAGGTCTTCATCGGCAACGGCGGCACCGAGTGGGGTCCGACGCGCGGCTATGCCACGGCCTACGACGCCGAGACCGGTGAACAGGTGTGGCGTTTCTGGGCAGTGCCCGGCAACCCCGCCGACGGCTTCGAGAACGCGGCGATGGAAATGGCCGCCAAGACCTGGACCGGCGAATGGTGGAAGTATGGCGGCGGCGGCACCATCTGGCACGGCATCACCTACGATCCCGAGTTCAACCAGGTCCTGCTCGGCACCGG